>CALAMB010000016.1 GCA_937925645.1 uncultured Acidobacteriota bacterium
ACAGCCGGACCGAGGTGGTGATCCACGACCTCAAGATCCTGGAGCCCAAGCAGCCTGTGGAGACGCCGCAGCCCCCGACCGACACCGCCGCCGAAATCCAGTTTTGAGGCGGCTCACTAAGAACCGAAAAGCCCAGAGCGATCCGGGCTTTTCGGTTTTTTGCGCCCGGCCGCAAAGGTGAGGCCCACAATTGCCCTAAAAGCCACGATCTCATCCGGCCCCTGGCCTGAATACCCCTTTTTTTGACCGGGGGCGCCGCCCCCGTTCCCCCGCCGAGGGAATGCGATCCCCTCGGACTCCCCTGACTTGAAAGCCTCGATGATTCATCCGTCAACTTCGTTCGCAAAAGGAATCACCGGGCGATTCGTTTTGCAGATGAGAGCGCCACGACATTCATGTTTCACCGCCCGCCTTCGCCCCCTTCGAGGAGTGCGCCGCGGATCGCCCCGCCTAGTCCTCCTCCCTCCGGTCGTCCTCGAGGGCGGGGAGATCCGCCGACGCGGTTCCTGCCACCCACCCACCCGCGATGGCGTCCACCGAAGAAATCAGAATTCGGAGAGGCGGGAGGCCGAAGATTCAGTCGAGTGCAGGATACGGGTTTGTGTGCACGTTGTACACACAGACCCCTTCAGGGGGATACCCCCTGGACCCCGCTGGTAGAGTCCCAAACAAGATCCTCCTGTAATCGACGCCCAGCATTCAGAACATCTCAGGGAAACAGATCGGACATTCTGCCCCCTTCACTTTGTTCCGGATCGTGCAGCGGTATACGTGCCCCGCAGGGCAGCGCCAGTAGAATAACCGAATGGATTTCGGTGAAAATTGGGACGGTTTCAGGCGGCCGTTCAATTTGGGGTGCCACTCTGCCGCCACGAGCGGGAAATGCACCTCCAGGCTGTCGAAGTACGCCGTCCGTTTGCCCGCGCAGAAGGGGCAACCGGTGCGCCGGGTGCTAGTCCGGGAGTTGATGGTGGTCCGCCAGGCGTGTCCGTTGTCGCAACGCCACCAAACCTTTTGCGGGACGCTGGGCAGGACGTCGTCGGGTGTCAGCGGAAGGTTGAGTTCCGTGAACCACTCCCGGGCCACCTCGGGGAAGCACACCGCCAGATTGTACTCCGGGGATGGTCGCCGGTGCTCGCATACGGGGCAACCGTGCCCCCGGGACCGGGCCGCCACAACCGCCCGCCATTCATGTCCGCGGGGGCAGCGCCACCAGACCTTCCTTGACGAGTACGGCATGATCTCGATCGGCGTCAGGGCGCCGTTCTGGGTGGGGTGCCACTGCGCGGCCAGATCTGGATTCCGGGCCTGCAGGCTGTTCTCAGGGGCGGTCTTGTATCCGGCACAAAACGGACATCCCTGACCGTAGACCCGGTTGACAATCTGGGCCACCCATTCATGCCCTTGCGGGCAGCGCCACCAGACCTTTTTGGGGATGCCGCAGGTGACGTCGGAGGGGCGCAAGGATCCATTCTTGCTTTCGTGCCATTGCGCCGCCAGATCCGGACGGGCATCGGCCAGAGTCGGTCTTGGCATGGATCCTGGGTACTCCCGCGTGCTGGATGGCCCACAGAATATCACAAACGGGGAGGTTTCCGAGATTCAGAACCCCATTGATGTGATGAGAAGAGCGCTCCTTTCCACCGGGCCGGATATAATCCAACCCGGTGCTTCCGTGATCATGGAGCGAAAGGAGCGCTCAAATGACATTTTATCTCGGAGTCGATTTTCATCCAAGGACGGAGACAGTGAGTTGGGTCAATCTGGAGACGGGAGAGACGGACACGGTGACGTTGCGCCATGAGGATCCGGAAGTGGTGCGGGCGTTCTACCAGCGGGTGTGCCAGCCGCCGGCGGTGATCGGGCTGGAATCGAGCGGGAGCAGCGTGTGGTGGGAACGGCTGGTGGAAGGGCTGGGCTATGAAGTCTGGCATGGCCACGCGGCGGAGATCCGGCGGACGGCGCCACCGCGGCAGAAGAACGATCGGCGGGACGCGGAGCACATTCTGGACTTGCTGCTGGCCGGCACGTTCCCGCGGCTGTGGCGGCCGGAACCGGCCAGTCTGGAGGTGCTGGGGCTGCTGCGGCTGCGGCATCAGCTGGTCCGGATGCGGACGATGGCGAGCAACGGGCTGCAGGCGGTGGCCTTCAGTGCCGGCCTGGTCCGGAAGCGGCGGCTGGGGCCGAAGCTCGTGGCGGATCTTCTGGCTCGGGATCTGGGGAGTCCGGCGCTGAACCTGAAGCGGGATGTGCTGGTGGATCTGCGGGCGCAGCTGAGCCAGCAGATCGACGCTGTGGCGACGGAGCTGACCCGGCGGGCGCTGGGCGATCGACGGGTGGCGTTGCTGTTGACCCATCCGGGGGTTGGCCTGCTGACCGCCTTGGCGGTGGTCCATACGCTGGGTCCGGCGGAGCGGTTCGCCCGGGGGCGGCAGGTGGCGGCCTACGCGGGACTGGACCCCCGGGAACGGTCCTCCGGGGACCACCGGCGCTACCTGGGCATCAGCAAGGGCGGCTCCAAGCTGTTGCGGTTCCTGTTGGGCCAGGCGGCCCACGTGGCCAGCCAGCGGGATCCGGCGCTGGGCCGGAGCTACCGGAATCTGGCCTACCGCCGCGGCAAGGCCACGGCGACCACCGCTCTGGCCCGCCGCATCTTGATCCACGGCTGGATCATGTTGCGGGACGGCATTGATTACGCCGAGTTTCGCCGCCGCGGCCAGCAGCGGCTGGCGTCACACCGGCCGGCGGTCCCGACCGCCGCCGGCCGGAACGGATCGGCCCCCAGTTCTTTGAATCCATCCGACCGATAACCCGGCGGGCGGGTGGCGATTCCGGGCCGGCGCCGTCGCGCCCCGCCACCCGTGAGCGGTCAGGCATCGCAGCGGGGCTGTCCGGAAGGCGCGTGGGCCAGTATGCCCGTCCTTTGATTGGACACCCCGCCTGCTCCCTTCACCGGGAGCTGGGCGAATGACTCCTCATGGGCCTGACGTGCCCGCATAGATGTTTGATCGGGCTTCGACCACGACCACCGGGGAGAGTTGCCGGCCGCTGGGGAACGAATGACGGGAGAATGAACGCTTCATGATCTCGGAAGCCACCAACCAACCTCGAAAACACACCGAAGGGTGTGGTGGCTTTTTATTGCCTTGACAGGAGCGCTCTTCTCATAGATGCGCCTTACTTCGTCGACTGCCATTGGTTGATAGTCGAGATGGAGCAGCGGTCTCTCGATGAGGAAATTTTATTCCACCGGCGTTCGACTCTGCATGCAAATCGGACAACCGGCCCCTTTGACCTTGGTGCGGATGGTGGATTGGTAGGCGTGGCCGTGGGGGCAGAGCCACCAGGCGCGGCGGTTGGAACCGGGAGAGACTTCTCCCGGGAGCCGGCGTCCGTTGGCCACCGGATGCCATTCGGCGGCAATGGCGGGGAACAGCCCGGCCAGGCTTTCCTCGAACACGGTCTTCATGCCGGCGCAATAAGGACAGCCGGTGCCGCGGGTGGTGCGCATGTTGGGCGTCGTTTGCCATTCATGTCCCTCCGTACATTGCCACCAGACCTTGCGATTGGCAGCGGGCAACACATCGGCCGGAGTCAGGGTGCCATTCCTCTCGGAATGCCACTGCCGGGCAACCGAGGGAAACAGAGCCTGCAGGCTGTTGTGCTCGTTTACCTGCCGGCTGGCGCAGTAGGGACATCGAGTGCCCCGGACCCGGTGACCCACGTGAGTCTCCCACTCGTGCCCAACCGCGCAGCGCCACCAGACTTTCCGGGAGGAGTGGGGCAGGACATCCCGGGGAGTCAGGGCGCCATTTTTCTCCGGGTGCCACTGGGCGGCCACTTTGGGAAACCGGGCCGCCAGGCTTTTCTCCGGCGTTACGTACTTCCCGGCACAGTACGGGCAACCCCGGCCAATGGCGCGGTTGTAAATCGACGTGTTCCATTCGTGGCCTCGTGCGCACCGCCACCAGGCTTTTTTCCCCGAACCGCACAGAAATTGGGCGGGCGTCCGATTCCCGTTTCGGGTCAGGTGCCACTGCGCGGCGATTTCCGGAAAGCGGACGGCAAGACTTTTTTCTTTATCCACCTTCATGCCGGCGCAGTAGGGGCAGCCGTGACGGAGGCGGTTCCCCACCGAGGTCGACCACTCGTGGTCGTGGAAACAGATCCACCAGGCAACGGTACGGGAGCCGGGGGAGACATCTGCCGGAGTCAAGGCGCCGTTCTTGGTGGGATGCCACTGGGCCGCCAGGTCGGGGTGAGCCTCTTCCAAGGTTCGTTTCCGCATGATCTCCTTACCGGCGATTGCCACTGAATCTTGCACAGCATACCACAGGCAAAAATGGCGGGTAGTCTGGATGAATGGGCCGTGGAAATGACGCGGCCGTGGAAACCGTGGAAATCCGGTCAGGATTTCCACCGTTCCCACCGCCGCTTGGAAATCCCCGGGAGGAGTTGCCGGGATTTCCACATTCCCACCGCCCCGGCGGCGAGGGGTGCCAGTCTCAAGTCCCTTCGCATTTGCTTCCGGAGGGAAGGGCAGGGGATCTGCCAAGGAGCGTGCCTGTGTTTGGTTTCGGTTCATTCTTCCACAGGATCTGATGAAAAAGCTGTGAAAAAAGGGGGGCCGGAAAGGGTAAGAAGATCAAGCCAAGAGGTTTTAGCAGAATGCCTGAAAGCTGGGCAGGCCGCTTGTCACTCCTTGCCGTGCTCGCGGAGGAGGCGGGCGATCAGGTTCAGGATCTTGGTGTCGGCCAGCTTGAAGGCCTGCAGGAAGCCTTTCAGGGATCGCCGGCGTTCCGGGGGCATGGACTGGACCAGCCGCAGGATGCCGGTGTCGTCGCCCAGGTCCTTGTCCTCGGCTACCCAGAAGTGCGCCGGGATGTGAAACGCCTTGCTGACCTGCTCCAAACGTTCCAGCGTCCACTGTGCTCGACCGTTTTCCAGCTTGGTGATCATGTTCAAGGGAATGCCGGTGGCGTCGGCAAATTCGCGCTGGGTCATTGCCTTGCGCTTGCGGTATTTCAACACACGGGCCCGCACTTTGTCGGGCAGTTCGGCATGGGCCATTGGGTTGCTCCTCGGACAGCATTGTACTGGAAATGCATAAACAACGGTAGCGTTGCTTAACTAGTCTGTTTAGACAAGTATTCTAAAATTAACTTGACTATATCGACGACGGTCGCTACAGTGCCGGCCCATGAGCTATCCGATTATCACTTTGCATAACGAAGCGTATGTGACCGCCAGTGATTTTTCGCAGATGGTGGGGATCGATCCGAGCACGGTCTGGAAGTGGGCCCGCAAGGGCCTGATCCAGACCACCAAGCTCAAGGGGCTGCGGCTGGTCCGGATGGATCGGGATGCCGAATCCTTCCGGGAGCTCAGGCAGCGGGTGCGCAGTCGGAGAGATTCAGTCCCTGAAGAGTGATAACCTCCGCCTGGATGAACCTTCCAAGTAATATTGGGACAGACAGATACTCATAAACGGTGGATTTTGAGAACCACCAAACCCATCCCTCGCATCCCACCCAATTCCCCCCTTTTTCATTCTCACAAACCATTCTTGAAATAATATTCTCATTATTCTATACTGCAGACGAGAATCGAGAAGGAGAAACTCATGCTTATCGGTTACGCCCGAGTGTCCACCGAGGACCAACACCTGATCCTGCAGCAGGAGGCCCTGGAAAAATCCGGCTGCGAGAGAATCTTCACCGACAAGATGAGCGGCACCCGCGCAGACCGCCCCGGGTTGAAGGATGCGCTGTCTCACCTGCGCCAGGGCGACACCTTTGTGGTGTGGAAGCTCGACCGCCTGGGCCGCAGTGTGAAGGGGCTGGTAGACCTGGTGGGGGATCTCGAAAAGCTGGGCGTGCACTTCAAGAGCGTCACTGACAGCATCGACACCTCGACCCCGGCGGGCCGGTTCTTCTTCCACGTCATGGCCAGCCTGGCCCAAATGGAGCGGGAGCTGATCGTGGAGCGCACCCGCGCCGGCCTGGCGGCAGCAAAAAAGCAGGGGCGGGCAGGGGGGAGAAGGCGCCGCATGACCGAAACCAAAGTCAACGCCGCCCGAAAACTCTTGGCCGATGGCATGTCCCCACGAGACGTGGCCCAAAACCTCGGTGTCTCCATCCCAACGTTGTATCGCTGGCTACCGGCTGCCGAAAGCCAAGATACGGTTTTGCGCATTGCATCGGAAATGAATCGCCAGAGCATAAAATAGAAAGTGTGTCTGAGGATTTAGCTCGCGAATTCGCGAGGCGTGGAGAGGTTTTGGGAACTAGAGGCCGAGATAGGTGACAGGTTTCTCTGCGCTCACGCAGGCAACACCAACGCCATACTGAAGTACTCCGCCGACGACCTCCCAGAGCTGGCGGTAAGTCCTCAAGGACGACCGTCTCGCCGTGATCATGGCTGGCAGTCAGGCCAAAAAGGCAAATAATTCTATCATGGACGACCCTATTGAGGATGAGCCCGTTAAATTTCTTTTTCCGGCCCGACTTCCATTGAGCTGACTCTCCCGCCCCAATTTCTCACCAACTTTGGCCCACCCCAAGCCCAACATCGCATGAGGGCAGAATTAATGATTGTTTTTTTGACCTTAAATCGCTATTTTCGGGTGCAAAAATAGTATGTAAGTTAAGTGTCGTGAAAGAATTCCGAGTGCCAATCGACACCACGATTCGCGAAGCTTCACCCCGAGAAGGATCCGTCCGGCGAGAGCAGCTTCTTGCAAACAAACCGGTGCGGGCATGTGCTCCCACCGAAGGTCTCACATCAGAACGCTTCCTAGCGGGAAGGCCGCCCCTCCGCCCAGCTCTGGTTGTTGAACCGGGGATCGGTATTGGGCGAATAGTTGTCATTATCCGTGTAGATCACGTCTCCGCCCGATCCGAACCAGACCTTGTTGTATCCATTTTCTAACTCATAATAGTTGCCGTTTTCCGGATTCTGGTACACCGAAGTGCCGCGGATGTACTCGGAGAATCCGGCATAGATCCGATCTCGGTCCCGAACCGATTCGTTCATCCGCTCCAGCATCCGGCCGACCTCCGCCTGGGCGTCCCGGGCGATCTGCCAAACCTGCAGCCGGTGGTTCTGCATACGGATGTACCACCGCGGATTGATCCGGCCGTTGCGGACGATGCTCCGGAGCAGCGGCAGAGTCGACACCAGCCGTCCCTGGCCGGCATAATACAGTCGCAGGGCGGTGAGTCCCCAAGTGCAGGACGTGTTCACGCCATCCCCGCTGGCGTAGCCGTAGGTCAGCAGGAGGGTGCCCTCCATCTCAACAGGTTGGCCGCCCCGTCGATCCGATCCCTTGAAGGCCACCGCCTGGTACTCCATCCGGACGCCGGCCCCGGCCATCGCTGTCTGCAGGCCGAGGGCACGTTGACTGAGCTGGTAGAGGGCCACGGTTTGCGGGTCGGGCCGGACCTCGATCAACCGGAAGCCGGGATAGAGGCGCTGAAACGTGGGGAGGCAGATCTGCCGAAGGTACTCCTCCGGAGACAGGGGCGCCAGGACGCGCCGCCCCTGGTACATGCCGTTTCCCGCACCGCCGTTCACAAACATGTCCCAGACGGGACCACTGCCCCAGGCATAGGCGGATTCTCCCCCCAACATCAACACGCCGGTGAGACCCGGCCGGTCATGGATGTGGACCACGCTGTTGAGCGACAGCGACGGAGCCGGATTGTATGAAATCTGCGACTCCATCGTCCAGTCGGCAGGAATCAGGAAGAAGTGCGCGTCCAGGCCGTATGCAGGATCCACCACCGCCACCCGCTTCAGGTGAACCGGCCCCGACGCCGCGGCCAGTCCAGCCAGCATCATCGCCAGAAACAGACTGCTGCCGGTGACGACACGATGCATTCCCATGAAGTACCTCCCCACGTCGTGGTGTCCGCCGGCACCGCCGGATCCGACCCTCGCTCTCACGGGATCTCCGGCTCGGTCGATCCGGGCATCCGCCCTGCCGGCGTCAGGATAGAATTTGCAAGATTCGTGCCAGCGCCGCCGCCGCTTCGGCGGCGGTGGGCCGCCGGGCCGGATCCCGGGCCATCATGGCCAGGATCAAGACCTCCCATTCTTCGGAAATCTCCGGCCGCAGCCGGCGGGGGGGCAGCGGATCCTGTTCCAGGATCTGCTTCATGATGTCCATAGTGGTCTCGCCGAGGAACGGTTCCCGGCCGGTCGCCATCTCGTAACTCACCACCCCCAGGCTGTAGACATCGCCGGCGGGTGTGCATTCCGAACGCGCCACCTGCTCCGGGCTCATGTAGCGCAGCGTGCCCACCAGCGCTCCCGATTCGGTCATCCGACTTTGGTAGGGAACGCGGGCCAGCCCGAAATCCAGCAGCTTCACAAAGTGGGGCTCGGCCGGCCGGGCCACCAGCATGATGTTGGCGGGCTTGAGGTCCCGGTGGAGAATCCCCCGGGCATGCAGCATGGCCAGCGTTTCGGCCAGCTGCCGGCTGACGGACAGCGCCGCCGGCAGTTCCAGGGCGCCGTCGGCCAGCGCCTCGGCCAGGGTCCGCCCCTCGAGCAGTTCCATGGCGATGTAGGAGCGGCCGTGGTGCTCCCCGCGCTCCAGGATCCGCACCACGTGGGGATGATCCAACTGGTCGATGACGGCCGCCTCGGTCCGGATCCTCCGCTGCTTCCCCTCGTCCGTCGCCTCCTCCGGCTTGGTCACCTTGAGCGCCACCACCTTCGACTTGTCCAAGGCATGCACTGCCCGATAGACAATGGCCATTCCACCCCGGCCGACAACCTCCTGGACACGGTACGGCCCGACGGTGACCTGCCGGCGCCAGAAGGCCACCAGCACCAGGTATTTCCGAACCACGGAAATCCCGAAGTAGGATGCCATCATGAACAGGAGAACCCCGGAGACCTGGAACGGCCATGTCCGCCAAAAGGGCGGCTCGATCACCAGGGCCAGCCGGGCCAGCGCAGGATTCCATACCCCGTCGTTGTTGGCGGCCTTGACCTCGAACTCGTACCGGCCCGGGTCGAGCGCGGTGTACTGCGCCTGCCGATCCGTGCCGGCTTGCACCCAGTCCGGATCCAATCCCTTCAGCCGGTACGCATACCGGTTCCGATCGGAATGGGTGAAGTTGAGGGCAGCGAATCCGATCGAAAGGAAATTCTGGTCGTGCCGCAGCCGGAGTTCCGCCAATCCGCCCGTTTGCGACGGCGGCACCAGGACCCGGTCGAAGAGCCGGATCGCCGTGAGGACCACCGGCGGCCGGTAGGGATTGTCCGTGATCGTGCGCGGATCGAACCGGTTCAGGCCGCGAATCCCCCCGAACCACATCTCGCCGCCGGCCGCCCGAAACGCCGCGTTGCGGTTGAATTCCACGCCCTGCAGGCCATCCTCAACGCCAAAGGTCCGCACCTCCCCCGAGCGGGGATCGAACCGGGCCAGGCCGCGGTTGGTGCCCAGCCACAGCCGCCCGGCCCCGTCTTCCAGGATGGAATAGATCACGTCGTCCGGCAGACCGTCCCGGACGGTGTACGCCCGACAGGAGCCGCGATCGGCGTCCAGGCGGTTCAGTCCGCCGCCGTTGGTGCCGATCCAGATCCGCCCGGGCGTCGCCGCCGACTCGTGCAGGCACCAGATGGAGTCGGAACTCAGCCCTTCCACCTGGCCGGCCCGCCGCCGGTACGTCCGGATCCCGCCGTCCGGATCCAGGCGCACCAGGCCGCCCGAAAGGGTGCCCACCCAGAGCCGGTCCCGCCGGTCCGCCAGAATCGCCTGCACCACGCACAGCTCGGCCGGCAGGGGCAGCCGCTGGCGCGCCGGCTTTCCATCCCCGGGCCGGATTCGAAATATCCCGTCGCCGGCGCCCACCCAGATCCTCCCCTTGCCGTCCTCGGCCAGGGCGTTGACCTGGTTGCAGGGCAGAAAGCGGTTGCCGGGTTCGTCCTCGGCATAGCGGCGCCAGCCGCGGCCGTCGCCGGAGAGCCGGTACAGGCCGGCCTCCCGGGTGCCGACCCAGAGCACCCCCTGGCGGTCCCGCAGCAGGGCATCGATATCCGCGGGCAGGGAGCGAATCCGCTCCCATCGACCGGTCGCGGCGTCTCGGCGGTTCAACCCGCCGCCCCAGGTGCCCACCCAGAGCTCGCCCGACAGTTCCCGCCGGACGGCCATGACTCGGTCCGCCGCGGGGCCGCCGGATCCGGGAGTTCCGATCGGGACCGTGTCGAACGGCCGGCTGCGGGCATCCCAGCGGTCCAGCCCGCCGAACAGCGTCCCGATCCAGAGAATGCCGCTCCGGTCCCGGCCCAGGGACAGGATGGTATCATCAGCCAGGGACTCCGCATTCCCCGGATCGTGCCGCCACCGTTGCCGGGCCTCGCCGTCCGGGTCCAGCCAGACCAGGCCGGCACGGGTGCCGACCCAGACGGATCGCGCCCCTTCCGGCAGAACCGTCAGGACTTCCTCCTCCGGGATATCGGGCGGATTCTCCGCCGCGACCGGGACTCGGCGCCACCGGCGCCGGTCCGGATCAAAGGTGAACAATCCGCCGTTGCCGCCGGTCCAGACCAGGCCGGCGGTGTCCAGGGCCACGGACTGGAGGGCCCGGGGCGTGGGACGGCCGGCAGGCTGTTTCTCTCCGTGAAGCACCAGCCGCTGTTCCCGGGGATTGAGTTCCACCAGCCCATGTTCACCCGTGCCCAGCCACAGGCGCCCCGCGCGGTCCCGGGCGGCGGCCAGGAAACGCGGCGGCTTGGCCGGGCGCCATCCCCACTTCGCCAGCGGGCACTCCCGGAACCGTCCCGCCGGCGGATCCCACCAGTACACCGCCGCGGCGCCCACCACCCAGAGTCGCCCGTTCCCACCGGGCAGCAGGGCCACCACCCGCCGGACCGGCAGGCCGCTGCTGCCGCCCTCCGGCGCCAGGAACCGCCGGAACACGCCCCGCCGCGGATCGAGGCGGTGCAATCCGCCGCTTTCGGTCCCCACCCACAAGCTGCCGTCGGCGTCCTCGGCCAGGCAGCGCACGAAACCGTCGGCCAGCGCCCGCGGATCGTCCGGGTCCGCCCGGAACACCAGGCACTCGTAGCCGTCATACCGGTTCAGGCCATCCTGCGTGCCGATCCAGAGGAAGCCGCGCCGGTCCTGCAGGACGCAATTGACGCTGCCCTGGGACAACCCCGCCGCCGGCGGCAGGTGCTCGAACCGGACGCCGCCGGCCGCCGGGACGCCTAGGATGATGATCAGCCCCGCCAGCAGGCCGCGGCAACCCGCCCCCCGCCGCCGGCTGGCGACCGGGGCGGCGAAACCGGAGTCGGTAAGAAGTGAAGAAACCCTTCGCTGGTGGGAACGAAACGAGCGAAAGAGGATACGGAGGCTCACCGGGATCCGCGCCCTCCCTCAGCCGATGCCGAGCCGCTTCAGTTTTTTCAGAAAACCCTGGTAGCTCATCCCCAGATGGCGGGCGGCCTTGGACTTGTTCCCGTCGCTCTGCCGGAGCAGCTCCTCCAGCTCCCGGCGCTCAGCTCCCTGCATCCGGCCCCGCAGCGAGGCCGCCGCCACCGGCTGGGACGGCCCGCGGGATTCTTCCAGGATCCGGGGCAGGAGGTGATGGTCGCTGATCAGCTCGTGGTCGTCGATGGTGTCCAGGATGCGGGCGATCTCGTTCTCCAGCTCCCGCACGTTGCCCGGCCACCGGTACCGCAGCATCCGGTCGCGGAACGTCTGCGAGAATCCGCCCGGGATCAGCCCGCCGTCCCGGGCGTAGCGGCCGGTGAAAAAGATCACCAGCGGTTCGATGTCCTCGGGCCGCTCGCGCAGGGGCGGAACCGTCAATTCATGCACCCGCAGCCGGTAGAGCAGGTCCTCCCGGAAGCGCTTCTCGCGCACCCGCTGGTACAGGTCCTGGTTGGTGATGGAAATGATCCGCAGGTCCACCGGGATGCGCTCGTTGCCGCCGAGGCGGGTGACGCTCTTCTCCTGGATGGCCCGCAGCAGCTTGGCCTGGATCTCCGGCGACATCTCGCCGATCTCGTCCAGGACCAGGGTGCCGCCGGAGGCCTCCTCCAGCTTGCCGATCTTGCGCCGGCGGGCGTCGGTGAACGCGCCGGCCTCGTGGCCGAACATCTCGCTCTCCAGCAGCGGGGCGGGGATGGCGGAACAGTTCACCGCCACGTAGCGCCGGCGGCCGCTGAGCTGGTGGATCATCCGGGCGACCAGCTCCTTGCCGGTGCCGGTCTCGCCCAGCAGGACCACGTGCCGCTGCTTGACGGCCACGCGGCGGACCGTGGCCACCAGGCGCCGCATGGCCCGGCTGCAGCCGACCAGCGCCAGACCGTCCTCGTGGAAGACGTACTCGGGCCGGTACAGCTCCAGCGGGTCGGTGGTGGCGAGTCGCGCGTTCATCTCCATGAGTTGGCCCAGCTTCACCAGAAAGGCATTCAGCCGCGATCCCTCCCGCCAGGCGCCGGCGGGACAGGCGTAGATCAGCCGCCAGCCGGGGGAGGGATGATGAATGACCAGGGCGATGCAATCCAGGTGCCGTTCGCCCGCCTCCAACCGGCGCCCCACGGGGGCGGCCGCCTCGGCCACCTGCTCCTGCTCCGCCGCCGACAGCGACTGATGGTCGAAGAGCACCTTCCGACGGCCATTCCGGCAAAGCATCAGGCTGCCCTGGGGCACCAGCCGGGCCAACTCCCGCCGACAATCCCACAGCAGGTCCTCGGGATCGGCGGAGATGAAGGCCCGGGCGGCCAGGGTCTGGAGCAGCGGGTGGTAGCGGTCGCCGGCGTCGTCCGTGTCGGACTCGGGAGACTCGGGCCGCCGCCGGCGGGGGATGGAGGCCAGGATGCCGGTGAGTTCGGGATTCACCTCGAACTCGCGCCGGTCGCCCCGCAGGAAGAAAAACTCGGTGTCCCCCAGGACGAAGGAGTGCTGCAGGCGGATCGCCGCCTCGCCCACCGCCACGCCGTCCACCCACAGGCCGTGGCGGGAGCTGAGGTCGCGCACCAGCAGCCGGTCCTCGTAAACCTCCGCCTGGCAGTGCCGGCGGGACAGGCCGCCGTCGTCCACGACCAGGTCGCAGCCCGCGCCCCGGCCGATGACCACCGGCCCGCCCGGCAGGGGGAATTTCTTGATGAAACCCCGGTGGTAGTAAAGCAAGTAGCGCATCCGGCCCCGTCCCGACCCGCTGAAATGTAAGGAACAAACACTATATACATCCATTCATAGCAACTGTCCACTATCAACCCGGGTTGATACCCATGTTTTCCAGACTGCCCGGCCCGCCGGTTCCGGGCGAAGCGCCCCTCGTCCACCCCGGCCTTGGGGATCCGTCTCTCCCGCTGTGGATGGTGCCCCCGCCTTCTCGTACCGGACCGCTCATTGGGCCGGCCGGCCCTTTCGTGACAATTGGCAACCGTCGTGCATTCTGCTGGACATCCCGTTTGCCTTGAGGTTCCGAATGAAATGGACTGTTCGCCTGAGCGTGCTCCTGATGCTGGGGATGGGTATCGGCGCCACCCTGCAGGCCAAGATCCCCGAGTCCGAGCGCAACGCCCTGATCGCCCTCTACCTGGCCACCGACGGCGACCATTGGACGTACAATCGGAATTGGCGGGATTTGTCTGATCCCAGTCAGTTCAACTCCTGGGGGACTGAAATCGGCCACGACGGATCTGCGGGCTGGTACGGGGTCTATGGCGAAAACATCAACGGCGAGGACCATGTGGTCGGAATCGACCTTCATGGGAACAATCTGGTGGGATCCCTCCCGGTGGAAATCGGCGATTTCCCTTACCTCGGGAAACTTCAGTTATATAACAATAACATCAGCGGCCCAATTCCGGACAGCATCGGCAACCTGAGCGGACTCACCGAATTGTGGATGCTTGGAAACTTGTTGGATGGTCCACTGCCCGCGTCTATCGGCCAGCTATCCAATCTGGAAACACTATTTCTGCGGGACAACCACATCTCAGGCCAGATCCCGGTGGACTTGTGCAATCTGCGATCATTGCGGTATCTGGGACTGGGGGGAAATGAAATCGAGGGGCAGATCCCGGCCGCCATTGGACAATTGGTCAATCTAAAATTCCTCGACTTTACGGGCAACCATCTGGAAGGGACTCTACCGGATGGACTTTGGGGGATGACACAGCTGACATCGATTCGGTTGGGAGTTAATAATTTCAGTGCTTCCATACCGGATTCCGTCGGCCAACTATCAAACTTGGAAGAACTTAATTGTGGTGGGAACACCCTAAATGGAGAAATCCCTTCCACTATAGGAAATCTGACCAAACTTGAGTATTTGGTCTTGGAAAATAACCAGCTCAGCGGCACCATCCCTTCCACTTTCTGGAACCTCCCCCACTTGACCACTCTGCATCTCGGCAACAATCAGCTCATCGGCTCAATTCCGGCTGAGATCAGAAACCTGACCGCCTTGGTTGGATTGGATCTGTCGGGTAACTTGCTCACGGGACCGATTCCTCTGGAAATTGAAAAACTGAGTGCCTTGTCCCGTTTGAATTTGTCGCATAACTATCTGGACGGATCGCTCCCCCCCCAGTTGGGGCAAATGATAAATCTGTCGGAGCTGACACTGGGACATAATAATTTTTCCGGCACAATCCCCTCTGAAATCGGCCACCTTGCCAATCTTGAGAGCTGCTATCTGGATCATAACTCTTTGAGTGGCGCCATTCCCTCCCAGCTCGGCAATCTGACACAACTACAGATGCTCGACCTGAGTTCCAACCTGCTGTCCGGACAAATGCCCGTCACATTCATGCAACTCACCAATTGCTGGTTCAACCTGACCCGTAATGCTCTCACGGCGGACGATACTCTGCGCTCCTTCATTGATTCTCGAAGCTATGGCTCCTTAAAACCTTTCTACGATTTCCAGACCGTGGCGCCGGCAGAGACGCACTGGCACGTCCAGGACGGGGAGCTGGCGCTGACCTGGGACCCCGTCGCCTACCAGAGCGACCTGGGCGGCTACGAGATCTACTGGAAGGACGATTCCATGGAGGCGTTCGTGTTCAGCGGAGTGGTGGAGGACAAGGCCATCACGTCGTTCCAGCCGCCGCAGTGGAACCAGGATAAACCGCTGACCAACCGCTTCTTGGTGCGGACCTACACGGAAGCCTGCCCCGACAACGCCAACCTGGTCCGCAGCGAGTGGGCCGAGGCGACTCTGAGCGATGCCTGGTGGCTGTCGGAGATCCATCCCGACATCACACCGCGGGGGGGGGAGTCCAACCGCCTGCATCAGAACGGGACCCTGGTGCGGTACTACTACCTGAAGGACGAGGACGGCGACTTCGTCACCCCGCGACCGGTGGAGGATTTCGTCCTGCAGGCAAACGCCGATGCCGACATCACGATGATCTACTATCAGGCGGAGATCGTGGACGTCACCGGCGTGGAAGACGATGCGGAGAAGCGGGTGAGCGCCGAGGAGCCCATCGACGGGGGCATCCTGAGAGTGAGTATCGATTTTGAGGAAGCCTGGTTCCCGCCCGGCACCCGGGTCCACTTCACGTTCCCTAGCGAGCTGAAGATCCGGCAGGAGGACCAGACGCTGAAGAGCTATACCCTGGTCAGCCATGACCTGGACTTCGAGGTCATCGTGGAGGATCAGCGCTACCAGCGGTCCTCCTCCTTTCACTTCACCGGCAGCGCCGGCATGAGCGGGAGTCTGGGCAGCGCCGGCGCCGAGGTTGGGCCGCTGCAGGCGTCCTATTCCACCGCCAACCTCGGGGTGGGGGGAGAACTGGGGATCCAGATGAAGCTGGTGCAGGACCAGAACTCGGTCTACAACCAGCTCTCCTATCAGTTCAATGCCGGCCTGGCGCCGGAGGGATCCCTGATCGAGCTCAAGTTTCCCTTGCATGACGTCACCGGGCCGGCCCTCAACCTGAAAGCCGGCCTGTCTTCCACCTTCGAGATCGACTTCAACCAGCGGGAATTTCTGCCCGTGGCCCGGCAGGTGGCCATCACCGGCGCCCTGGCCCGTCTGCTGGGGGTCGGCGGCGGGGTGGGCACGCTGGGGCGGGTCATCGACTCCGCCTGCGACCAGTGGCTGCAGCGGCGGACGTACCCCACCAAGTTCTTCTGGCCCCACACCTTTTTCAGCAGCCAGGAAACCAGCTACAGCCTGGAAGGCAGCCTGTCGGCGGTGAACATCAGAATCCCCCAGCTGTGGCTTGCCGGCAATATCGCCGGGGCGGTCAAGGCCGGCATCAAGACGGACCTGGCCAACCGCGGCAGGACGTTTTCCCTCGCCGTGGGCACGGCGGCGGGGGGCAGCTTCAACCTGCTGCCGATGGTCGCGGCCTGCCATCTCGGCAAGGACGTGCCCACCGACTACACCTTGTCCGGCGAACTGGGATATGAAGCCGTGGTGAACTCGGCCAACCAGGTGGAATCGCTGGCGTTGAAGGCGGAAGTGAGCCAGCAGGCCGCCAATCCGTGGCTGTTTTTCTCCAGTGCGACCTACACCGGGTACCGGGTGACCTGGGAAGTGAAGAACCCGGATCTCATGGATTTCCTCGGCCTGTATCCGGGTCTCTCCCTGAAAGAGGTGCATGACTGGGCCAGCGGCCAGGGTGGCGAGATGATGGCGGGCGTGAGCCAGTTGGCCCAGGACGCCTATGACACCCTGGACCATCTCAAGGCCGCCACCCAGGGCCGGGAGCACGCCAAGGCCTTGAGCCGGAAAGTGGAAGTCCGGCGGGGCCGGCGGGCCGAACTCGATTTCGACCTGCCCATCTCCCTCTCGGAAGGAGTGGGGCTGGAACTGAGCTTGAACATCAAGGCCGGCCTGGGCGGAGAGGTGGAACAGGACACGTCGGAGGCGGTGCTCTACGACGGGCAGTACTTCGTGCGGAAACAGTACGAGGATTATGGCGCCCAGCCCAACCTGGACTTTTTCCTCCTCATGTTCCGGGAACTGTTGGGCAACAGCCTGGATGTCATCCATGACAACCTGAAAAACTACATTTCTGTACTGACCCAGCCAGTCCAAGGGTCGGGCCGGGTGGCCTTCACCGCGCCCGACGGACAGGCCGCGGGGGGGATCGAGCTGCCGGAAGAAGCCACCGGCCTGACCCTGGGCGCCTACCTGTACGATTCCAAGATCGAACTCAGCGGCGGCGGGGCCACGACCGAAGCGGGCGTCAGCCAGCCGGCCGCCGCCCGGTACACGACGCTGTGGCTGAAGGAAAATGTCAAGGTGGAAGCCGTGGGGGATCCCCAGGCATACTTCGAGAAAACCGGCATCGTGACCAACCGGCGGGTGCGGGCAACCCTGAAGCAGGAGGGGCTGACCCGGTATCTAAGCCTGGTGGGACAGACAGTCGCACTGGTGGTCCGGGACGGGGAAAACCAGGAAGTGACCCAATTGCCGCCGGGCAGCCGGCTGGTGCTGACGGTCACGGACAGCGACCTGGAGCGCGCCGGCTTCCCGGAAGCCGACCTGCCCGCCATGACCATCGTCCGGTACGACCCGGAGCTGCACGTCTGGGAGGAAATGCCGGACGTGTCGCTGGACGGCCGGGAGCTGTCGACGCCGCTGGCCGGCCCGGGCACGTTCGCCACGGGCATCATCCGGTCCGTGGACTTGATGCTGGACCGGGACCACGACGGGCTGGCGGACAGCCAGGAGGACGCCAACGGCAACGGGCTGATGGACGAGGGCGAGACCAGCCCCATCGCCTGGGACACGGACGGGGACGGATTTTCCGACGCCCTGGAACTGGAACGGGGGACCGATCCCCTGGATCCGGCCTCGGCGCCGGAGGTCCACACCCTGGAGCTGAACACGACGGCCGGGGGCCTGACCGAGCCGGCTCCCGGCCGGCACGCCTACTGGGCCGGCGCGGACGTGATCGCGCGGGCCATCCCCTGGGAGGGCTTCGCGTTCGATGCCTGGTCGGGCGACGTGCTGGGCAACATCAACCCGGTGACGCTGCACCTGGACGAGGACACCGCCGTCACCGCTCACTTCCTCAACCTGGACCCGGTAGCCGGCGATCTCAACCTGGACGGGCAGCGGGACGCCGTCGACATGCTCATCCTGGCGCATTACCTGGCGGAGAATATCCGTCCCGGCGAGGGCAATTTCCTGGCCCCGCCGGAACAGGCCGACCTGGACGGCGACGGTCGTGTCGGCCTTCGCGACCTGTACCTGATGCTCTATTAATCCGAGGAGGCTCCATGGTGCGAATTGCCCGGATGTTCATCATTCTGCTGTTTGGCGTGGCCGCCGGCGCCCCGCTACAGGCCAATATCCCCTCTTCCGAACGAGACGCCTTGATTGCCATCTACAACGCCACCGGCGGGCCGAATTGGCATCACAACTACGGATGGCTGGGAAGCCCAGGAGGTGAAGGTGCCTGGTGCGGTGTCATACCGAACGAAGATTGGTCCCAGGGCTTCCGGTTGAGATTGGACGGGAATGGCCCGATCGGATCGTCACCCAATGAGATTACCCAATGAACGGAACTTTAAGAGTCCAACCCAGTGTGCTTGTTAACTTCGTTGCAGAAGGGTACCGGATAAGGGAATCATACACCACGGAGTTTTTTATGGGCAGAATTTTCAACCATGTGCGAGGGCTCGTGGCCGTGTTTTTCTGCTGTTGCATTCTCTGTTTCGCTTCCATCGCGAGTGATTCCCCGGTCACCGTCCCGTCGCCTCAGGTTTTCCGGATCGATCCGGCGCTCGGCCTGGAGCTGTCGGCGGAGTGGTACAAGACCACCGCCGACGGCTGGACGCCGGTGTACCTGGAGATCGGCGGGATGACGTTCCCCCAGTGGATGGACTGGGAGGGCCGGATCGTGACCTACCCCTCCGGCGACGTGCCGGAGTCGCAGGTACTGGCCCGCTGGGACCTGGAACGGGACCGACTGGCGGTCGGCGACCTGGAGCTCCCGCTACGTCTCGTCGCCGCCTCCGACGCCCGCGTGCGGGCAGTCGTGCCCGGGGAGTGGGTGGACGGGCGGATCCGGCTCCGGCTGGAGCGGGACACCGCGCGGGTCACCCTGTTCGGCGACCGCCTGCGGCTGGGATACCTGTTCCTGGACCGCCACCGCCGGGAGAAGGACGGTCGGTCGGAGCTCCTCCGGGCAGGTCCCTGCTCCCGCGACCCGTTGGTACTGGATGCCGCGGCGGGAGTGCTCCGCCTGAAGGCCCCTCTCGCCGGACAGGATGGATCGAGACCGCTCCGCACGCTGGCCGTACGCGAAGGTGCCCGCGGAAGCGGCACAGGCGATGGCGCAGGAACAGCGGCAGATTCACCGGCTAGCTCGTCCGGCTGTCTGACCATCGGACAGACAGCCGACGATCCCAAAATCCCCATCGAGGAGCGGGAGGCGCTGATTGCCCTGTACACCAGTACCAACGGAGACGCATGGCGAATGAAATCCGGTTGGAAGGGAATGGGCGAGAATCCGGACGACTTCAGCAACTGGGGCACCGAATGCGACTGGGAGTGCGTGGACTGCAGCGCTGACAGGCTGCATGTGACGTCACTGCACATGGAAGTCAACAACATGGTGGGTCCGCTGCCGTCGCAGATCAGCCAATTGACGATGCTGCAAGACCTGCGGATGTGGGGTAACTTTCTAACCACTTTGCCGGCCGAGTTGGGCCAGCTGCAATGGCTCCAGGATCTGGATCTGTCAGAAAACCGCATCGTCAGCCAGATCCCGGCCGCCCTCGGCGGCATGGCCAGCCTGCGCCGGTTGAACCTCAGTCACTCCGGGGCGCCTGATTTCCCGACCGGCGGGCTGTATGGCCCCATTCCCTCGGAACTCGGCAACCTGGCCAACCTGGAGGATCTAGATCTGCGGGGCAACCAACTCAGTGGAACTCTCCCGGCCGGTCTGGGCAACCTGGGGAGTCTGAAGTGGCTCGATCTCTCCCGGAACCAGTTGACGGGACCGCTGCCGGCGAGCGGAATCGGATGGACGCAGCTTCGGGAAATCCACCTGCAATCCAACCAGCTCGACGGCGCCATCCCCGCGTGGCTGGGGGAACTGCCCAGCCTGACCCGGCTGAACCTGGGACAGAACCGGTTTTCAGGTGGGATTCCCCCTACCATCGGCGATCTCAGCCATCTTGAGATGCTCCATCTCCGTGGCAACGAACTGAACGGTAAAATCCCTGATTCACTTTGTAACCTGACGAACCTGTACTGGTTCGATCTCAGCGACAACCAACTCACCGACGCAATCCCCCACGACATCGGCAACCTGACGAAACTCCAGTACCTGTATCTGAGCCACAACAGCCTCACCGGGCGGATCCCGTACAGTGTGGGCAAGCTGGCCGAGATCCAGCCCCTGGACCTGAGCTACAACGACCTCACCGGCGGCTGGCCGGTCAACATCTGGGAAATCCCCCTGACTGTGTTCGGGGTGGGGCACAACCCGCGGCTGTGCGAAAGCGACGTCTGCTGCGCCGTCTACGACGAGGGGGACGGGCCGGAGTACTATGTGCCCTCCTGCTCTCTCGACCTGGACCGCTTCGGCGAGTGCTGCCCTCTGGCCAAGCAGTCGGTCGGGGTGACGCCGGATGAATTTTCGAAGATTGACAAAGCTCTCTCCGGGACAACGACCGTGACCATCAATCCACTGGGCGAAATCGACTACCACCCCGACATCCTGAAATGGAGCGGTAAGCTGACCTCGGAGCGGGTTCAGCCGGCGGCGCCCCGGCCATGGGGGCAGTTGGAGGAGTTGTACCTGGACCACAACCGGATCCACGGCCAGTGGCAGATGGACTTCAGCGACATGCCGGCGCTGGAGGTGCTGGGCGTCAACTCCAACGCCCTGCGCGGGACGATCCCGTCCTCGGTCCCGGAACTGGCGGCACTGCGGTCGCTCAACGTGAACGATAACGGCCTCACCGCCGGCGACGGCGCCACCGCGGCGGTGCTGGCGGAACTCAATTCCTTCTGGTCCCTCTCCCAGACCGTGCCGCCCACCGACGTGCGGGTAGGCTCCCTGTCCGACACCGCGGTGATGGTGAGCTGGACGCCCATCGAACAGTGGGGCAACGCCGGCGGATACCGGGTGTACTATGCCGCCCAGCCCGACGGCGAATGGAAACTGGCGGGCGTCACCCCGGACAAGAGCACCGACTTCTTCACCGTGACGAACCTCATCATGGGCACCACCTATCTCTTCGCCGTGCAAAGCTGGACCGAGCCGAATGCAGCCAACGCCAACCGGGTGGAGAGCGACTGGGGCGTCGTCGTGTCGGCCGTGCCAGGGGTGGAGAGCGTTCTACTCAGTGGCTCGGTGACTGACGCCGTCGGCTGGGGGGTGCCCGGGATCGGCCTGAGTTTCAGTGGTACCGACCTGCTGGCGGTCACCGACGCCATCGGCCGCTGGTGGCAGCCGGTGCCCATGGGCTGGAGCGGTATCGTTCGGCCGTCGCTCGGCCGCTCCGCCTTCCAACCCGAGACGGAGTCCTTCACCAACCTGACCAACGACCGGACCGGCGTCGACTTCACCCTGGCGGTCCTCACCGACGACCGCGCCATGGGGGATCTGGACGACAACGGCCGGACCAACGTGGTGGATCTCAGCCGACTGTTGCACGTCTTCCTCTATCACTTCAACCAACCCTCGCCCGGCTGGGTCGCCGACTTCAACGACGACGGCTACATATCGCCCGACGACGTGGACCTGTTCCGCCACTACCTGGCGGACAACTGAGCCCGCACTTTTGCGCTTTCGGAGTGCACGAACCGGACGGCTACAAGATCCACCAGTGATTTGTCTCTTTCCTCGAGCCTCAACTCATTGCGTAAACGGTTGATGATCCTTCCCCGTCGGCCGGGGTGCCACCCCTGGACCCTGCCGAGGGAATACGATCCCCTGGGACTCCCCGCTCGCTCTCTGACAAACCTGGAGTCTCACTTTAACCGAAAGCGGCGATCGGATAGAATCGGTGAAAATAACTCCAGCCAGCCACGCGGTCAAGCGATCTCGCCGCCGTCCCACAGTTGTTTCAGTAGAATCGGCACTCCGGCTTTCGATGCCTCGGCCGGGTCGTCCATTCCTGGGAACGAGCAAGGTTGAAGGGCTCCCCGGCCCGCTGCTGCGATATAAACAGCTGCCGCCCCTATCCCGATCAAAGCGGGATGTGTCCTGCTACAATTCATCCTCGCTTCCGGACGGTGAGACTTTCGTTTTTCTTCCCACCCGCTCCGTCGCCACGCTGGCCCTTCGCTGCCTCACACCTTGGCTGTCGTGTCATTCTGCTCCGAGTGGGATCGCCTTCGTAGGAGATTGGCCGGGCCGGGCCGCTTAACGGCGGTTCGCTAACCGCCCGCTAGGGCTGTGCGACCATCCGGGCTCAGTTGAATATAAAAGGCCACCGTTTGTCGTCTGACAAGGGAACAGTCCCTTAACTTCGCCACAATTCTCTATCTCCAACTGAAGATTTCAAAGAAGTGCCGGATCAGATTATTTGTTCGTAACCGATTATTTTATATATTGACATTTTGTATACGACCTCTCATAATTCTAATGAGGGTGACGATTGAGGAGCACTTCTGATTCGTTTGTCGTGTGTAGAAGCAACAGCCTGTGACAGCATCCTCCCAATCGGCCGACTACACCCACTCTAGCGCCTCAAGTTCAGGAGGAATCGAGCATGATTTCGCGAGTTCGCCGGATGATTCTTGGCTCTGTTAGTTGTCTGCTAGCAGGACTTTTGCTCAGCGGATGCCAGAAAGCCGCCCCCCCGCCCCCGATGGGGCCGGCGGAGGTCGCCTTCGTGACGGTTCAACCCGAGCCGATCGTGCTGACCACCGAGCTGCCGGGCCGCACCGCGGCCTTTCTGGTGGCCGAGATCCGACCGCAGGTCAACGGGCTCATCCTGAAACGCCCGTTCCTCGAGGGCGCCTTCGTCAATGCCGGCGACCTGCTCTACCAGATCGACCCGGCGCCCTACCAGGCCGCCTTCGACCAGGCCAAGGCCGCCCTGGCCACGGCGGAAGCCGAGCTGGTCGTGGCCGAGGCCAACCTGCCCGCCCTGCGCGCCCGGGCGGAGCGCTTCCAGGAGCTGGCGGCCATCCACGCGGTGGGGCAGCAGGACTCCGACGACGCCAACGCCGCGCTCCGGCAGGCCGAGGCGGCCATCGCCGCCCGCAAGGCCGCCGTGGAAATGAGCCGCACCGCCGTGGAGAGCGCCCGGATCAACCTCTCCTACACCCCGATCACCGCGCCGATCTCCGGGCGCATCGGCAAGTCCAACGTCACCGTCGGCGCGATGGTGACCGCTTACCAGCCCATCCCCCTGGCCGTCATCCAGCAGATGGACCCCATCTACGTGGACGTGACCCAGGCCACCGCCGAGTTGCAGCGCCTGCGGCGGAAACTGGAGAACGGCACCCTCAAGCTCAACGGCCGGAGCCAGAGCCGGGTCCGCCTGCTGCTGGAAGACGGCTCCGCCTACCCGCAGGCGGGGACCCTGAAATTCCGCGACGTCACGGTGGATCCCACCACGGGATCGGTCACGCTGCGGATGGTCTTCCCCAACCCCGAGCAGGTTCTCCTGCCCGGCATGTTCGTGCGGGCGGTGGTGGAAGAGGGCACGAACGAACAGGCCCTCCTGGTGCCCCAGCAGGGCGTCAGCCGCGACCCCAAGGGGAGCCCGGTCGCCTGGGTGGTGAATACGGCCGACAAAGTGGAGCAGCGGATGCTGGAATTGGACCGGCCCATCGGCGACCGCTGGCTCGTCACCAGCGGCCTGGCCGCCGGTGACCGGCTGATCGTCGAGGGTCTCCAAAAGGTCCGCCCGGGCGATCCGGTCCGGGCCGTGCCGTTCACGAAGCAGGAGACGGGCCAACCGGCGGCGGGCGGAAGCCAGCCGGCCGCCGGGCCGCAGAAGTAGGGGGAACGATGCTATCCAGATTCTTCATCGACCGCCCGGTCTTCGCCTGGGTCATTGCCATCGCCATGATGCTGGGCGGCGGCCTGGCGATCTACAACCTGCCCGTCTCCCAGTATCCGCCCATCGCCCCGCCGTCCATCTCCATCACGGCCTTCTACCCCGGGGCGTCGGCCAAGACGGTGGAAGACAGCGTGGTCCAGATCATCGAGCAGAAGATGACCGGCCTGGACAAGATGCTGTACATGTCCGCCACCAGCGACTCGTCCGGGTCGGGGGCCATCACCCTCACCTTCGCCCCCGGCACCGACCCCGACCTGGCCTGGGCCAAGGTGCAGAACAAGCTCCAGCTGGCCCTGCCGGTCCTGCCCGAGGTGGTGCAGCGCCAGGGCATCACCGTCAGCAAGTCCACCCGCAACTACCTGATGCTGGTCGGCCTCGTCTCCGAGAGCGACACCATCGACCAGTTCGATCTGAGCGATTACGCCATCTCGCAGATCCAGCCGTCCCTGGCCCGGGTGCCGGGGGTGGGGGAGGTGGAGGCGTTCGGCTCCCAGTACGCCATGCGGGTGTGGCTCGACCCGGACCGGCTGACCAAGTACAACATGACCTCCACCGACGTGATCGCGGCCATCCGGCTCTACAACGTGGAGGTCTCCGCCGGGCAGTTCGGCGGGTCGCCGGCAGTCCCGGGCCAGCGCCTCAACGCCTCCATCATCGTCCAGTCGCTGCTGAAGACCCCCGAGGAGTTCGGGGCCATCCCGCTGCGCACCAACATGGACGGCTCGGTGGTGCGCGTCCGCGACGTGGCGCGCACCGAGCTGGGCACCGAATTCTACGACTCCCGGGCCAAGTACAACGGCCGGCCGGCGGGCGTCCTGGCCATCCGCCAGGAGGCCGGCGCCAACGCCCTGGATACCGCCGCGGCGGTGAAGGCCAAGATGCAGGACCTGTCGCGGTATTTCCCTCCCGGCGTGAAGGTCGTCTACCCCTACGACACGACCCCGTTCGTGCGGGTCGCCATCGACGAGGTGGTCAAGACCCTGTTCGAGGCCATCATCCTGGTGTTCCTGGTCATGTACCTCTTCCTCGGGAACCTGCGGGCGACCCTGATCCCGACCATCGCCGTGCCGGTGGTCCTCCTGGGGACGTTCGGCGTGCTGGCCCTGTTCGGATTCTCCATCAACATGCTGACCATGTTCGCCATGGTGCTGGCCATCGGGCTCCTGGTGGACGACGCCATCGTCGTGGTGGAAAACGTCGAGCGGGTCATGAGCGAGGAGGGCCTCCCCCCGAAGGAGGCCACCCGCAAGTCCATGGGCGAGATCAGCGGAGCCCTGATCGGCATCGGCCTGGTGCTGTCGGCGGTCTTCGGTCCCATGATGTTCTTCCCCGGCTCCACCGGCGTCATCTACCGGCAGTTCTCCATCACCGTCATCGCCGCCATGCTGCTGTCGGTGCTGGTCGCCCTGATCCTGACGCCCGTGCTGTGCGCCTCCCTCCTCAAGCCGGTGGCCAAGGGGCACGAGGCGGCCGAGACCGGCTTCCGGCTGTTCCGGCCGTTCTTCCTCCTGTTCGACCGCGGCTTCAACTTCCTGCGTCGGAAGTACACGGGACTGGTGGGACATTTCATTGCGGTCCGGATTCCCTACGTCCTCATCTTCCTCCTGATCGTGGGCGGGCTGTTCTACCTCTTCCAGCGGATGCCCACCGCCTACCTGCCCGACGAGGACCAGGGGATCATCTTGGCCATGGTGCAACTTCACGAGGGATCGACCCTGGAGCAGACCGACGCTGTCATGACCCGGATTCGACACCATTTCCTGGAGGACCAGAAGGAGGCGGTGAAATCCGTCTTGACCATCGCCGGCAACAGTTTTGCCGGCCGGGGCCAGAACCAGGGCATGGCCTTCGTTATGCTCAAGGACTGGGAACTGCGCCAGCGGCCGGACCTCAAGGTGAAGGCCGTCGCCGGAAGGGCCATGGGCGCCTTTTCCCAGTTCCGGGACGCCCTGGCGTTCGCCTTCCCGCCCCCGGCGGTGATCGAGCTGGGCACCGCGAAGGGTTTCGACTTCGAGCTGCAGGATCGCGGCGGTCTCGGGCACGACAAGCTCATGGAAGCCCGCATACAGCTGCTCATGCAGGCGGCCCGCGATCCGCGGCTGACCTCCGTCCGTCCCAACGGCATGGCCGACGTCCCCCAGTACAAGGTGGACGTGGACTGGGAAAAGGCCGGCACCCTCGGCGTCAGCGTCAGCGCGGTCCAGAGCACCATCGCCACGGCCTTCGGCACCGCCTACATCAACGACTTCATCCAGGGCGGCCGGGTCAAGCGCGTGTATGCCCAGGCCGATGCACCGTACCGCATGCTGCCCAAAGACCTGGACCGGTTGTACGTCCGCAACAGCCAGGGCGGGATGGTCCCCGTCTCGGCCCTCGCCACGGGGCATTGGATCTATGCCTCCCCCCGCCTGGAACGCTACAACGCGTTTCCGGCGCTGAACTTCCAGGGCGAAGCCGCCCCCGGCCGCAGTTCCGGCGAGGCCATGAAGGCGATGGAGGAAATCGTCGCCAAGCTGCCCAAGGGCATCGGCTACGACTGGACGGGCGTCTCCTACCAGGAGCGGGCGGCCCAGGCCCAGACCGGGCTGTTGTACACCTTCTCGATCCTGGCCATATTCCTCGTGCTGGCGGCTCTCTACGAGAGCTGGACGATCCCCATCTCCATCCTGCTGGCCCTCCCCCTGGGCGTCATCGGCGGCGTGCTGGGCACCTCCCTCCGGGGGCTGCCCAACGACGTCTACTTCCAGATCGGCCTCCTGACCGTGCTGGGCCTGACCACCAAGAACGCCATCCTGATCGTCCAGTTCGCCAAGATCCGCATCGAGGAGGAAGGGGTGGGCCTGATCGAGGCCACCCTGGAGGGGGCCCGGCTCCGGCTGCGTCCCATCGTCATGACGTCGCTGGCCTTCGGCTTCGGCGTGCTGCCGCTGGCCATCGCCTCCGGAGCGGGCGCGGGGGCCCAGCAGGCCATCGGCACAAGCGTCCTGGGCGGCATGGTCACCGCCACCTTCCTGGCCATCTTCTTCATCCCCCTGTTCTTCGTGATCGTGGTGCAGCTGTTCGGGAGAAAGAAGCGCCAGCCGGCCGGACCGCCCCGGCCCGAGGCCGCCAACCCGGCGGAGGGAGACTGAGATGACACGAAACCTGATTTTACTCCTGGGGCTCGCCCTCATCCTGACCGGGTGCCCGAAGAAACAGACGTATGAGCAGCCCCCCGCGCCGATTCCCGCCGCCTGGCCGGAGGGCGCCACTCCGCCGGCCGCCGCCGCCCCCGCCGCCGCCGACCTCGGCTGGCGGGAGTTCTTCGCCGACCCCCTGCTCCAGTCCGTCATCGAGCTGACGCTCGAACACAACCGCGACCTGCGGGCGGCGGCCCTGAACGTCGAAAAGGTCCAGGCCCTGTACCGCATCCAGCGCGCCGAGCTGTACCCCACCCTGGGTGTTGGCGCCGGGGTGGAGGCCCAGCGCACACCTGGTACCATGACGTCATCGGGCAATGCAGACACCGGCGGCCAGTACACCGTGGGATTGATCACTTCCACGTGGGAACTGGATTTCTTCGGCCGCATCCGCAGCCTGAAGCAAGCGGCCCTGGAACAATACTTCGCCACGGAACAGGCCCGCACCGCCATCCAGATCTCACTGGTAGCCGCAATCGCCCAGAGTTACCTGGCCCTGGCCGCCGACCAGGAGAACCTGCAACTGGCGCAAGCCACCCTGGACGCGCAGCAGGCTTCCCTGGAGCTGATCCGGCATTCCCGGGAATTCGGCATCGCCTCCGACCTGGACGTGTACGAAGCGCAGGCCCAGGTGGATGTAGCCCGGGTGGACATCGCTCGCTATAAGGGCCAGGTCGCCCTGGACCGGAATGCCCTCGACCTGCTGGCCGGGGCGCCGGTGCCGGACGACCTGCTGCCCGACCGGCTGGACGGGGACGGCTCCCTGCGGGATGTCACCGCCGGCCTGCCTTCCGACGTGCTGCTCCGCCGGCCCGACATCCTCGCGGCGGAGCACCAGCTGAAAGCCGCCTACGCCAATATCGAAGCCGCCCGCGCGGCGTTCTTCCCGCGGATCACCCTGACCGCCGGCGCCGGCCTGGTCAGCAGTGACCTGTCCGACCTGTTCAAGGCCGGGGCCGGCACGTGGAGCTTCGCCCCGCAGGCACTGCTGCCCATCTTCGACTCTGGCGCCCGGAAGGCCGGGTACGACGTCGCCCAGACCGACCGGGATCTGGCCGTGGCCGCCTACGAGCAGGTCATCCAGGCGGCCTTCCGGGAAGTCAGCGACTCGCTGGCCCTGCGGGCCACCCTGGCCGACCAGCAGGCCGCGCAGCAGGCCTTGGTAAACTCCCTCAATGCGACGTTCCGCTTGTCCGAAGCCCGCTACCAGGCCGGCATCGACAGCTACCTGGGCGTCCTGGTGGCCCAGCGGTCGCTCTACCTGGCCCAGCAGGGGCTGGTCTCCCTGCACCTGGCCCGGCTGGGCAACCAGGTCAACCTCTATAAAGTCTTGGGCGGTGGGCTTGTAGAAGGATCACCAGGACGAACAGTACCGCTTATCAATGATGCCGATTCAACTTCTTCTAAGAAGGTCCCCGATGTGGATTGATTCAGCACAGAAATCCAAAGGACGATTCGGTGCATTCGCCCGAGGCGGGATGTGAAGAATTTTTTTCTGATCTGAGGAGGGTGGTGTGGAGAACGAATATCTGGACGAAATCGTCAATCGGCTCAGCGAGCAATTCCCAGATTTCGACCACTCGATGATCCAAGCGGTGACAGTCCTATCAAGTACATATCACATTTTCTTGTCTATCATAAAGCGTGTAATTTCCACCCATCAGATCACTCCCCAATCCATGGATGTCCTGATGGCAATCTATGTAACCAAAGACCAGAAATGCACCCTTGGGGAAATCAGCGGACGGCTGATGGTAAGCCCGGCCAACGTCACGGGTCTGGTGGACGGATTGCTCAAGAAAGGCTTGGTGAGGCGGCGGGAACACCCGAAAGACAGGCGTAAGCGTTTGACGGAACTTACCCCCAAGGGGCTTGCGGTCATAGAAGAATTCATTCCGAGATGCGCCCTTTTCATGCAGACAGTGTTCGCCTCCGTTTCCCAAGAAGACAAGCAACAACTATACGAACGATTGAAACAGATATTCCAGCATATGCTGCCGTATCGGGATGTGAGCCGAATGCCGAAACTTTCCCGAGTCAAGAATCGATTACAGGTTTCCTCAAGAGGGAAAAGATGAGTTTTGCCCAACCTGTTGACTCCAAAATCGGCTGGATTCGAAAGGATACTGTTTGCATCCTCCTTGCCGCGACCCTGCTCGGGTTGGGCATCCGGTTGATCGGTTTGGAGCAGATTGGGTTGGCCGAGGATGAAGTGAATAAGATCCTTGCGGTACGGCAATACCAGCAGGGCGATTTCACTGTCAACGCCGAGCACCCCATGCTTATGAAACTCCTTATCCTGGGCTCGGTCGGACTGGCCGACAGGTGGAACCGGTGGATGGCGAGCGTTCCCGGCGGACACTTAGTGGCCGAAGAAGTGGCGGTACGATTCCCAAACATCCTGGTGGGCGCCCTGACCGCAATTCCCCTGTTCCTGGTCGGTTCATTCCTGTTTTCACAGCGGGTGGGTATCCTGGCGGCGTTCCTCTGGGCCGTCGGCCTTCAGGCCGTATTCATCAACCGCATAGCCAAAGAGGACACGTTGCTGGTGTTTTTCCTGCTGTGGGGGATCTATTTCCACGGTCGGATGAAAACCACACCCGACGCAGATGGCTGCAGGAAGAGGACTTTCCACCTTCTTTCCGCCGCCTGTTTCGGCCTGATGCTGGCCTCCAAGTATTTCCCGCATTTCTGGGGGTTGGCGCTGTTGTTCTACTACCTTCACCGGAAACTCAATCCGGGCCTGTATCCGGCGGACCGCTATGGACGGCGGGACCTGGCCTTGTACGTAGCCGTGATGGCCGCCGTCTTTCTGCTGGCCAACCCAATGCTCGTCCATCCAAAGGTTTTAGGGCACATCTTTTCCTACACCGGTCAGTCCACCGTCACGCACCATGGGTACATGATGTTTGGTCATCTCTTCCCCAACAGCATTCTTCTAACTCCCTTCGGGGGGACCCCCTGGTATTTCTATCTGCTGGCCCTGATCGTCAAGCTGCCTCCGCTGGTGTTGCTGGTGTTCATGGGAGGCATCGGCCTTAGCCTTCGGCGCTGGCGAGAACCGGGCCCCTATTTTCTACTTTTCTGGTTGCTTTTCTGGTTGGTGCCCTACTCCATTGTCGGGGTGAAATTTCTACGCTATTCACTCACCCTCATGCCGGCAGTTTATCTTGCCGCAGCGTGGACAACATGCGAGATCGCCGATTGGCTGGTCAAATGGCGGTGCTGGACTCTCCCTCGTCCCCTTCTGCGTTGGATCACCCATACTATTTTGGGTTGTTTGATGGTGTTGGTCTTACTCACCGCATTGATCTCGTCACAACCCTACTTTTCGCTGTATGTCAATCGTTGGGGTGGGAGCCAGAGCCGCATTGCCTATTACTTTCCCCACGACGAATGCTACGACCTTCTCTTGCGCGAGGCGATTGTTGCCACCTTGCGACGGGCACCGACAGGCAGCGTCGTAGCGGGCGAGACGCCGGCTGTGTTCCGGTACTATCTCGGAAAACTCAACCGTCCTGATATTCGGGTGATCAATCTGTCGGATGCTCGATTGTCTCAGCCGATATCAGCGCCCGTATTTGTCTTTCTCCAACCGGGCCGAATATATTTTGAAAACCGGACTTTCTACACCCGACTTTGGAACGGTTCACCTGAGCTGATGAGCGCCCGAATCAAAGGACGGCCGCTGGTGCGGGTGTTTCGGCTGAACGAAACGGAATTCATGGAGCTTCTGGCGATGCGGCAACAGATCCCGCCTCGCTTTCAAACTCCATTGAACATGGGCTATTTGATGTCGGACAAGGAGCCCTCATGAACATGGACAGTTCCGATTGGGACCATCCTGGACTAGATCATCCGAATCCAGCACTGTTGACAGAACAGAGCGCGACGCGACTCCGATTGCTGGAAGCTGCGGCACGCCTATTCTGCCAGCAGGGGTACAACGCAACATCTATCCGGGAAATCGTTTCTGCTGCGGGCACGACCCGACCCACCCTCTATTATCACTTTGGCAGCAAGGAGGGATTGATCCACACATTAGTGGACCCGGCATTCGCTGACATCCGATCAGAAGTCGACCGGTTGACTCTTTCGTCCGAATCGGCTTCGTTGCAGTTGCTCCAACTTGGACACCGGATTCGTACCATGGTGATCGACCAACGGCGAGCTTTCCAGATACTGCATCGGCTCGAGAGGGAATTGCCCTGTCCGGAGTGGATGAGCGAACTCCGGCTGTTGCAGACCGGCGTTCAGAATCATCTGGAATCGGTTTTTCGGGTGGGGATCGATAGCGGCGAATTCCAACTAAATGATGTTGGAAAGGAAGTGCGGATTGTGTGGGCGCTCATTCATCAATGGGCGCATCATGCCGTTTCTGAAGATGATCCGGAATCCGAGAACATACAGGATCTGTCCGAATGGTTCGAGTTGGCCCTGTACGGATTTCTACGTCGAGCCAACAGACAACTCCATCATGTGAATCGAGAGCCACGATGACTTTTCGCCCGAACATCTCCATCGTCGTCCCCTTCCACAACGAGGAGGCCAACATCCCGCTCCTGTACCGGGAGATCGTACAGGCCATGGCGGGCATCACCGGCGACTACGAGTTGGTGTTCGTGGACGACAAGAGCACCGACGGCACGGTGGGTGCCATCCTGGAGCTGGCCCGGCAGGATCCCCGCATCGTCTGCGTCAAGCTCCGCCGCAACCACGGGCAGACGGGCGCGCTGGCGGCCGGCTTCGACCACGCCGCCGGCGACATCGTCGTCAGCATGGACGGCGACCTGCAACATGATCCGGCCGACATTCCGGCCTTGCTTCGGCCGGTCCAGGACGACGCGTACGACATCGCCAGCGGCTGGCGCAAGGAGCGGATCGATCCCTTCCTGTCGCGCAAGCTGCCCTCCCGGATCGCCAACTGGATCATGGCCAAGTTCTCCGGGCTGGAGATCCACGATTTCGGGACCACCTTCAAGGCGTACCGCCGGAACATCCTGTCCCAGGTGCGGCTCTACGGCGACCTGCACCGGTTCATCCCGGCGCTGGCGCTGGCCTACGGCGCCCGGGTGCTGGAAGTGCCCATCAACAGCCGCCGGCGGCAGCACGGCAAGTCCCACTACACCATCACCCGGACCTTCCGGGTCATGTTCGACCTGATCACCATCCGCTTCCTGCTCAAGTACCTCACCCGGCCGCTGCATTTCTTCGGCCGGCCGGGGCTGGTGTGCTTTTTCGGCGGGATGGGCGTGGGGCTGTTCCTGGTGGCCAAAAAGTTGATCATAGGCGGGGATGCCTTCACACAGCACGCCCCGCTGCTGATTTTCGCAGTGCTGATGGTGCTGGCGGGAGTGCAGCTGCTCTGCTTCGGGCTGCTGGGGGAGATGCTGACGCGGGTGTACTTCGAGTCCAGCCGACGAACCATCTATGCAGTGGAGAATGTCATCCGGCACGAGAATCTGGTTCAGATCGGGTATTCCGGCTGTGATTAGATTTGCGAATAGGAGGTCTTCATGGACATCTTCCACCTGATGTTTTTTGCTCTCTTCCTGGGATTTTACCTTGTTTTGCTCATTGTGCTCGTATCGCTCCACCTGTCTAAAGAACGTCCTCGGAAGAAAAGACAGCGCTTTTCCCCCGTTAAAGACATCCACCCTGCTCGAATTCAGTCAAGGATATGAATTGTCCGGGAAGGCCCAATGCCGTTTAGTCCCAATACCGCCCTTCGATGGGGGGTAATATCATGTTTCTTAGTCTTGGCTTTATCGCCCTGGGATGCAGCCGCGAGTGGGCTCAAAGTGTACGTGCGATTTGCGTTGCCCTCCGGAGAACTCCAGCCCCTGCCGGGGGCCACCGTGTCGGTTCAACCCCCGGAGCCGGAGCATCCCATCCAGAGTTTCACCGGCGACGACGGCAGCGTGGAGTTCGCCTCCGTCCCCCGCGGGGACTGCGTCGTCCTGGCGGAAATGGACGGGTTCAAGGCCATCCGCAAGCGGGTGACCGTCCCGGCGTCAGGGACGCTGCGCGTGGAACTCGAGCTGCCGTTGGAGCAACTCTCCACCACGGTGGACGTGGTGGCTGACAGCGAGGGGGAAAAGATCCGGCAGCCACAATTGCCGGAGCAACTCAAGGTGGAGCTGCTTCGTTCCGCCCCGCTGGTGAATGAAAAATTTCAGGACGCGCTGCCGCTGCTCCCCGGCGTGGTGCGCGGGCCGGACGGATTGCTCAACCTGAAGGGCGCCCGGGCCAGCCAGAGCGGCCTGCTGGTCAATTCCGTCAACGTGACCGATCCGGTGACCGGCCAGTACGCCATGGAATTGCCGATCGAGGCCATCGAGGACGTCAAGGTGTATTCCAATCCGTACGCGGCCGAGTTCGGGAAATTCACCGGGGCGGTGACCACCATCGAGACGCGCCAGGGCACGGACAAGTTCAAGTTCCTGTTCACCAATTTTTTCCCCCGGCTGCGCATCGTGGACGGCAACATCCGGGGCTTCGAGTCCTTCACCCCGCGCCTGGCCCTGGCCGGCCCCGTGGTGCCGAACAAGGTCTGGTTCACCCAGCACTTCGAGTACCGGTTCATCCTGACCGACGTGCCGTCGCTGCCGGAGCCGGACAACGTCACCCAGCTCGAAACCTTCGACTCCTTCACCCGGCTGGACTGGCACATCAACGACAGCCACAACGCCACGGCGGTCTTCTCGGTCTACCCGCAGAACCTGCAGTGGGTGAACCTGGACACCTTCCATCCCCAGCCGGTGACGCCGAACTACCGCCAGCGGGGATTCTTTCTGGCCTTCAACGAGAAGGCGGTGCTGAACCTGAATTCCCTGCTGGACACGAGCTTCAGCGTCAAGGACCTGGATGGCCACATCTGGGGGCAGTCCCTGGACGGGATGGTGATCACGCCCGGCACCTGGGAAGGGGCGTTCTACAACACCCAGGACCGCTACAGCCGCCGCTACGAACTGGCCCAGTCCCTTACCCTCAACCAGTTCCGCTGGCGCGGGCTGCACAATCCGAAGCTGGGCTACGTGGTGTCACGGGCTGATTTCTACGGCACCGACATCAGCCGGGCGGTGCAGATCCGCCGTCAGGACGGGACGCTGTACCAGCAGGCGGAGTTTGTCGGCCCCGGCGCCCTCGATGAAGGGGTGACCGAGGTGACCCTCTACGCCCAGGACCGCTGGCAGCTGGGCGCCCCCCTCACCCTGGACTACGGCGTGCGGTTCGACTGGGACTCCATCAGCGGGCAGGCCCACGTGGCGCCGCGCCTGGGGTTGGCCTGGCTGCCGTTCCCGGGAGATCCGCGCACGGTGCTCCGGGGCGGGATCGGCCTGTTTTACGACAAGATCCCGCTCAATGCCAGCTCCTTCACCCAGTACCAGCAGTTTCGGGTCACCGAATACGCCGCCGACGGCCAGTCCGTGCTCTTCGGTCCGACCACCTTCGCCAACGTCATCGAGGGCGGGCGGTTGGAGAATCCGTACTCCCTGACCTGGAACGTGGAGCTCGACCGGGAGCTGTACAAGGGCCTGCTGCTCCGGTTCGGCTACCAGAACCGGGAGCAGAAAAACGACCTGGTAGTGGACGCCGTGGATGGCGACTCGCCGAGCCTGGTCCTGAGCAACCGCGGCAGCTCGTCCTACAAGGAGTGGCTCCTCAGCCTGCGCTATCGCTTCCGGGAGGCCAGCGAGGTGACCGTGGCGTACGTCCGCTCCTCGGCCGTCGGCAACCTGAACGCCTTCGAGGCTTACTTCGGCAACTACCATTACCCGGTGATCCGGCCCGATGAGGTGGGCCCCCAGCCCTTCGATGTGCCTCACCGCTTCCTGGTCACCGGCATCGCCAATGCCTACCGCGACTCGTCGCCCCTGGTGGCGATCACCTGGCAGGTGCGCAGCGACCTGATCGGCAACGACGCCTTCCAGGAGGCCGACATCACCGGCATCACGCGGCCGATCGTCAAGCACTCGTACCTGGTCAAGAAGACGGCCGAGTTGCCGCAGATCGTGCACGAGGCCTTCCACATCGCCTCCACCGGCCGCCCCGGCCCGGTGGTCATCGACATCC
>CALAMB010000017.1 GCA_937925645.1 uncultured Acidobacteriota bacterium
GACCACCGAGATCTACACTCTTTCCCTACACGACGCTCTTCCGATCTCGGATGGGCTTCGATGTCGGCGGGGTCGGCCGTGTTGACCGGCGGGCCCAGCCGGACGGGGTCGCCCCATCGATCCCCCGTCTTTTCGGCCATCCAGATGTCCGGAAATTTTCCCGGTTCGCTCCCGGTGCCGGTGGGCCGGTTGGAGACGAAGAGGATCCGCTTGCCGTCGGGGGACAGGCTGGGCTCGATGTCCATGTATTCCCGGGCGAAGGGGAGAACGATCGGTTCGCCCCACGAATCTCCCGCCCGGCGCCGGCTGACGAACGACACGGTGTTTGTCGCCGGGTCCCGCTCGGTGTAAAGGATCCAGATGCCGTCGGCGGACATGGTCAGCTTCATCCGGATGCCGTCCCGGGAGACGACGCCCGGCGCGAACACCTCCGGCGTCGCCCCCGGTGGCTTCTGGCCGAGTTGAGGACCGGTGAGTTTGGAAGCAGCCTGTTCTTGGGCTGCTGACGCTATCACTGCTGCCAACAAACAGCCGACAAGAAACGCGGTTTTCATTTCGACGCCTCCGGCAATCAATTGTCTAGTTCTTCGGCCGCTGATCTTCGAGGATTACTGTGGAGACCCAATAAATGCCGTCGCGGGTGAAAAAGAACAGATACTTCCCATCCGGCGACACGCAGGGAAGGCGACCCCACTTGATGGGCAGTTTGATCCGCTCGGACCATGAATCGTGATCGGTTTTGAAACTGATATACAGCTCGCACGTTGCGGCGTCCGGTGTCGCTTCGATGATCATGTAGCGTTCATCCGGGGCCACATAGACGGAATTCTCTCTGGTGTCGCTGGAATTGATATGATCATTCAGTCTTTCGGGGGGGGCATAATCTCCGTCTGCGGCTTTTGAAACATAGACATCGTGCGCGGGTCGTTTGATGAAGTAGACCGAACCGCTGCTTGTGATTGAGCAGATATTTGCATCGGTTCCCCACTCTATTTTAGGCGATACACGAATCGGTGAGCTCCAACCCCCATTTTGCTTGTCGACGAACAGCCAATTGCTCCCATCCGGGAAATAGAGTCTTTTCCCGTCAGGTGACATGAGCAGTGATTGATAGTACTTGTCTTCCTGGCAGAATCCCGCGACCTCAGGCCGGGACCAAACTCCATCCACCATTTTCATGGAATAGATTTTGAATTCCCTCCGGTTGTTGGCTTTTGCCGTCCAAAAGACTTCCTTCCCATCCGGGGTGAATATTGCGGCACTGTGCTCGAAATAGTCGTCGCGGGATATGATGCCGGGCGCAAACAATTCAGGCTCTTTCCCGGGCGGCTGTTGTCCGAGATAGGGGCCGGTCAGTCTGGGAAAATTCTCTTGCTGGGCATTGATGACTGTGGCAATCAGCAACAGGAAACTCACTGCGATTGCTTTTCGCATTTAGATATCTCCATTTCTTCTCATTCGACGATGTTCTGATGGATCATCCTCTCGGCCTCAAAAATCCCTGACCAGGCGGAATCCGATCGTGAAATGGGGATTCTTGTTCCTGAACATCCAATCGCGCGAATAAGGGCTGCAACGGAACAATTCCATCCAGCAGTCCCCGCCGCGAGTCACTCCCTTCTCCGATGACGGCGATGTGACCCATGCCCGTCCGTTCGCGGGCGCCCCGGAATACGTGGCATGGTATTCATCCTCGCACCACTCCTGCACGTTGCCGATCATGTCGTGCAATCCCCAGGCATTGGGTTCCTTCTGGCCCACTCGATGGATTTTCTTGTCAGAATTTCTGTGGGTCCAGGCGATCCGGTCGAGCAGGTCCATGGGAATGATCGAACGCCCGTCGTTGACCGACCCGGCCCAGCAGGCGTATTCCCACTCCGCTTCGGAGGGGAGCCGGTAATTCTTGCCCGGGTCCATGGCGTTGAGTCGGCCGATGAACTCCATCGCGTCCTGGTGCGTCACATTCCCCTTCGCCAGCAGGGGATCCTCCGCTGTCCGGTTGTTCATGACGGAATTCCATTGTCCGCAGGTGACCTCGGTGGTCATGATCTGGAACGGTCGGATACTCACTGGGTGGTACGGTGTATCGTTGCCGACGAGATTCTCGAACCGGCCGTTGTTCCGTGGAGAGCCGGCCGCCTGGACTGATCCCATAAAAAATTCACCGGCTCCGATCTGAATGAACTCCATTTCAGGCAATGGCCCTTTCAGAACCGGACGATCGGCGGACGATAACACCGCCGTGGCTAGAAGGATCGCCGCCAAGGTAAAAACGGTATAGGCTCCTTTCATCTTGCGCCTCTCTATCGCAATCTCTGTCCGCAGGCGCCGTCTTCTGCCGTGTTGCGATTCATTCCGGCTGCGGGGGCTTCGCTTCCTTCGCCTCCGGCTTCTCGAACAGGTCGCGGTAGAACCGGCGGACGTAGCCTGCCGGCACCTTGTCCACCGGGTAGGAGCCGTGCATCAGCACGTGCACCCAGCGGCCGTCGCGCTTTTCCAGCACCCCGGTCTGGAAGACGTCCTTGAGACAGAACTCTTTCCCCTTGTAGGAGCCGCAGTCATCGAGATGACAGGAGTACCAGGCCACGTCGCCGGAGCGCGAAAAGACGATGCGCAGGTCGCGGAACTCGAAGCGGGTGCCCCGGAAGTCGGGGTCGCGCCACTGCTCCGCGTGTTTCTTGAAGTTCTCGAGCCCGATCACCTGGCTGTCGGAGAAGAGCCAGAAGTGGAACAGGTCGTCGCCCCACAGGCGGAACATGGCGTCGAAGTCCTTCTCGATGGCCCAGCCGATGGACTGCTCGATGGCGCGTTGCACCGCGGCTCGGTCGGCGGGGTCATCCGCGGCAGCCAGGTGGCCCACCGCGAAGACAGCGGTCAAAATAATTGCAAGCCAGGTCGTGCGGTATCTCATGAGTCCTCCCTGATTTCAATGCGATCCTTGTCTCCCCTTCTGGACCGGCACGAACGCGGCCCAGCCGTCCCAGGCCGGATTGTCCGTGAGGCGGACCGGGTGGCCGCCGTCGGCGTTGATCCGGTACACCTCGAAGTTGCCGTCGCGGATGCTCTGGAAGGCGATGAATCGGCCGTCGGGCGACCACATGGCGTTTTCGTCGCGCGTCTCGACCGCTGTGACGGCCC
>CALAMB010000018.1 GCA_937925645.1 uncultured Acidobacteriota bacterium
GGGTCATCGCCCGTCCGCCGGTCCTTTGATGGGTGAACAGTGAGCAGTGAACAGTAAACGGTGAGGCGTGGGGGCGTGGCTGCTTGATCGTGCTCGGACATCGGACATCGGTTTTCGTGCTCGTAATTCGTCATCGTAATCGTAATCGTAATCGAGACTCGAAGCCCGTTCCCGCCCCGCACACTCATGTTGGAGTCGTAATCCCACGCTCGTGCGGCGGCCGGCAGGCGAAAAAAATCCCGGCGTCCAAGGACGCCGGGATGATCCGTCGATTCGCGCGACGCCGAGCCGTCAGAAGCAGGACGCCGGGTTGTCCAGCGTGTTCAGGTCGTAGATGAACGACCGGACGTTCTGCGGCGGGTTCCAGTAGTACGCGTGGGCCCGGTGGTTGGTGCTGTCATAGACCAGGTACAGGCTCCAGGGGAGCTCGCGCGGACTGATCATGTACATGACGCCGGCGCGCCAGTTGAGCTCGGCCTGGCCCTCGAATTCCGCGCCGCCGTTTTCGAGCACGCGGAACAGGAAGGTGCCGTCGGCGTTGACGCACAGCATGGCGCGGCCGTAGTCGTCCATGAAGACGTAGTCCTGGTAGGCGCTGCAGCCGGAGGCGACGTACACCACGGCGTTGTAAATGACCCGGAACACGTCGCCGGTGAAAACGTGATAGTAGCCGAGGTACGAGTTCACGGCGATGACGCAGTTCTTCTCGGCCACGAACGGCACGCCGTCGTCCCAGGCGGCGATGAGCCCGGCGCCGGGGCTCAGGATGACATCGTCGCGATAATCGTCGCTGGCGGCGGTGACGCCGGCCATCACCGGGTGGCTGGCGTTGAAGGCGCCCAGGTCCGCCCACGTGTAGAGGTTGTCATTGCCCAGGTTCATGAACGGGCTGTACCCTCCGGTGATGATGCGGCCGCTCAGGGCCCAACCGTTGTCGTCGGCCCAGTCGAAGACCGCCAGGATCAGCTTGCCGCCGGCATCGACGAAATCCGCCAGCAGGTCACCCATGGCCACCCGGTCGTACCAGGAGTAATTGGAAAATGAGACCACCACGTCGTATTCCTGCAGATACGCCAGGGTGGGGGTGGCGTACCGGCAGTCGAATGGGTCCACCACACTGATGCCGGGCTGGGCCGCCAGGTAATCCAACAGTTGGTAGGGGTAGTCGTCCGAGTGGGCCACCAGCACGTGCAGGCCGCCGTTGGCCTTGGGCGCCGGCGGCACGACGGCTTCAACCATTTCGGGCGCATCGCCGGGGAGCGCGCGGCGCTCCAGTTGGCCGATGATCCGGCCGAACGGACCGTCCGTCGCCTTGCGCGGCTGCCGCCGGAACTCGGCGCCCCAGACCGCCGAGGTCAAGACGACGGCGGCCAGAACCATCAATACCATAATCCGGTTGCATTTCATGGAATCCTCCCAATTACAGACCGATGACATTCTTAGAATAATAGCACATCGGCTGTAACGGCTGTCAAGACAGCATCACCCGGGTGCCGGACCTTGCGGCATTCCGCGGTCGGTGATACTATCTCCATTCAGTCGGCGCGGCGGTCCCGGCCGCGACACCATCCAAGGGAGAGCCCATGCCGGTGAACCAGGCGGAGCGGATCCGGAAGACCTTCACGGCGCGGTTCGGCCGGGAGCCCATGCTGGTGCGTTCCCCCGGCCGGATCAACCTCATCGGCGAGCACACCGACTACAACGAGGGCTTCGTCCTGCCGGCGGCGGTGGACTGCGCCGTCATCTTCGCCATCGCTCCCCGCGACGGCCGCCAGGCGCGGCTGCTCGCGGCCGACCTCGGCGAGGAGTGCGCCGTGTCGCTGGACCGGCTCCCCAAGCCCCGCCGCGGCTGGTCCGATTACCCGGTGGGGGTGCTGGAGCAGCTCCGGCGCGTCCGCCCCCGTCTAGGCGGCTTCGACTGCGCGTTCGGCGGCGACATCCCCGTGGGGGCGGGCATGTCCTCGTCGGCGGCCGTGGAAGCGGGGCTCGCCTATGCGCTGGACGCGCTCTTCGAGCTGGGCCTGGCGCCGCTGGAACTGGTGAAGCTCGCCCAGCGGGCCGAGAACGAGTACGTGGGCGTCCGCTGCGGCATCATGGACCCGTACGCCAACATCTTCGCCCGAAACGGCCAGGTGCTGCGCCTCGACTGCCGGACGCTGGCCGCCGAGCACTTTCCCTTCCCGTCGAACAAGCTGCGGGTGGTCCTGTGCGACACCGGCGTGCGCCACGCCCTGGGCGCCTCCGAGTACAACGTCCGCCGGGCCCAGTGCGAGGAGGGGGTGCAGCGAATCCGGCGGGCCCACCCCATGGTGCGCAACCTGAGAGACGTGACTCAGAACATGCTCGCGGCGGTGCGCCGCGAGCTCGACCCGGTGGTGTGGCGCCGCTGTGCGTACGTGGTGGCGGAGAACGCGCGGCTGCTGGCCGGCTGTGAGGACCTGCGGCGGGGTGATTTCGCCGTCTTCGGCGAGCGGATGGGCCAGTCGCACGCGGGGCTGCGGGATGAGTACGAGGTGAGCTGCCCGGAGCTGGACCGGCTGGTGGCCATCGCCTGGACCGACCCGGCGGTGCTGGGCGCGCGGATGATGGGCGGCGGCTTCGGCGGCTGCACCGTCAACCTGGTCCGCGCCGACGGCGTGGCCGCCTTCGCCGAGCGCGTGCGCCGGACTTACCGGCCGCCCGACGGCGGTCCGGCGAAGGTGTACGCCTGTCGCATCGAAGGGGGGACCCGGGTCATCGCCCGTCCGCCGGTCCTTTGATGGGTGAACAGTGAGCAGTGAACAGTAAACGGTGAGGCGTGGGGGCGTGGCTGCTTGATCGTGCTCGGACATCGGACATCGGTTTTCGTGCTCGTAATTCGTCATCGTAATCGTAATCGTAATCGAGACTCGAAGCCCGTTCCCGCCCCGCACACTCA
>CALAMB010000019.1 GCA_937925645.1 uncultured Acidobacteriota bacterium
CCGCCGGCGCCAGGCCGTCCCACACCAGCTCGGAACCCACCGGGACACCGTTCAGGGCGGCATACACGCGGTGCTCGTCGTCGGGATACAGGTTGGTGAAACCATGCAACTTCACCCGCAAACGGGCGGTGCCGGCTGCCGCCGGATTCGGAACATGAAGAGGGATTTGAATCTGGGGCCTGAACGATCCGTACAGGTAGTCCCAGAACCAGTACCGGGCGTCCGGGTCGCCGGGGTACAGCCAGGTGAAGTACATCAAGTCCGTCTCCTCGACGAACTGCAGCACCTCGCGAAACGGCTGATGCTGGCCGGGCGGCAGCTCCGTCGGGCGAACATTCGTGGCGCTGATCAGGCGCGGATGCGGTTTTTGGGATGTCACCAACCGGTAAGCGTTCTCGTCCGTGTAGAAGGTGGTGTAGGCTTCGCCGGCGAACAGCAGTCGCTGGTAGGTTGAGTCGTAATAATAGGGCACGTCCCGCCCCGCGTTGGTCAGGCCCAGCCGCCTGGACTTCGCGGCCGCCTGCAACGCCTTGGCGCTGATGCCCGTTTCGGCGGCGACCTCGTCCAGGCCCACGCTGTACATGCCCGGCATACCGGTGTAGAGCCAGAGCGACAGTTCGCTCGAGGCCTTGTTGAACGTATCCGCTTGCGCGCGGGATTGCGTGGCGGGGGCGCGCCGCGCTTCGACGGGCAGCTCCAGGCGTGCCGGCACGCGGCGCCGCGCCATGTAGCCGCCGGCCAGCGGTTGCCAGGAATCCCAAACCAGCTCGTGGGAGTTCCCGCTCGCCGGCGGCGTCGATTCAGCCATGACCGGTGTCAACGCGAGCACGAGCCCGCAGACGACCATCGGCAGCAGTTGACGTATGTTCCTCATGGTTTTTCCCTTCGCGTTCATGTTCGCTCCTTCCCGTTACTGCAGCGGGGTGTCGACCCGCAGGTCGAACGGACCATATTCACGGGTCGTGCCGCGCGCCTCGACTTCGATCAGCCGGTACACGTAGTCATTGCCCGGGGAGGCGCCCGGGTCCGCCAGCCAGTACTCCGCCCCCATGGGCGAGGCGATCAGGCCGGGCAGCATCCCCGCGTTGATGCGCACCCAGGCCCCGTCGGCGAGCCGTTCGGCGAAGAACCCGACGGTGCCCCGCTCCTCCAGCGTCTCCCAGCGGAACACCACCACCCGGCCGTCACCGTCCGGATCGAGATAATCCATCAGGGCGTCCAGCAATTCCTGGCGGTCGGCGCTCTCCCCGGCTGGGGAATCCGGCGCCCAGACGCGCAGGATGTTCTGCAGCTCGGCGATGCCGATCTCCGGCACGCCGATGCTGCGGAGAAAGTCCGTGACCCGCGCGTAGCCGAGGGCGACTCGGCCGATGACCACCGCCGTCGGATTCTGACCGTAATACGTGGCGTCATCCGAATCTTCGAGATCGCCGTCGGCGGTGACCGTGGCCCAGTTCGTGTGCTCGCCGAGTACCGCCAGGATCGTAGAGGGGGAGGACGGGAACGTGCAGGTGTCGATGTGATCATCGTCGAAGGCGTCCGCAACCGGGATCGACGAGGAGAAGGTGCACACGGTGTAAGGACTTGTGGGATTCAGGATCGGGTCGGCCACCTCCACACCGGTCAACTCCGTCTCACCGGTGTTTTCCACGAGGAACCGGTAGTAAAGCGGCGTGTCGATGAGGACTGACATGTAATCGTACCAGGGCCCGCTTGGCGACGTGCTGATTTGTTTCTGGAACGCGAGGGAGCTGATCAGGTCTCTGACGATCACCGTGGCGGAGGCCGTGTTGCCCGTGCAGCCGTTGGTGGAGGTCACCTGCACCGTGTTGGTATAAGTGTTGGCGGTGGTTCCGGTGACAGTGACCGAGAAGGTGCAGGATTCACCCGGATCCAGGCTGGCACCGCTCAATACAATCGTATCCGGGTTCGGATAGTTATCCGTCAGGGTGAGAGTTCCACTATCACTACAGGGAAGATCCACAGTGTCGGAAGTAACATCCAGTCCGGCCGGCAGCGTGTCGGTAAAGCCTACGCCTGTCAGCGAGGTGGCGCCGTTGGGATTGGTGATGGTGAAGGTCAGGCTGGTGGTCTCTCCGGTGATCAGGTTGGTTGTGCCGAAGGTCTTGCTGATCACCGGTGGGGCGACCACCGTCAGGCTGTCCGTGCCGTAGCCGGTGTCGGTGGTGTTGGCACCAGTTTCGTCGGAGAAGATGCTGCCGCTGGTGTTGGTGTAGCTCCCGGCGGTCGTGCCCTTGACGTACACCGAGAAACTGCAGCTGGAGTCCGCGGCCAGGGTGGCGCCGCTCATGCTGATGATCCTGCTGCCGGGCTCGGCGGTAATGGTATGGCCGGAACTGGAGCCGGTGGTGCAGTCGACCGATATCACGCCGTTGGAAATGTCGACCTCCAGGCCCTCCGGCAGGGTGTCGAGGAAGCCCACGTTGGTGAGCGGGGTGGGGTTGGGGTTGGTGAAGGTGAAGGTCAGTTCGCTATAGTTGCCCTGGCAGATCGATTCGTCCGCGAAGTTTTTGGTCAGCGTCGGCAGGAGGAGCCGCGGGCAGCCGTCGATGGTGACGTTGTCGAGCTTCAGTTGTGCGGTGGTCGCGTTCTTGGCTCTGCTGTCGGCCGTGATGCGGAAGTACGTGACGCTGACGCCCGTGGTCGAAGCCTGGATCCTGGTCCCGGTGCGCCAGCCGTTCTTGGTCGCAATGAAGCTCCCCGCAAGGGTGTAGGTGTCGTCCGCACCATCCGTGCTGCTGTAAACATAGATGTGGTTTGCACCGCCACCGCTGGCCCAATCGCCCGGCGTTTGCATGTCGTAGTCGAACACGATTCCCACGCCGCCGTAGTTGCTCGTGTCCAGAGAGAACTGAAAGTACGGTGCACCGGCTCCAGTCGGCGCGAGCTCGGGCCACACATCGGCGATCTGCCATGCATTCGTCGTGGCTCCGGCGACGATCGACTGGGTTCCCGTGGTCAACCCCGCAGTTTGGTTAGTCGTGGCGACATCCGAGGCCCGGGTGGTGTAGGGCGGAGGCGGGCCGCCGCTCCCCTGCGAGGCTGTCCCAAAATTTTGCCTGCAGTGGCTATCTCCGGCGATAGCTGGCTGATTCCGATCAACTGATGCGGCGGCGGTGAACTGGCAGCCGAACGGGACCGTGCCGCACCCAACGGACCCCTCCGTTCGGCTGTCTTATCCGGCCGGCACCCAACACGCGCCGCCGGCGTCACCGGGCGCACGCGTCCGGGGCGGCGCCCAGTGCCGAAACATCTTGTGCAGATTCACCGTTGTGCACAGCAAGAACCATTGCGCGCGGACGTTGATCGGACCGCGCACCGTCCACC
>CALAMB010000020.1 GCA_937925645.1 uncultured Acidobacteriota bacterium
TGCTTCTTGAGCAGGTCCAGCACGTAGGACACGCCGATGCCGATGCGGTGGCGGATGTCCTGGTTCGAAGCGGTCAGCGAAGGCCGGTTGGCGTCGATGCCGATGTGGTTGTACTGGAAGTTGGAGCGGGCCTGGGAGCTGGAACCGCTGTTCACGTCCTGGGCGCCGCCGTAGGTGTAGGCGCCCTGGATGAAGCCGTTGTTGGGCAGGCGCCGCTGCAGCGAGAAGCTCAGGCTGTACTGGAACCCCTCGCTGGTATTTCTCAGGTAAATCACGTCGCTGAACGACGAGGAGACTCGGCCGCCGTAGTAGGCCCGGCGGTCCCACGCGTCGTTGGTGGTCTGGACCAGGTTGATGTTCTGGGTGAGCACGTCGGAGAGATTCTGGGTGAAGATGCCTTCAACCGTCCCCTTCAGGCCCCACGGGAGTTCTCGGTCGTAGGCCAGGTCGATGCGCGCCACCTGGGGGAACAGGAAGTCCTTGTCCATGACGTTGATCTCGCTCGTCTGAATGGCGAAACCCTTGGGCTGGTTGTCCGGATCGGCGACGAAGGCGGGCACGCTGCTGGTGACGTAGTAGCGGGTGAACTCGATGCCGGTGTTGCCGAACTGGTTCGAGATCCAGACGTACGGGGTCCGGCCGGAGAAGACGCCCACACCGCCGCGAAGCAGCGACTTGCCGTCGCCGGCCATATCCCAGTTGAAGCCCAGGCGGGGCGACCACAGGATGTTGCCGGAGGCCATTTCGCGGGTGTCGATGCCGAACACATCCTCCACCAGTTCGTTGTAGCTGGGTTCATCGCCGATGATGGGGATGTCCATGCGCAGGCCGAACGTGAGGTTGAGGTTGGGTCTCATCTGGTAGGTGTCACCGACGTAGAAGCCGATCTGGGCGACGCCGAACTCGGCGGCCCACCGCGGTTCGCTGGCGATGTTGGAGAAGCTCAACTCGTAGCGGTTGGCGATGCCGGCTTCGAAGTTGTTGAGGTTGGAGAATCGATAGGTGCCGAAGTTGTCGCGGATGAACACGTTCTTGAAATCGAAGATCTCGTTGTGCGTGCCGATCACCAGGGTGTGCTTGCCCAGGAAGAACGACAGGTTGTCGGTGATCTCGAGGACGTCCTGGTCCAGGGAGTTCGCGGTGGAATAGCGCTCGGTGCCGGCCACGAAGGTGTAGCCGTTCACGCCCACGCTGACGTTGGGGAACCGGTCGCCCGGGGTGGCGCGCGCGTCGCGGATGATGGTGTAGTTGACCCGGAACTCATTGGCCATGTTGTCGCCGATGACGCTGTCGAGCTGGGCGACGGTGGAGTAGGTGTCGTTCTCCATCGTGTAGCCGCCGTTGCCGAAGGTGAAGGAATTGCCGGCGCGGGAGAGGATGTCGCTCGCCGCGTCCACCCAGTTGAAGCGGGCCGTGAGACGGTGCTTGTCGTTGATGTTGAAATCGGCGCGCCCGAAAAACTTGTTACTGTCGCGGTGGGCGGTGTATTCACCGTAGGTGCCGGGATCATAACCGTAGCTTTCGCAGATGTCGAGGAAACGCTGGACGTCGGCCAGTGAGACCGCCGCGCCGCCCCAGTCGTTGCTGTTGCCGCTGTCGTCGATGAGGAAATCGTTGGGTTGGTTCTGGCGGGTGATCTCGCCGTTGACGAAGAAGAAGAACCTGTCCTTCATGATGGGGCCGCCCAGGCGGAAGCCGTACTGGTGCTCCTTGAAATCGCCGACGGACGTGTCGTCTTCGCCCTTGCCCACGAGGGCGTCCGTGCGGCCGTAGTAGAACACGGACCCGTGCCACTGGTTGGTGCCGCTGCGGGTGATGGCGTTGATGCCGCCGCCCGTGAAGCCGCCCTGGCGCACGTCATAGGGGGCGATGACGATCTGGAATTCCTGGATGGCGTCCAAGCTGATGGGGTTCGTGCCCGCCTGCCCGCCGGGGGTGCCGCTGTCGGCCAGGCCGAACAGGTCGTTGTTCACGGCGCCGTCGATCTGGACGTTGTTGTAGCGGTTGTTCTTGCCGGCCACCGAGTAGGCCTGGTCGCTGAAGTTTTCGCTGATGTTGACCTGGGGCACCAACCGGGTGAAGTCGGAGAAGTTCCGGGAGATGCTGGGCATGTTCTCGATGGCCGCCTGGGTGACGTTGTGAGCGGCGCCCGTGCGGGCGGTGCTCAGCTCCGCCTCGGAGGCGACGACGGTCACCTCGCCGAGGTCGACGTTGGCCAGGACCAGCTTGTAGGAGAGCTGCTTGTTCTCGCCCAGCTTGACGTAGACGTCGTTGGTGGTGTCGGTCTTGAAGCTCTCCATCGTCACGGTGATGGTGTAGGGGCCGCCGACGCGGACCGCGGGGAGGTTGAACCGGCCGTCCGATCGGCTGATGGTGGTGTACGTCGTTCCCGTGGGAACGTGAACAGCGGTGATTTCCGCCCCGGGCAGGGGCATCTCGTCGCTGCTCAGGATGATGCCGCTGAATTCTGCCGTGGTGGCGCCCTGGCCGAGCACCAGCACCGGCATGCTGAGTAGCATCAGCAGCCCGATCCATAAGGTTTTGCGCATAACGACACAGCTCCTTAACAGAGGATTATTGCAAAAACAAAACGTCCGCTTCATGAGGGTGAGCGTTCATTAATAAATTAGCGCTGCCGGATGAAAAACGGATAAAGCTGTCCTGAGGATCCGGTGAATCCGGCGTTTTGGTCGCGGTCGATTCTAGGGTTTCGGAAACAACTATCCAACTGTCGCATCCGCTCGCAACTGCACCACATGTCCTTTCGACATCCTCAGAACTGTTCGAGTGCGCTTCATTCTACTCAGGTTGAAATTGAATTTCAAGAGTCTATTTTGAGGAAAGGATTAATATTTTCGGACTGTCGAAATCCCGGCTGCGGATCTCGTGGTGAACCGGGCGGCGCGACTGTCCGGCTGACCGGATCAGCGTTCCAGCCGGATCTGCCCCTTGTACGTCTCCACGCTCAGGCGGACCGCACCCGGACCGTCGGTTTCCGCTTGCCGCCCCGGCGCGGCCTCGGCGGCCCGGCCCAGCCGATCGACCAGCGTGCCTTTAGCCGAGATGTCGGCGATGACGGTCACGGGCTGGCGGCTGTTCAACTGCAGCCGGATGTCGCCCTTGTAGGTTTCCAGCCGGCAGCGGCCCTCGAGCCGATCGGCTTCAATGTCGATCCGGCCCTTGTACGTTTCCGCTTCCACCCGGCCGTCCTGCCGGGCGAAGGTGGCGTCGCCCTTGTACGTGTCCATGATCAGCTCGCCGGACAAGTCGTGCCCGCGCACCGTCCCCTTGTACGTCTTGATCCGGAGCTTGCCCTCGAATCCGTCCAGCGTGAGATCGGATTTGTAGTCTTCGATCACCAGGTTGACCCGTCGGGGGGCGTGCACCTTCAGGTGGGCGTAGGGCAGGATCTTGGAGCTCTCAAAACCGAACCAGCCCCGCTCCGCCGGGACGTCATCGTAATCCACTTCGACCGTCACGGATCCGCGCCCACCGGTCATCACGACCCGGGTGGCGGCGATGGACTTCTTCGCGTACGCGTCGCTGACATCGGCGGGCGCCTCGATGCGCGCGTGCACCTCGACCAACGGCTTGTCCCAGGGGATGAGTTCGATGGTCCCCTTGTAGGTGCAGACGCGCAGGCGGCCGCCGGTCTCCAGATCGGCCGTCTGGTTGAATTCCTTCGACCGGGCCGCCTGGGCGGCTGACAGCGCGAGCGCGGCCAGCGCCATCACGGTCAGAGTCAACAAACGGATGCGACGACTCATGGTGCCTCCTTCTCCGCTCGGGCGCCAGCGCGGACGGGCGCCCGGCATCATGACAACCAGTACGAAATCCGTCGCCGCGAAGTTCAGCCGGACAATCCGGCCCGCGGCCGGCTGTCCTCGGGTAAAAAAGAAACGGCCGGGGCGAGCCCCGGCCGTTCCGGTTGCGGACTCGGCCGATCGGTCAGATTTTTTCCACCTTCTCCGTGAACCGGATGCCGGTGTTCTCAAGCTCTTCGAGAACCGGCAGATAGATCGCCGGGTCCACCGGGATGAGCACGCCCGCGGCCCTGATTTTCTCCTCGAGCAGAAGCCGGGTGGCGATGGCGGCGGGCAGCGCCACGGTCCGCGCGACGGCCGTCTCCACGCCTTCGACGCCATAGTCCACCATCAGGGAGGTGTGGCGCTCTGTCTGCCCGCCGGGGAACTCGCCGATGACCTCGTGGAGCATGGCGACCATGTCCCGTTGTCCCTTGGCGTAAGCCATCTTGGGCAGGAGGTAATCCGTCAGCACGTCCAGCGGCGGGTACTGGCCCCTGTTGATGGGCGTATCCAGGAAGAGCCCCATGTACTCGAGTTTTTCCATGATCTGCGGCTGCTGTTCCAGCTTGAACTTCTTGGCGAACTCCGCCTTGACGTCGCCGGCGCCCAGGCCGGCCAGGCGGGCGGTCAGGGCGCGATGGGTGAGATCGGCGGTGTCCAGCGGATCCAGCGACAGCCACCCCGACTTGCTCACCACGCTCCAGGTTTCGCACCAGCCGGGGAAACGGATGGTGCCGCGGAACATGGTCCGGATCTCGGGCAGGTTGTAGATGTCGATGTACGAGATCGAGTCGCGGTTGGGGTAGAACTCCATCTGGCCCACTCCCTCGAGCTGCAGCGGGTGATGGTCGTCGAACAGGTTCTCGGAGGCGATGTTGACTTCCTGCCCGTCCTTCCGGTACAGGGCGGTGTTCCGGCCCGCCAGGACCACGCCCCGGGGACTCCAGGAGAACTTGTATTTCAGCGGGTTGTCCAGGTTGTCGGGGGCCGGCAGGGCGCCGCAGTAGGAATTGAATACGGCGACCTTGCCGCCGCGCTGCTGGATGTCATGGATCATCTTCATGGCGGACATATGGTCGATGCCCGGGTCGAGGCCGATCTCGTTGAGGAAGCAGAGGCCCTTGACCCGGACCTGGGCGTCCAGCGCCTTCATCTCCGGCTTGACGTAGGACGTGGTGATCATGTGCTTGCCCGCTTCGATGCAGGCGTTGGCGACCTGCAGGTGGTAGATCCACGGCAACAGCGAGATCACCACGTCGTGTTCGGCCACCATCCCGCGGAGCCGGTCGGCCTCCTCCACCACCCACGCCACCGCCTGGCCGTTCGGATGTCCGTCCAGCAGGGCGGCCGCCTTGTCGAGCGTCCGCGAGGCCACCGTCACCTGGATGCCGTGCTTGAGCAGATACTGGACCAGCGGTTTTGACACCAGGCCGGCCCCGAGCAACAACGCTTTCTTCATGATTAAACTCCTTATCGTTTAATTAATGATGCAGGTATTTTTCGATGTACTGGTAGTCGGGCGTGAGCCGGCCGTTGTGGACGATGACCGCGCGCTTCAGCGGCAGCGGCAGGTCCAGCGTTTCGAAGGGGTGGCTGAAGTCAGCGGCCATGACCGCGGGGATGAACGGGCTCAGGACGCCGCTGAAGTAGTTGGACGCCTCCAGCGGCAGTTCGGAGGGGAGGATGTCCACGATGAGCACGGCGATCCCGTCGCCGCTGTCGCCGAGCTGGTGGGTGTCCCGGATCGGGTCGTAGACCAGGAACGGCTTGTCGGGGCCGTGCGCCTCGAAGGTGAATTCGATGCTGCCGCCGATATCACAGGTGATGTCGCCCACCACGCGCAGCTTGTGGCTCCCCTCGCGCCAGAGGCGGCCGGCTTCAGCCCGGGTGAAGAGGCGGGGGTAGCGGTCGTCCCAGTAGATGCAGTTGATCAGGATATCCATCAGCGGCAGGAACCGCTCAAAGTCGGAGCGGTATTTTTCCGGGTGCCGGTAGTAATCCTGCAGCTCGAACGCGCCGTCGGCCGCGGCCGGCCGGATCATGTCCGCCTCGGTGAACACCACCTTGTAGACGGTGTCGGCCGCGGCGTCGAGA
>CALAMB010000021.1 GCA_937925645.1 uncultured Acidobacteriota bacterium
CGGCGTCGAGCGACGCCGCCCGCCGGTCGGGCGCGAGCTGCGCGTGCTGGTTGAAGGGATAACCCGCGGCCAGTGGCAGCGGCCTGAGGCGGTCCGGGGCCACGCGGGCCTGGAGCACGGCGCTGAGCACCGCCTGGTGCAGGAAGAGCCGCTTCAGGAAAGTGGTGCAGGCGGTTTTCTGATACTCCGTGTCGTCAAGGAGGGCCGAGAAAATCCGTGCCCATTGGGCACAGATTCCCAGATCCGGATTGACGGCGTAGACTTCGCAGTTGTAGTAGGGCTGGACCTTCACCGCGTCCACCACTGTCTCGACTGTCGGCAGTGCGCGGTAGTCGAGGTGCGTGGCCGCGTAGATGGGCGCCCAGTAGGCGTCCGGCGCCGCGCCCGGCGGGATGCCCACGGTGTTCGCCAGCGACACCGGCCGCACCGTGGCGTCGGCCGCGCCGCCGAGGTCCAGCGCCGCCGGCGGCTGCAGGACCAGCACGCCGGGGTCCAGCCAGGCCAGGCTGGCCGCCTTTCCCCGGACGCGCCGTTCCACCTCCGCCGCGGCGAAGGCCTTCAGGGCGAGGGGGTGGTTGAGCACCGCCGGCTCCAGGGCCAGCGGCACGAGCTCCACGCCGGCGCCCCGCAGCGCCTCACCCGGGACGCGGTCCGGATTGATCAAAACGACATGCACCACACTGTCGCGGTACGCCCCGCCGCGCTCACGCAAGCTCCGCACCATCGCCCGGACCGACCGAACCTGCTCCTCGGAGCCGGCGTACGTGGCGACGGCCAGCGCGGCCGGCGCTACGGTGTTGCCTGCCGAGTGCTCCGGAGCGTCTGCGCGTAGAAGCGGAACGGCGGCCACGGACAGTGCGATCAGCAGCGCGATGCTCCGAAATGGCGGCAGGCGGCCCATGCGTCTCTCCTCCTGGTTGGCTGTTCGTAGCCGCTTCTACGGTGGGACGGGCGCCATTCCTCACGGAACGAGCCTTTTCAGGGACGAAACGGACTAATACAATGACGAATCCGTAAGCAGGGGACACAAAGAACCGCACGCCGGATTCTACCCGCCATGCGGTGATAGATCTTGAAATAAATAATGATGTTAGCTTGGCGTCCTGGCGTCTTGACGCGACGCGCCTGCGGCCTGGGCGAGCGCGGTGTCGATGTCCAGCCGGAGCTGGCGGCGCGGCGTAATCACCTCGAGCTCCCCGTAGAACTCGCACCGGTCGATGAATTCCCCCGCAATCACCGCCGCCGTGGCGAGAAGCGGACCCGCGGGGCCGCCCAGCACCAGTCCCGGCAGCGGCAGCCCGAAGCCCACGGCGACGCGCAGCGCGGACACCACCGCCGGGCCGGGGTGGAGCCCGTCCCACCGCCGCAGCTTCCGGTAGGCGTAGAGTGCCAGCTTCAGCGCCCCGGCAGGCGCGTAGAGCCACGGATCGCGGTACAGTACGCCGGTGAGGAAAAACCCGGTTAGCAGCGCCTGGTCGCTCAAGAAATTCAGCGGACCCACCTGCATGGCCACCTGGTAGACGCGGTCGATGGCGATGAGCGCCGCGAAGCCCGCCACGGCGGCGATCCAGCCGAGGTGCGGCCGGTCCGGCCACAGGAGGTGCGCGCCGGCCAGCGCCAGGAACAGGGGGAAGAGGACGATCTCGCGGCTCAGCCACGAGGTGCGCCAGTTCGCCGCTGCCCGCCACGCCCGCGCCTTGCGTCCCAGGTGGAACGCGCTCAAGAACAGCGCCGCCGCCCCGGCGGCCAGAAACGGCAGCGGCGGCACGGCCAGCGCGTCGCCCGCCGACGCGGCCGCGAGCGCCACCAGCACCACGGCGGTCCAGGTGAAGAGCGCCAGCGGCCATTCGCCCCGCAGGGTGATCTTGGCGGCAGGCCAGCCGAGCGCGCCCGGGTGGAGCGCGGCCACCGCCGCCGGGTCGGGCGGGGCGGTGAGCTCGGGCGGCGCGGCACGGCGGGGCGGGGTGAAGCGGATGGCCGGGCCCAGTCCGGCCGCGGTGAACCCGGGCGCGGCCGGGTCGCCCGTCGGATCCATGCGGTCCAGCTGCAGGGCGCCGGTGGGACAGCAGGCGACGCAGGCCGGCTCCCTCCCCTCGGCCAGCCGCTCGGCGCAGAAGGTGCACTTCTCCATGAGGCGCGTTTCGGTGTTGTAGCGCGGCGCGTCGTAGGGGCACGCCCAGGCGCAATAGGTGCAGCCAATGCAGCGCGCTTCGTCGATGGTGACCACGCCGGTCGCCGGATCCTTCCGGTAGGCCGCCGCGGGGCAGTGCCGCAGGCAGGCCGGGTCGGCGCAGTGGTTGCACGCCAGCGACAGGTGGACCACCGGCAGCGCCGGGTGGCGGGCCTCGTTGAAGGTGTGCACCTGCCGCCAGGCGCGGCCCGCCGGGAGCTCGTTCTCGTTGCCGCAGGCGACGACGCAGGCGCCGCAGCCGGTGCAGCGGTTGAGGTCCACGTGGAAGGCGCGCTGCTCGGTCATGCCCGCTCCACCTCCACGAGGTTGTCGTGGAAGGCGGCGCCGAAGCCCATGTCCGTCTCGCGGGCGCGGGAGGTGAGGTTCACCGCGCCTCCTTGCGTCAGCCACCAGCCGTTGGTCACCACCACGCAGCCGGCGCGCAGGCTGAAGTCGATCCGGGCCTCGATCCGCAGCTCGCCGCGGTCGTTGAAGATGCGCACCCGGTCGCCGTCGGCCACCTCGCGGAGGCGGGCGTCCGCGGGACTGAGCCACGCCTGGGGCCGGTCGCTGAACTGGCGGATCACGTTCAGGTTGTTGAACTGGGAGTGGATCCGGTTCTTGGTGTTGGGCGTGAGGAAATGAAGCGGGTAGCGGGTCGACTCGGGTCCGGCGCGCCGGGGCGACTCCGCCGGCTCGGTGTGGTCGGGGAGCGGGTCCAGCCCCCAGCGGGTGCGCGCCTCTTCGGAGTAAAGCTCGATCCGCCCCGACGGCGTGGCGAAGCGGCGGTCGGCATACGCCACCTCTTCGGCGCCGGGCGCCGGCACCGGTCCCTCGCGCAGCCGCTCCAGGGTCAGCTCCGGGAAGGGCGCCAGGCGCCGCGCCAGCCACCGCTCGATGTCGGCGTCGGCGGGGCCGGGGATCTCCGCCGCGAT
>CALAMB010000022.1 GCA_937925645.1 uncultured Acidobacteriota bacterium
CTTTCGGTCCGGGCTACACGCCGCCGCCGCTGGCGCGGCGGGATCGTGCCGCGGGCCGCGGTCGTCCAAGGCCACCAACGGCAATGACGCGAGTATCGCGCGATCGTGCCGTGGCCGAACTCGCGGCCGGCGGCCGCGAGGTACTAAAAACGTGCCGCCGCGCGCCAGACCGTCGGGCCACCGCGCGCCTGTGTTCACGGTTTCAAATCTGACTCAGCCAGACGATGTCCTGCACATCGACCCGACCGTCGGCGTTCAGGTCCGCGGCCTCCATGGGGGCGATGAAGCCGGCTTCCCCCCAGACGATCGCTTCGGACAGGTACAGGGCCAGCAGTTCCAAATCCACCGCATCGACCATCCCATCCAGGTTCAGGTCGCCGAGCAGGAGATCCGGGTCCACGATGAAGTGCGGGACGAGCGCGTAATCATGATCCAGCTCCAGCGCCAGCGGATTCTCGTTCCCCTCGTAATCCCCCGACCAATGAGAGAACACGTAGCCGGGATCCGGCAGCCCCACCACCCGAGCGATCCAGCCGGCCGGGTAAGTGTAGGCGCCGGGCGTTGGCACGGTCAATCCGTGGGTGCCCGCCTGCACGCGCAACACGCAGGCGGCGGGGTGCGACGTGGGATCCAGCGGATCGGTCCCTGCGGCCGCCTCCTCGCCGTCGGTGTATCCGTCCAGGTCCGTGTCCCAGGCGTGGGGATTGGTCTCCCCGGGATCGATCATCCCGTTGCCGTTGGCATCCTCTTGCGCGGTGGTCCGGCCGTCGGCGTCGGGATCGGCCTCCGGATCCATCGCCTGCAGCCAGCCGGCCGCGTACAGCCCTGATTGCGTGACGTCCCCGCTGGCCCCGTCACCGGTGGCGACGCTCCCGGAAACGACGGACCAGATGCCTGTTTCCGAGTCGTAGCGGTAGAGGGCCAACTCGTCGAAAACGGCCGGACCGGCGCCGGCAATGGTCAAGTCCTCCAGCGTGACCGCAAGAGTCAGAGTGACGGGCGCGGCGAACTCCGTCTGCAGCTCTCCGGCCGCATCCTCCGCCTCCAGGTGGACGGCGTGGCCCGCCAGCGTCAACACATCGATGGTGGCCGCCTTCCGGGACACGGGCAGGGCCACCCAGGCGTCATTGCTCCAGATGCCGGTGCGGTGGAAGAACCGCTCCGGATCGCCCACCGGCACGGCCGTCATCTGGGGGGAGACATACGCGGTGCGGCTGGGCAACCGGCGCTTGCCGCCCGTTTCGTTCGCCGATCCCGTGATGCGGTCGGCAAGCACGGCCGTGTCCATCACCGCCGCCGTCAGGCGCGCCGCGGGCGGGGTCGCCCCCGTCTGGACCGTGCCCACCGGCACGCCGGTGACGGACTGCAGTTCCGTGGCGCCGCTCTTGCCAAACACCACATCCGCCACCGGGATGAGCCGCCGGAGGATTTCGGAGAGGAACGGCACGGTCGTCATCAAACTGTTGCTGACCGTGCTCAGAAAAACGGCCGGGCTGGGCGCCCAGTCGTGCTTCCGGTAGTCGGCCAGAAGATAGGGCGTGTCTTCGAACACCACGCCGCGGGCGTACTCCTGTTCCACTTCCTGGTACAAACCGAGGCCGATGGAGAGCTTCAGTCCCTTGAGTTGCGGAATGGGGACCGGGATCTTGAGCGCCGCCTCCGCCCGCAGGCCCCGCACGGACTGGGCGCTGGTCCGCGTCAGCGCGGACGGATCGGCGGCTTCCACCGTGGTGAGGAAATTTTTGATGTCTCCGGACAACCACTCCGGAGTGAAGTTGGTCAGGGATGGCTGATGCCCGACGGCCACCTGGGAAAGGGTTCCCGCCAGTAGCTGCGGGTTCTGCCCCACTAAAAAGATCGCCGCGGAATCGCTGGTGTTCCATTTGATCCGGGTGCCGGCGTACGACTGGCCGCTGAAAAGGAGCCAGGAGGCGCCCACTGAGTCCGTCGTCTCGATGGTGGCGCCGATGCCGCTGATCTCGGGCCCCCGGCTGGTCACCTCGTACTGGACGGTGTTGGTGTGGGTGCGGTTGACGCTTTCCATGCTGTCCAGCCACTTCAGCTCCTCGGCCAGATCCAGCTCGACGCCGGTGCCAGCCGACAGCCCCAACGCCAGGGAAGCGGTGACATCCCCCTGGCCGGACGGACTGAACTGGCGCCCTTCCTGCAACGTGCCGCTGAACGCCACATTGCCGCTCAGGGATAGCGGCCCCAGTTCGATGGAAGCACCTGCTGACGATCGTCCCTCCACGCTGGCGCCGTATTTGACGCTCTGGTAATACCGGGCCGGCTGCAGCTCCGCCGTGGGATATCCCTGGGAGGACAGCCAGATCAGGGTCGCCGCGTGCATGTTCTGGGCCAGGAATTGCGCCGGCAAACCTCCGAGGCCGCCAAAATAACAGAGGGCGCTGGTCACGTCGGCGTTCCGGGCCGCACCGGTATAGCCCCCCGTGTAGTAATCGACCTCACCGCCGAAATACGCTCCAGTTTTCAGTCCGATCGCGCCCGAGGCCTCAGCCTGCGGAGCACCCGGGATGCCCAGGTCGGCCGAGACTTCGCCCGACAGGCTGAAATCTCCCTGCCGGCCCAAACCCTGGACGACGCCACCGGCCGGCGTGTCGGCGGCCAGGAGCTTCACCGTGTAGCCCGCCTGCGCCCCGAGCGACAGCTTGGCCGACGCCACCGACTGTGCCCCGCCGCCGCCTATCTCCGCTTCCCAGACCGGGCCGCCCAGGGCGAACAGGTAGTTGGAGCGCCACGGCCGCTTCTGCTGCACCCGGATGCTGAAGTCCAGGTCCTTTTCCAGCAGGAAGTAGTCCTTCCACTCGCCGCTCTCCTGCAGGCGGATGGTTCGGGGAAAGTCCAGCTTCAGCGTGTCACCGGCGTGGACGCCCCACGGCTCCAGGTCCAGCTTAACCTGCAGCACGCCGGGCTTGATGATCTCGGACTGGACGCTCACGCCGGCCTTGTCCGAGTTCAGGCTGAGCTGAATCGGCCGCACCGGCACCGGCTGCCGGTCCACGTCCAGGATCTTGTAGTAGCGGTAGAGCCGGGTGTCGGGATACGCGGTATTGGCTGCCGCTCCGCGCGGGGTGAGGTTGGCGTGCAGCTCCTCGAGAAAAACGGAGTTCTGAAGATGAGCTTCGCGATACTCGCTGTAGACCGTGTTTGGATTGGACTGGTGCGGACGGGTCACCGTCTGGACGAAGAATCGGCTGCCCGCCTCCAGCGACACGCCTTCGATGATGATCCCGGTGGCCCTCTTGTCCTGGGTTTCGGCCAGGTATGCCATTTCCCCCGACGGTTCTTGCCGCTGGTAGACCTGATAGAATCCTTCGTCCTCATCGTATGCGATGGGCGTCCAGGTCAATTGAAGCGTATCTTGTTCCTGAAACCCCCAGCGGGGCTGCTCGGGTGGGACCGTTTGCGTACTTTCGAAATCGCCACTATGGTGATCGTTCACAAACGCGCGGACGGAATCGTCCGTAGTAAAAAGCGCATTATAATCAAGAGTCAGTCCACCACCGTATAGATTGGTTAAGTATTTGATTTCAAATGGAATTTCCCCCGAAAACTGGTTGCCGGCCAGATCCAAAAACTCCAGGTTGGTCAAGGCGCCGATCTCGTGTGGGATCGGTCCAGCCAGGATGTTTTGGCCAAGAGACAAAGAATACAATTGTCCAAGCTGCAGCAACTGCGAAGGGAACGAACCGGACAGCAGATTCCGGCTTAAAATCAAGCCCCTCAATTGGGTACACTCGCTGAGCGTAAGGGGCAGGTTCTCTATTATATTCATATCCAGATTCACCCAAAGATAGCCCGCCTTGGACTGGATATCGTCGGCGATGCCGTTGAAGGAATTGTACGACAAGTCTAAAAACGTTCCCCCTCCCTCTGGAGAAGCCAAAGTGAAGATACTCGCGGGAATAATTCCGGACAAATTATTATGACTCAAGTCGATATGATGGAGGTCGGTCAACTGCCCGAGCTCCGAAGGGAGGCTCCCTTCAAGTAGATTATTGTCAAGCTTGAGACACGTCAATTTTTTGAGATTGCCGAGACTTGCCGGAATCGTTCCGGTCAATTGGTTGCTGGAAAGATACAGTCCCTCCAGTGTGTTGAGATTCCCAAGACTGGAGGGGATCGTTCCAGTCAGGTGATTACCGGACAAAGTCAGATGTTTCAAATTGGGGCAATCGCCCATCGACTCCGGTATGCTCCCCCCAAGATCACAATATCCCAATCCGAGAGACTCGAGGCGGGGCAAACTGGCGATGACGGCTGAAATGGTCCCTCCGAGTGGGTTTCCGCCTACATTCAAGCTCTCCAAATATGTCAACGACGCCAGCGTGGGCGGCAAGGCCCCAGTCAGGTTGTTGCTGCTCAGATCGAGCCATCTCAGACGCAACTTTATCTGTCTATCGAAGAAGTCAGGGATAGGGCCTGAAAACTGGTTTTCGCTCAGGTTCATTTCCTCAGACACGAAATATCCGAGCCAGTCTGGGATTGGGCCTGAAAATTGATTGCGACTCAAGTCCAGTTTCCAATTCATGAACAGATTGGTCATGCTCGCTGGCAAGGTCCCTTCCAGTTTATTGCCGCTGAGATCGAGATCGTATACTTCTGTCAAATCTCCGATCTCGTCAGGTAGATAGCCGACGAGGTTGTTGTGTTCGAGATCCAAAGCAACCACATGTTTAAAATCAGCACTCAGGGTGACGCCGTACCAACTGTCCTCCGTGCCCCATTCGCTCAACCAATGATAATTGGTTGTCCAATTCGGCCCGCCGGTGGCGTTGTAGATGGCGATAAGTGCTTCGCGCTCTTCATGAGGGATTAATTGGGCGCGTGCGGCGCTCATCAAGAGCAACACTGCCAACGAGAAAGCCGTTATGGAGAAGATTCCTCTGGAACTGCACCCGCTCCAAGGCAAGCTCCATTTCATGAAATCACCTCACCCGCTGTTGGTTTTTACAGTTAAATCTATTTTTAAATATTCATCAAGGATTAAGTTTTTGCGGCAAACTCCATCGCTGATCCACCGGCTTGCGGCATCGGTGGATTGAGTCGAGGTTGGCGAAAAGTATCTCGCGGCTTGCCGCCGCGAGGTCATCCGGCATGACTTTGGAAATCTGCGTGTGATATGGAGTGCGGCGGCTGGACCTTGCTTTGTATTCTACCGTAGGCCGCGTCCGCCGGACGCGGCCCGCTGAATCCGCACGATCCATGGGATCGGATCGCTCACTCCCGCAGCCCGGCCGCGCCAGCGGCCGCGGCATGTAGCCCGGGCCGAGAGGCCCGGGTGGCCGGATTTTTTGAGAGACCGGGAAAGCCGCACCAGCGGCGACGGAAAAGGGGCAGAGCCCATGACACGGGGAGAAACTGGATGTCCCCATTTTCCCCATTTGCCGTTGGGCACAGTCATTGATTGGGTCCGAAAATGGAGTCCCCAATCGTCTTTCCTTTCCCCGTCGCTCCTGCGGAGCTTTTTGCCCTTCCGCGCGCCTCGACTTCTCGGACCTTTCGGTCCGGGCTACACGCCGCCGCCGCTGGCGCGGCGGGATCGTGCCGCGGGGCGCGGTCGTCCAAGGCGACCAACGGCAATGACGCGAGTATCGCGCGACCGTGCCGTGGTCGAACCCGCGGCCGGCGGCCGCGAGGTACTTCACGCCGCGTTCATTGAACGCGCGCTACGGTAGGATCCGGAGCAGGCGGGACGCCTGCGCCACGCGCATGTCGTGGGGGGTGTCAGGACGGCAGCTTGGCCAGCATGTCGCGGGCCATGGCGGCGAACTCGTTCTGCAGGGGGAGCAGCTCTTCCAGGTACTGGCGGGCCTGGGCGATGTTGCCGGCCTGGCGGTGCAGCATTGCCAGGTTGTACACCACCTTCCAGAACAGGTTGTTGCGGGTGGTCAGGGATTTTAGCAGCGCGCTGGCCTTCTCGGTCTGGTTCAGTTGCATGAGCGTGAGCGCCTGGCCGATGATGGCCCGGATGAAGAAGGGGTTCAGCGTGCAGGCCTTCTCGAAATTTTGGTACGCCTCGTCGGGCTGTTCCAGGTAGTAGTAGAGCCGGCCCAGGTTGTAGTACAGGTCGGCGAAACCGGGGTTCTGCCCCAGGGCCAGGTTCAGGATGTGGATCTCGGCGCGCAGCAACTCGGCCTTTTCGGCGCCCATCTTTTCGTCCGCTTCCGACTCGTTGCTGAACAGGATGGTCTCGGGGATGCTCTTGAAGTCGCGGTACGACTCCTCGAATTTTTCCAGGGCCTCCGCGGCGCGTCCCAGGTCCTTATAGCAGAAGCCCATGCTGATCCTGGCGGGCACGAACTTCGGGTTCCGGAGCAGGCATTTGCGGAAGTACTCCAGCGCCTCGGAGTGTTTCTTGAGGCGCTGGGCTTCGCGGCCCAGGCGGAAGTACACCTCCGGCAAATCCACGCCGTCCACCAGCAGGTTCTGGTAGTGCTTCACCAGGAGCTGGCGGAACCAGGAGTTGCGGATGATGTCCCCCTCCGGGTCCTGGAAGGGGAGGGCTTGCACGTCGATTTCGATGGTTTTGTGGAACCGATCGTCCACCCACTTGCGCGCGGCGGCCTCGGACACGTCGGTGTCATTCTTCGGTAACGGATACTTGCGCAGCAGCGGCTGGCCGGCGTCCAGCCGGAGCTGCCGGGCGAGGAAGCCGAGGGGGACCTGGAAGCGGTTCCGTTGCTTGAGGAACGGGATCAGCTCCTCCAGAATCCGGAACGCGTCCTCGTAGCGCTTGAGCACGATGTAGGCGGCCATCAGGTCCAGCTGGGCTTCGGGGAAGGGCCGCTTGAACTCCAGGGCCCGCAGGATCATCTTCTCGACCTCGGGGAACTTGTGCCGCCGGAACCGGGCGATGGCCAGCAGGTGGTAGACCGTGGCGTCGAAGGGGGGCAGCGCGATGGCGTCGTGCAGGATCTCTTCGGTGCGATCCAGGCTGCCCAGGTTCAGGAGGGCGATCCCCAGGCAGATCCGGATGCTGGGGAAGTTGGGCTCGCGGGTGAAGATCGCCTCGAACACCCGGACCGCCGCCGGGAAGTTGCCCGAGTTGTTGAGAATGATTCCCTTGTAAAGCTGCAGGATGCGGTTGTCCGGGTATTCGGTCAGCCCCTGCTCCAGAATGTCCAGCGCTTGCTTGTGCAGTTGTTGTGAGGTATATTTGATGCCAAGGAGCTTGTAACATTCGAGAATAAAACCTTTAGACAGCGCCGCGTACGTGCCGTCGGCCTCGGTGTCGCGGGCGGCGGCCTCGCGGAAGGACGCGATGGCCTTGTGGTATAGTCCTTTCCCGAATTCACCGAGAGCTTCTTCAAACAAGAGCGATTCTTTCATGAAAGTGTAACGTCTGACACAAGATGATGATACTTTAGGTAAAATTGCAAACAGGGTCAAGCGAAACATCGATGGCGGCGGTTTAAATGGGTTCGGACGCGAGCAATCCCCCCAGCAACATCGTGTACGTCTACCAGGAGATGCTCCTGACGCTGGTGGACGTGTTCCAGCACGTGGCCGAGCAGGACAACATCCAGATCAACCTGGAGCGCATCTTTGACCTGATCCTGGGCTTCCGCGACTACACCGCCATCTGGATCTACCATCAGCCGGACGAGTCCGGGCCGGCCCATCTCATTGCCCACAAGGGCGTGGCTCGCGAGGCGGTGGATCCGGAACGGAATGCCGAGCTGCGGACGGCGGTGATGGACCACGTCTTCCGCACGGCCCAGCCCATCTCGCTCAAGCGCCTCGACGCATGCTTCGGCGCCGCGGCCGAAACCGGGATCAAGACCCACCTGGCCGTGCCGCTCCGCCTTCCCGGCCGGGTCTGGGGCGTGCTCAACGTCGCCGCCGGCAACCACCGGCGGGTGTCGCGGCACGAGATCCAGTTCTTCTCGGTCATCGCGGGGGTGATCTCCAGCCTGCTGAATCAGGAGCGGTGCCGGCAGCGGCAGGCCGGGGACGTGAGCCGGATGTCCGGCCTCGGCCTCCAGAAGCTGATGGAGAAGCTGGCCGACGGCGTCATGCTGATGACCGACGACTTCCACCTGACCCTGCTGAACCCGTCCGGCAAGACCTTCCTCGGCGGCTTGACCGAGTTCGAGAAGGGCGCGTTCTTCGACAAGTTCAGCGAGGTGCAGGGGACGATCTGCGACCGGCTGGGCCGGCAGGGGCAGGAGCTGATGGAACTCGAGGTGCCTCTGGCCGATCCGTACGGCAAGGTAATCCGCCTTGTGGCCACGCCGCTCCACGATCCGGTGTCGGGTTTCCAGGGCGCCATCATCGTCGCCACGGACGTGACCGGCGAAAAAATGACGGCCCGGCGGGAGCGCCTCAAGACGCGGGTGACCTCCGTCGGTTCCCTGATCGAGGGGATCTCCCACGAGCTGAACAACCCGCTGGCCGCGGTATCCGGATACGTCCAGATGCTGAACCGGAAGCTGGCCGATGACGAGGCGTCTCGGGACATTCTGGGCAAGATCGAGCGGGAGCTGACGCGAGCCATCGTGATCGTCAAGAACCTGGTGGCCACCGCCGAGCACCGCCCCCTGGAGAAGGTGCCGGTCCGGCTGAACGCGCTCCTTGAACGCCTGGCCGACGAACTCCGGCCGATGATTCACCAGTCGGGCGTGAGCCTGGACCTGAACATGGAACCGGATCTGCCCGAGTTGTACCTCGAACGCGAGAACATCGCCCAGGTGTTCCGCACGCTGATCGAGCTGGCCGCCCAGACCCTGTCTCATGATCACGGCGGGGGCGTTCTCGACATCGCCCTGCTGAAACGACCGGACGCGGTCCAGGCCGTGATCACCGACGCCAGCCCCGGCGTCGTGCCGTCGGACATGCCGGAAGTCCGGGCGCTCGCCCAGGCCCAGGAACAGCCGCTCGAGGACGCCAGCGTCCGGATGGCGTTCTGTTTCAACGTGGTCCGCAATCACGGCGGTGTGATCTACACCGAGGCCGAAACCGGCAAGGGCATCGGCTACGTGATCGAATTGCCTATTTTTGCGGAAGCGCCCTGGCGGACCGATGCCGGCCCCTGATCCTGCTGCTTCTGCCGCCCCTCAGAGGAACGCTTTTCGCTCCCTGGCCATGGCCTCGAGCGTCTGCTGAACCGCGGTCTGCACCACGGCGATCTTGAAATCCCCCGCGACGCCCTTCAGTCCGTCCTCCGCCTGGCGCGACGGCGTGGCCGAGAGCAGCTCGATCAGCCCGGTGACCACCTTCGGATTCAGCCCCCCGATGACGCGGCCCATGACGATGGTCGCCTTGCCCAATTCCTGGCGGATGGCGTCCAGGATCATCTGGACGGCCCGCGGCAGCTTGGAGAAATCGAACTCGGCGGCGCCCTTGAGGACGCTGGATTTGAATTCGTCCAGCACCTCGGGCTTGTAGAATTTCTCGAGCCGGATGGCGTCCGAGACGTGGGATGCCGTGGCGATCTGGAGCACGAGCTGAAGCCCGCCCATGGTCTCGTAGTTCAGGTAGCAGCGGACCGCCTCCTGCGTCAGGGCGGGGAAGACGTCCGGGTGGATGTAGGCGAGC
>CALAMB010000023.1 GCA_937925645.1 uncultured Acidobacteriota bacterium
CGCCATGGGCGGCAAGATCGACGGCAAGGTGGATGGCAAGTTCGACGGCGGCGCCGCGGGCGCCATGGCAGGCGAAATGGGCGGCAAGATCGCCGGCAAGGTGGAGGGCAAATTCGACGGCGGCGCCGTGGGCGCCATGGCGGGCGACCTGGGCGGCAAGATCGCCGGCAAGGTGGAGGGTAAATTCGACGGAGGCGTCATGGGCGGCGCCATGGGCGGTGTCGATGGCAAGATCGACGCCGATAAATTCGGCATGGGTGACAAGTTCGGGCCCGGTGACAAATTCGGCGGCATGGGTGACAAGTTCGGGCCCGGTGACAAATTTGGCGGCATGGGTGACAAGTTCGGGCCCGGTGACAAGTTTGGCGGCATGGGTGACAAGTTCGGCGGTGACGGCTGGACCGGCGGCGGCCCTGGCGGCAAGTTCGACCCCACGGGCGGGAGCGGCGTCGGCGGCAAGGATTTCACCGACCGGGGCAAGGACGATTCCTATGCCGGCGGTCTGGGCAAGAAGGATGACAAGACGGGCGTGGGCAGCTCCGGCAAGGACGACGACAAGACGGGCGGCACCGGCGCTGCGGGCGGCGCCGGCGGCAAGAAGGACGATACGTCTACCGGAGGCACCGACAAAAAGGACACCAGCAGCAGCGACAGCTCGGACAAGACCGACAAGTCCGACAAGTCTTCCGGTTCCAGCGACAAGGCGGACAAGGACACGGGCGGCAAGGAGAAAGACAAGAAAGAGGCCAAGGGTGGAGGGTTTGGCGGCCCGGGCGATCCCGACAAGACCGGTGAAGGCGGTAATGCCGATCCGCTGGGTTTCCGGCCGAAACGCGAGCGCAACAAGATGCCCACGGGTGAGGCGGTGGGTATCGATCATGGTGAGGGCGACCGGGGCGGCAACGCCAGCAGCTACACCGTCCAGGGGAGCCGTGACGCCCGGATCAATCCCGGGCCCGGCGACGCGCAGACGGACTACGAAACCCGCCAGGAGGGGCCGAACCTGCTCTGGGAGATGCAGCACTACGGCATCGACCGCCCGGAGACGGGGATGAGTGGGGCCCAGGCCACCGCCCAGGCGCCCACCATGGCCGCAGGACAGACCATGGCCGCGGGGCAGGCCCGGGTGGCGGGCGAGGGGCAGGCGGCCGAGTTGGAAGGCGCCTTGGAAGAAGGTCAGGAACCCCCGCCCGGCATGGGGCGATGATGTTGCGCCGGCGGCACGCGGACGCCACGGGCCGCCGGCAGGCGCTGTGGAGATAGAGGCCCGAGGCCGGACGGTGGCGGCGCGGGGATCGCGCAGCCGGCCGTCCGCGGTCGAGGAGGGGATAGCGGGGGCGGCGGAGCGCCTCGATTTCCGCCGCCCTTTTTTTACGGCCGCCGCCGGCTCAGCCGGAAAAGGCCGCGGCGCCGGCCAGCAGCCGGTCCGCCAATTCACGGAAACTGGCGGCGAGAACGTCCGGCCCGGCGCGGCGCAGCGCGTCCGCGTCGCCGTACCCGTACAGGACGCCCGCCGTACGCACGCCGGCCCGACGCCCGGTCTCGATGTCGCGCGGTGTGTCGCCCACCATCCAGGTGCGGCGGTCGTCGCAGCGATCGGCAAGCGCCGCCCGCACCCGCCGGATGATCTCCGGATCCGGCTTGTACGGGAAATCGTCGGTGCCCTGGACGTGCGCGAAACAACCACGGATCCCGAGCAGAGTCAGCACTCGATCCGCCATCCAGGTGCGCTTGGTGGTCGCCACCGCCAGGGTGAATCCGCGCGCCTGCAGCGCCCTCAGGCCCTCCGGCACTCCGTCAAACAGCCGGGTCGCATCGGCGCAATGGTCGGGGTAGTACGCCTTGTAGGCCGCGACCGCCTCGGCGATTCGGTTGTGGCGGTGCGGCGGCAGCACCGCCGTGAAGGTCTCCTCCAGCGTGGCGCCGATGAGCGGATAGAAAACCGATTCGTCCGCCACCTCATGGCCGATGCTTCGGATGGCGTGGCTGAGAGCGCGGGCGATGTCCAGCTTCGAGTCGGTCAGGGTGCCGTCCAGGTCGAAGATCACGAGGTGGGTCATGGCCTGTGGTCACTCATGGGCGGCGGTCGGCGGATCGGAAGATTCCAGCGGCGCGCCGTCCCACCGGTGGTCCCATTCGTCGTGGCGCAACAGCAGCCGCGCGCCGTCGGCGAGCCGGACCTTGAAGTAGAGGTAGCCGACACCGTACCAGCGGTCCAGGACCTCGATGACCGGCTGCGTCCTCCCGTCCCAGAGAACCGCGGTGGGCCGCTCGTCCGCCCGGTAGCCGCTGTAAGCGGACACCTCGACGTCGTGAACCCAGACCGTCTCGCCCACCGCGCTCACACTCCCTTGGGCGCCAGCCGGTAGTGGGAGACGAGCCACTCCTGGCCGCCGCGGTAACCGAACAGCTCGGCGCAAGCCATGATGAACATGCGCCAGCGCTGCAGTGCCAGCGGGGCTTCCGCGGCGCCGCAGACGTCGACCAGGATGGCCTGGATGTCGGCGTGCTGCCGGTCCAGGTTGGCCAGCCACGCCTCGAGGCTCTTCTGGTAGTGCCGGCCGTCGACGCACCAGTGGGCCTCCACCGCCAGGTGGCGGGGGAAGTAGAGGATCAGGTCGTCCGAGGGCATCATGCCGCCGGTGAAAAAATGACGGCCCATCCAGTTGTCGGCGCCTTCCGTCTCAAACGGGTAGGCCAGGCGGCGGTGGGTAAAAATATGGACGAACAAACGGCCGCCGGGCCGGAGCCAGTCCGCGGCGCGCTCCAGCAGCCGCTCCCAGTTGCGCATGTGCTCGAACATCTCCACGGTGACGATCCGGTGGAACTGGTCCGGCGCCTCGAAGGTGTTCATGTCGGCGGTGGTCGTCTCGACGTTGCGCAGGCGGCGCTCGGCGGCGCGCCGGCGGATGAATTCCCCCTGAGGGGCCGAGTTGGAGACCGCCAGGAAGCGGCAACCGGGGAACCGCTCGGCCGCCCACAGGGTGAAGGAGCCCCAGCCGCACCCCAGGTCCAGCACCCGCATGCCGTCGGCCAGCCCCGCCCGCTCCGCAGTCAGGGCCAGCATGGCCTCCTCGGCCGCGGCCAGGTCCGCCACGCCGGCGGGCCAGTAGCCGGAGCTGTACTTGAGCCGCGGGCCGAGGATCCGCTCGAAGAAGGCCGGGGGTACCTCGTAGTGCTGGACGTTGGCGTCGTCCGTGTTGAGCGCCACCGGGGCGCGGCGCATCGACTCGACGAACTCCATCTTCCGCGCCAGGTTGGCCTCGGCGTCGCCACGATCCTCCTGGCGGAGGCGGCTCCGCAGCAGGCGGCGGATCCCCATGCGGATGGCGGCGTCAGGCAGCTTGCCCCGTTCGGCCCAGTCAAGCAGCATGTCCATGGGAGTGCTCCAGAGGAAAATGAGATCCGTTCCATTGTGCCACAGAACGGTGAATCGGTGAATCGGTGAGTCGGTGAATCGGTGAATGGGTGAATCGGTGAATGGGTGAATCGGTGGATGGATGATGGGAACTAGGATCAAATTTATTTTATCCAGGTCCCAGGTCCCAGAACCCAGGTCCCAGGTCCGATTTCCGATGTCCGCGTTACGGGAACGAGCCTCCAGACTCGAGCTTCCAGCCTCGATTCCGATTACGATCACGATTACGAATTACGATTACGAATACGAGCACGACACGAACTTCGCACTCTTCCCCCCTATCTCCTATCTCCTGTCTCCTATCCCTTCACTTTCCTCCCGGGCGGCCAGGGTATGAACGCACTGGCGAGGGCGATGTAGTCCCGGAATTCCGAGCGACGGGCCAGCAGGTCCGCTTCCAGCAGCGTGACGCCGGACACTTTCAGCAGAAAGAAAGTCATCAGGGCGGGGCAGAGGAGCGCCCATGGACCATACGGCGTGGGGCAGACGATGAGTCCCAGCCCCCACCACATCACCGCCTCGCCGAAGTAGTCGGGATGGCGCGTGTAGCGCCAAAGCCCCCGGTCCATGACTCGGCCGCGGTTGGCCGGGTCCCGCTTGAAGCGGGCGAGCTGCGCGTCGCCCACCGTCTCGAAGAGGAAACCGGCGGCTCAGAGGGCGGCGCGCCCGCCAGGTCCCAGGCGGTCCAGCGCGGCGGCGTGGCGGCGGCGATGTCGAGCTGCACGCCGAGCGAGATGAGCCACTGCAGGAAACCCTGGAGCAGGAAGATGGTGAACTGGCTCTGCCACTAGAACGCCGCACTCCGCGTGACGCACATGGCAGCGCCCAGGTTGATGATGAGGACAATCTCAAGATCCGGAATCATGGGATATCCTCAGTGGACCGCCGTCAGAAGAAGAGAGAACGCCGGCCGGGCTGGCCCGGCCGGCGGTGACGGTCAGTACTGCGCCGGCACACCGCTGAGGAAATTGAGCGGCGTGTCGCCGAAGAGCACAAACGAGAACACCGGCTGGGTGGCGGTGATCCGGATGTAGCCGCTGGACATGGTGGGCAAGGTGCCGATGCCTTCGATGAAGTGGATCAGCCGGACGTACTTTTCCCTCGCGGCCAGAGAGCGGACCGCCGTTCCGTGAAGCGTCCCGTCGCTGCCATGGATGTAAAAGGTGACGTCGGTCGCCGCCTCGTTCGGGTTGATCACGGCGATGCCGGTGAAGAAGTCCACTCCGCCCACGTTGCTGTTGGCGCACTGGGCAAAGAACATCTCCGTGGCTGGGGCGGACAGGAGGGGCAGGGTGGACATGATGTGGTTGTCCTGCGGATTCCCGAAGGTCAGACAGCCCACCAGCGGCTGGGTGCCGCTGTCCACCAGCAGCCAGCCCTCCGTCTGCAGCCCTTGCGGGAGTCCGAGTTCGGTATCCCGCAGCGTGACGAGCTGCTGGGCCGGGACCTGAACCTGGAACGGGTCGGCCATGGGCGTGCCGTTTGCGTAGAAAGGCGACAGGGTGGCATCGACCGCCGTCGGCGAAGGGTTGATCAGGTTGACTTCGGTGTAGTAAATGTCGGGCATCAGGACGATGTGCGGCGCATAGAGCTTGCCCTGGACAGTGCCGCCGCCGCAGAGCCAGACGATGGCGTTGTGGAGCAGAGTGGGCACGTCGCCCGTCCAGTCGGCATCGTGGAAGATGAGCATGTTGATGGCGACGACGTTGTCGTTGACGGCAACCGCGTTGTAGTTGGAGGAACCCCACTGCGCCAACAGGGTCGCCCCGGCCTGCAATCCCGGATCCTGGTGCCCCCAGTTATCGTGAATAGCAGTCACTCCTTGCATGACCGCGTGGCCGCCCTGCACCACGGCCACGTCATCGGGATCCCAAAGGTCCTGGGTGGCCGGCGTGAACGGCGAATAGCCGCCGGTCATGTAGCGTCCGCCGAATCCCCATTCGTCATAGCTTTGGGTGTAGAGACTTTCGATCACCTTGCCGCCGCCATCGATATAGTCTGCCAGGGCGTCGCCGACGGCGACCGGATCCATGCTGGCGGTATCCCACAGGATGTCGTTCCCAATAATCACGACGTCAAATGGCGCGAGGGCCTCGGCCCAGGGATCCCCCAGGTCGTTGTCCCATACGGAGACGGTGAGATCGGCGTAACCGGCGAGCGCGTTCTGGAGGCTGGTGATGTCGCCCTCCGTGGTGTCCGGGGACAGCAGCAGCACGGTGCAGGCAGTCGGTTGAGGCGGGGCGGTGGATTTCCCGGCTTTGGAAGCGGTCCAGGTGGCGGCCGCAGTGCCGTGGCAGTATGGATAGGGATTGGTGTAATCGAAGTTGATCGTGCCGTTCGCCGCAGCGTCACTGGTGAAGGTTCCGTTGATGGTGTAGGACATCGGGCTGGATGTCACATTGGCGGAGAACTGGTTGCCCGCGGTGGACAAGGGCGTGCCGAACGTCGTGGTCATGTCCACGGTGGCGCCGCAGGCGGAAATGTGCCCCTGAACCGTCAAGCTGGGAATGGCGCTGTCAGCCACGGGGAACGAAATGGGGCGTCCCTGGGAGGTGGTGCCCGCCCAGTTTCCGTCGAGACCGTCAGGCGTGCCGGAGCTTTCACTCACCGGTTGCAGGTTGATCGAGCTGATGGACAGGGTGCCGTCCTGCGTGACGGCGTTGCCGATGACCCCGCCTGTCGCGGTCACGTGCACGTAGCCGTTGAACGCGGTGCCGAACAAGGTGGCCGTGTCGAGTTTCAGAAAGCCCCTTGCCGGAATGGCCTGGGTGCCGCCGGCATGGACATTCACGCCGTCGAATCCCGTGAAGGTGGCCTCGACCGCGGAGGCGCCCGGATTGGCGACGAACATCTCGGTGGTGAATGTGTCGGCGGCCATCACCCGGGGGAATATGCCTTCGGTGAGCGTCGTGGTGAACACCGCGGCGCCATCCAGCCCGGCCAGTCCGCCCGAGAAGTACTGGGTGAGGAAGAAGCCCCGCAGGGAGTTGCTGTCGCTCTGCGCGGAGACCCAGGCCTCGGTGGGCTGGGTCAATCCCAGAATGCCTTCTGCCTGGTAGGCGCCCTGACAGTGGGCCGCCCAGGGCATGACGGCGGACTGGGCGATGCTGGACCCGTTGTTGGCGAATGCCTCAAAGTCGACCGATGCGTCTGTGTTGGATGGATTGACAAATCCGTACCCTTCGGTCCATGTGCCCGAGTGGTAGGACAGGCGCGGGAAATAATAGTTGTACACGGGCGGGGCTTCTTTGGTGGCGTTCCAGGTGGCGGCTGCGGTTCCGTGACAGTATGGGTAGGGGTTGGTGAAATCGAAATTGACGGTCCCGTTGGCCGTGGTATCGGAAGTGAAGGTGCCCTCGGCGGTGTAGGACAACGGACTGGCGCTGACGTTCAGCGTGAAATTGTTGCTGGTGATCTCCATCGGGGTGCCGAACGTGGTGGTGGTTTCCACGGTGGCGCCGCAGGCGCCGATGTAACACTTGACCGTGATGCTGGGAACGGCATTGTTCACTACGGGGAACGACAGGGGATGCCCCTGGGAGGTGGTTCCCGACCAGTCACCGTTCAGATTGAACAGCAGGGCGGAATCCACCGCGGATGGCTCCTGCCAGCGGAAAAAGTTATCGAGGAGCGCAGGTGGGAGCCCGTCCTGGAGTTCTGTCCATCGATCGCCGCCATCCAGGGTGAACCGGACGACACCATCGGCTCCCATGAACCAGCCGGCGTCGGATCCGACGGATCCGAATGTGCCGATAACCACGCCATCCGCGTCCAGGAGACGGCCGAAGCTTTCATCGGCCGGCCCGGCCGGTGCTCCCGCCGAAGAGAAGGCTGCAACAATCAGCAGCAGACAAATACAAACGCTTCGGTGGACCAAACCGGTGTACCTCCGGATAGTCAGGGCCATGCACACCTCCTCAGTGTATCTTTCGGTATCATTCGGTAGCCGGCCAATCTGGCCAGGCCGTTAAATCCTAATGATTAATAGTGATATCGATAAACAAAAGCATTATACACCGGTACCACTTTTTTTGCAATTCGGGGTCTGGACGCGGCGCGTGGTGTCGACGAATTCCATCTTCGGGAGCTGGTCGGTGAATCGGTGAGTCGGCGGATCGGTGAATGGGTGAATCGGTGAATCGGTGAATCGGTGAGTCGGTGAGTCGGTGAATCGGTGAATCGGTGGATGGATGATGGGCACTAGGATCAAATTTATTTTATCCAGGTCCCAGAATCCAGGTCCCAGGTCCCAGGTCCGATTTCCGATGTCCGCGTTACGGGAACGAGCCTCCAGACTCGAGCTTCCAGCCTCGATTCCGATTACGATCACGATTACGAATTACGATTACGAATACGAGCACGACACGAACTTCGCACTCTTCCCCCCTATCCCCTATCTCCTTTCTCCTATCTCCTATCTCCTATCTCCTATCTCCTATCTCCTATCTCCTCACTCTCTCTCCGCCCGGGCGGCCACGGCATGAACGCGCTCGTGCGGGCGACGTACTCGCGGTAGCCGGGGCGGCGCGACAGCAGGTCCTGCTCCAGCAGGGTCACGCCCGACACCCGGAGCAGGAAGAAGGTCATCAGGGCGGGGCACAGGGCCGTCCACAGTCCATACGGCGTGGGCAGCACGATGAGGAAAAGCCCCCACCACATCACCGCCTCGCCGAAGTAGTTGGGATGGCGCGTGTAGCGCCACAGGCCCCGGTCCATGACTCGGCCGCGGTTGGCCGGGTCCCGCTTGAAGCGGGCGAGCTGCGCGTCGCCCACCGTCTCGAAGAGGAAACCGGCGGCCCAGAGGGCGGCGCCCGCCAGGTCCCAGGCGGTCCAGCGCGGCGGCGTGGCGGCGGCGATGCCGAGCTGCACGCCCAGCGAGATGAGCCACTGGAGGATACCCTGGAGCAAAAAGATCACGAACAGGCTCTGCCACCAGAACGCCGCGCCCCGGGCGGCGCGCATGGCGGCGTACCGGCGGTCCTCGCCGTGACCGCGCCGCCGCCACAGGATGTGGAGGGCCAGGCGCAGGCCCCAGACCGTCACCAGCCCCGCCAGCAGCAACCGCCGCCCGTCGAACCCGTCCGTCCGGGCGAAGGTCAGCCAGGCGATGAGGACGATCCCCAGTCCCCAGAACACGTCCACCACGCTGGCGTCGCGCGACCGGAGGCTCAGCAGCCAGACGGCGATCATCAGCGCCAAAGCGGCACCCAGGTTGATGAGCAAGAAGGCGGATTCCATGTGTTCACTCCCTGACAGGTTCCATCCTTCGATGCGCCGTGCGGACGGCTGGATGCGCCGCCATTCCTCCTCATTCCAATCCTTTCCTGTTGACCGCAGAATGAAATTAACCTAGACTTTTCCAATCTTTTATCAGGCAGGATACATATGGAAGCGATCATCTACTTGGACAACGGAGCCACCTCTTTTCCCAAGCCAGAGTCGGTGTATCAGTACATGGACTTTTTTTACCGGAACTACGGCGTGAACCCGGGCCGCTCCGGTTACGACATGTGCATGGAGGCGGGCTCCATGGTGGAAGAAACCCGCAAGCTCCTGTCCGACTTCTTTCATGGCACCGACCCCAACCGGCTAGTCTTCACTTACAACTCCACCGACGCCCTGAACCTGGCCATCTTCGGCGTGCTGAAACCCGGCGACCACGCCATCACCACGAACGTGGAGCACAATTCGGTGCTGCGGCCGCTGTATCACCTCTTCCAGGACGGAATCATCGAGCTCGACTACGTGCCCTTCGACGCGCAGGGCTTTGTGGATCCCGACGAGATCGCCCGCCGGTTCAAGGCCAACACCCGGCTGGTGGCGGTGAACCACGCCTCCAACGTCATCGGCACCGTCCAGCCCATCGGCGAGATCGGCCGGCGCTGCCGCGAGGCGGGGATCCTGTTCCTCATCGACGCTTCCCAGAGCGCCGGCAAGGTGCCCATCGACATGGAGGCACAGTGCATCGATCTGGTGGCGTTCACCGGTCACAAGTCGCTGCTCGGCCCGACGGGCATCGGCGGACTGTGCGTGCGGGAGGGGGTGGAGGTCCGGCACACCCGCGCCGGCGGCACCGGCGTGCGCTCTGCCGTGAAGACGCACCTGGACGA
>CALAMB010000024.1 GCA_937925645.1 uncultured Acidobacteriota bacterium
TGTACGAGCACCTGCTGCTGCGGCCGCAGGACCTGTCCCGGGTGAACACGGCGTTTTTCACCCTGAACGGGCTCTTCAGCATTCTGCTGTTCGTCATCGTGCTGCTGGACATCTGGCTGTTCCAGACTCCCGTCATCCCGATCCGCTGAGGCAACGCCATGTTAGACATTCCGGCCCGATCCCCGCTGGCGGACATCGCCCACAAGGTCCGCCGGGGCGAACGGCTCGATCTCGCTGACGGGGTACGGCTCTATCAGAGCCACGATCTGCTGACCATCGGCTGCCTGGCCAACGTAGTCCGCGAACGGCTCAACGGCGACACGGCCTACTACATCGTCAACCGCCACATCAACCACACGAATGTGTGCGTCAACGAGTGCCGGTTCTGCGCTTACTACCGACCGCCGGACCACCCGGAGGCGCGGACGATGTCGCTGGAGGAGATCTTCACCATCGCCGAGAGCCACGCCCGGGAGGGCATCAGCGAACTGCACATCGTCGGCGGTCTGAATCCCCGCCTGCCCTACAGCTACTACCTGGACATGCTGCGCGGACTGAAACAGCGGCTGCCTGACGTCCACCTGCAGGCGTTCACCATGGTGGAGATCGACCACATCGCCGCAACCGCAGGCCAGTCGGTTCACGACACGCTGCGGGACCTCCAGGCGGCCGGCCTCGGCTCCATCCCCGGCGGCGGCGCCGAGGTGTTCTCGCCCGGCGTCCGCGAGCAGCTCTGTGAGAAGAAGATCTCGGGGCAACGCTGGCTGGAAATCGCCCGGACCGCCCACGAGCTGGGCATCCGCAGCAACGCCACCATGCTATACGGCCATGTGGAATCGGTCGAAGAGCGTGTGGAGCACCTCATTCAATTGCGCGAGCTGCAGGACCAGACCGGCGGCTTTCTGGCGTTCATCCCGCTGGCCTTCCATCCGGAGAACACGCGCGTGGAGCAGGGCGCCGGCACCACCGGCTACGACGACCTGAAGAACCTGGCGGTGGCGCGGCTCATGCTCGACAACTTCCCCCACATCAAGGCGTTCTGGATCATGGTGGGACCCAAGATCGCCCAGGTGGCGCTTTCGTTCGGGGTGGACGACATCGACGGCACGGTGATCGAGGAACAAATCACCCACAGCGCGGGCGCCCGCACGGCCCAGGGCATGACCCGGACCGAGCTGGTGCATCTCATCCGTCAGGCCGGCCGGGTACCCGTGGAGCGGGACACGGTGTATAATGTCCGGAGCCGGAACGACTGACGAGGAGACACCAATGGATGTCAAGATCGCGCTCATCGGGGCGGGCAACGTGGGCCAGGGCTTTCTGGCGGTCCTGCGCAAGAAGCGGGAACAACTGGCCAGCCGGCACGGCATCACCTTCCAACTGGTCTCGGTATGCGACCGCTCCCACGGCTCCGTCACCGCCGCGGCGGGCCTGAAGATCAGCGAGATTCTGCCCATTCTCGAAGACGGCCGCGGCCTCCTCGACTACCAGACGACGGACCAGGCCTGCGTCAAGGGGTTGGATCCGCTGGCGTGCCTGGAACTGAGCCAGGCCGACGTGGTGCTCGAGTGCACCCACTCCAACCTGCAGACGGGGGAGCCCGCCTCCGGCTACATCCGCCAGGCGCTGGGGCTGCGCAAGCATGTGGTCTCCAGCAACAAGGGGCCGGCGGCGCTCAATTACCAGGAGCTGCGCGACCTGGCCAAAACCAACGGCGTGCGTTATCTGTTCGGCGCCTCGGTGATGAACGGCACGCCACTGGTGAACCTCCTGCGCAGCGCCTATCGCGCCGACGAGGTGCTGGAGATCCGCGGCCTGCTCAACGTGACCACGAATTTCGTCCTGTCCCAGATGGAGAAGGACAAGCCGGGTGAAGCCGCGATCCGGGAAGCCGTCGAAAACGGCTATTCCGAAGCCGACGTCTCCCTCGATCTGGACGGACACGACACCCTGGCCAAGCTGATGATACTGCTCAACGCGCTGAGCGACCGGCAGCAGTCGCCCAACCAGTTCATCCGGGAGGGGATCACAAGCATCACGGTGCGCGACATCCAATCCGCCCGCGAAAAAAACATGCGGTACCGGATGATCGCCCACGCCTGGCGGGAGGAGGACGGGTCATGGCGCGGCCAGGTCGGACCCAACAAGATCGACGAGCACGATCCGTTCTATCGCGTGGCGGAAACGCACAACGCGATTATTTTCAAGTCGGAGACCGTCGGCGAGGTCTACCTGGAGGGCCCGGGCGCGGGCCGCCTTGAAGTGGGCTACTCGATGCTGCTGGATCTGTTGTCCATTTACGTGTCCTGAGTTGCGGGCGGGAAGCGGCCGCTGCGCCGGATCCAGACCGAAATCCCCAGATTGTGCATGATGTGCATGGCAATGGCCGCGCCCAGCGACCCGGTCCAGGCGTAGACCGCCGCCAGCACCAATCCCATTACGAAGGCCATGACACAGTAAGCGGCCAGTCGCCGCTGCATGAAGAAGTGCAGGAAGGCGAACAGCGCGGTGGCCGGCAGGATGCCGATCACGGGCTGCAAAGCGCCTCGGAAGAGTATTTCCTCGGCCGCCGATGCCACCACCGCCACGAACAGCCAAGGCACCGATGGCACGGCCGCCACCGCCCGGAAGATCTCCGGATCCAGCCGCTCGCGGAGCCACGGCCACTGTTCGTAAAGGAGCGCGCTGGTCCCGGCGGTGAGCAATCCCAACAGCGCGGCTAGAGCCAGAGCACGAGGCGGCCCCGGCAGGCCGGCCAACTCGGCCGCCAACGACGGGCCCCTCACTCCAAAGGCGATTCCGACCTGAATCGTCGCGAGCACCACAGTGCCCAGGAGCACGGCTTTGACGAGATCGCGTTTATCCATTTATAAATAAGCAAGATCCAAATATGTTCCAGTACTACTTGAAGTTTTCAAATATCTAAATTTCATTTTATTTATGCGTCACTTATGGGCAATCCGCCTAATCCGTGTAATTGGAAAAAGCATCAAACCATCACATATATAATAATATTTAATTCAATGACAATATGTGGATATGCTGCCGCCGCCGCACTCAACGCCCAAGTTCATCGAAATTGTCGATGACCGGCGGCGCCGTCTGACGGGCCTTGATACCCACATCCGCCAGCATGTTCCGCATGGCGGGATACGGGTAGAGATACACGACTTCCACGATGCCGGCGTTGATGATGAGTCGCTGGCAGAGGTCGCACGGGAAGAGGGTGGTGTACATGACCGCTCCTTTCGTGGAAATACCCTGGTAGGCAGCCTGGACGATGGCGTTGGCCTCGGAATGCGTGGCCGGGCAGAGGGAGTGCCCCTGGTTGCTGTCGATGCGTTCGGTGTCCTTGATGCAGGGGCGGCAGAACTGGTGAGTGAAGCCCTTGGGCGGTCCGTTGTAGCCGGTGGAGATGATGTGTCCGTCGCGAACGATCACGGTGCCGATCTGGTGGCGGACGCAGATGGACCGCGCCCCGGCGATCTTCGCCAGCGCCATGAAATACTGGTCCCTGGTCAGCCGTTCTCGGTCGGTCATGGCTGTTCGCCCACCGCGGGTTTTGAAGCGGCGGCGGGCGCCGGCACCACCAGCACTTTGTCTTCCCCTTCGCAGGTGACCAGAATCCGGGTGCCGTCGGCAGTGAATTCGGCGCCGACGGGATTCTTGCGGACGGGGATCCGCTTGACGGTCGGATCGCCGGCGATGTCGGCTGCGAGCACCGCCACCTCGCCGGCGCGGTAGCAGGCCACCGCCACCCACTGCTCGTCGGGAGACAGGCTGAAGCGGAACGGCCCTGCGGGCATGGGCACCTTGTGCAGCACCTGCCCGCGGCGCAGGTCCCACACCCACAGGTCGTTGGAGCGGGAATGGGTGATGTAGAGCTTGCGGCCGTTCCGGCTGATCGCCAGGCCGTTCGGGCCGTCGCCCACCTTCAAAGTTCCGATCACCTTGTTCACGTCCAGCGAGATCACCGACACCGTGCTTTCGGCGGAGTTTGCCACATACACCGTGTCCCCCGCCGGATTGACCGCCAGCGCCTGCGGCCGCACCCCCACCTTGACTGACTCGACCACTCGTTGCTTCTGGAGGTCGAAGATATCCAGGCGCCCCCATTTCCCCTTCCCGTAGTTGGCCACCAGCAGATGGTAACCGTCGGGGGTCAGGCACAGATCGGTGGGGATATGCCCCACTTTGAACGTGTCCTCGAGCTCCAGCATGGGCAGCGTGAACGCCTTGACCAGACCCGACTCCATGTTCGAGACGTACACCCGCTGCCCCGCCGGATCGACGGCGATGCCCAGGGGCCCGTAACCGCCGGGCACTTTCCGGATCTGTCGCATGGATTTCAGGCTGATCAGGGAAACCTCGTCGGAGCCGAAGTTGGTTACCACCGCGTGCTCACCGTCGGGGGTGAGTCGGATGAAATTGGGCGCCTTGCCCACCTTGATCTCCAAGGCCGCCACCGGGGCGGCCAGAAGCAGAAATACGGCCCAGACGATCGCGCGTTTCATTCGGATGGTGTCCTCTCCAGTTGGTCTCGACACGCCCGCAGGGTGTTTTCCATGAGCTGGGCGATGGTCAGCGGCCCGACCCCGCCCGGTACCGGCGTGATCGCCGCGGCGCGGGGGGCCGCGGTGGCCCACTCCACGTCGCCCACCAGAGCCGTGCCTTTCTTCTCGAACGATCGCCAGTGATCGGGGCTGTCGCCCACGATCCGGCGCAGCTCGGCCGGGTCGGCCACCGCGTTGATGCCGACGTCCACCACCACGGCGCCCTCGGCCACGTGGCGGCCGGTGATCATACCGGGCTTGCCCACCGCTGCGACCAGAACATCCGCCTGGCGGCAGACCGCCGCCAGGTCGCGGGTCCTGGAATGGCAGAAAATCACCGTGGCATGGCGCTGCAGGAGCAGAATGCCCATGGGCTTGCCCACGATGTTGCTCCGCCCCACCACCACCGCGGTCCGGCCCGCCAGCTCCACGCCGGACTGGTCCAGCAGCACCATGATGCCGGCGGGCGTGCAGGGCACGAGGCGGGGTCGCCCCAGCAGCAGCCGGCCCATGTTCTCTGGGTGGAAACCGTCCACATCTTTGGCGGGCCGAATCAGTTCGGTGAGCGCGTCCGCCTCGCCGGCCAGCGCCGGCGGCAGGGGCAGTTGCAGAAGGATGCCGTGAACGGTGCCGTCCTCGTTGAGCTCGCGGATGGCCGCTCGAACCCGGTCGGCGCCGCAATCGGCGGGGAGCGGCACGTGCCGGGACTCCATGCCCAGCTCTTCGCAGGTCTTGACCTTCTTGCGGACGTACACCCGCGAGGCCGGATCGTCGCCGACGAGCACCGTGGCCAGGGCGGGCGTCACGCCGAACGAGTGGCGCAGCTCCAGCACCTGCGTTCTGACGCGCTCGATCATCTCATTGGCGATCCGTTGTCCGTCCAGAACGACCGGCGGCATGGCTCACCTCACGCCAAATAGTCCCGCCCATCTTAGCAGACTGGCGGCAAGTTGACAACGCCGCGCGGCCCGCGCCGCCGAACCCGGACAATCAGGTTGTCCGGGTTGACGCATGAGCGCCTTTGGCATTATGATGGGGGTCACTCACATCGAAATGACATATGTCGCCCGGTGGATGATCCGGTTTCCCATCAGCACGGTTCTGCGTTCATCCATGGATCGGCATCCGACAATCAGTCAGGGAGGTGTTTCATGGCAGTTGCCACACCGCGTATGTCCAAGCCGTTTTTTCTCGGCTCATATTTTGGCATGCTCGCCCTGCTCTTGCTGATCGCAGTGGCCGGGGTGTACGCCATCAACCTGTCGCAATCCGGAGATGAACAGTCCTCCGGGCTGATTCTCGGAATCGCGGCGCTCATCTGCATCGCCGTCTTCATCTACGATATCATCGTCTACTGCCTGCTGGTGTTCAAAATGTGGGCCGCCATCCAGGACGGCCATGCCCGGACAACGCCGGGCAAGGCGGTTGGGCTGCTGTTCATCCCGTTCTATGGTCTGTACTGGATGTTCGTCGTCTTCCGGGGCTTTGCCCAGGATTACAATGCCCTGTTGGAGCGGCGTCAACTCAAGTTGCCCCGCCTGTCAACGGGATTGTACACGGCGTTTGCGGTGATCAGCCTGGTCACCGTCATACCCTACCTGGGCTGCATCACCATCCTGCCGCTGCTGATCGTGTATCCGATCCTGATTGCCAAAACCTGCGATTCCGTGAACGCCCTGCCCGAGCTGGTCTCGCAAGCGCCGGAGGCGATGAGCCGCGAAGAACTCGTGGCGGTGGTGAAACAGCAGCAGTCGTCCGGTCCCCCGGCGTGGGTGTGGATTCTGGTCGGGCTTGCGGTCCTGGCAATCCCGGTGCTTGGCATCATCGCCGCCATCGCCGTCCCCAGCCTGGTCACTGCCAGAGAAGCGGCCCGGGTGACCGCCACCCAGAAGGACATGCGCCAACTCGCCACGGCGTTTGAGTCCTGCCTTCTTGACCGGAACTACCTCCCCCCCCAGTCAGGTCCGATGCGCGCCGCCGAAAAGGCATCCTCAGAGCTTGCCCCATATATCGGCAACATATCCAGCCAGGACGCCTGGGGCAACGATCTGCTGGTGTATTGCGGCGAGGCGTGCAACGGCCAATACGGTCTCAGCGGTTGCAGCGCCACCGATTACCTGATCGTTTCACCAGGCAAGGATGGCGTGCGGGAAGACTGGCTGTACGACCCCGACAATCCGGGAGCCGGCATCTTTTACCGGTCTTCCAACACCGATTTCGACCGGGATCTGGTGTTTTTCAACGGGTTGTGGATCCGCGGGCCCAATTGAACCGGGACCGGTCGATCGTTCAGAGCCGGGAGTTCACGAAATCCCAGTTGATCAGCCGGTCGATGAACGTGGCCACATAGTCGGGGCGCCGGTTCTGGAAATCCAGGTAGTAGGCGTGCTCCCAGACGTCCACGGTGAGCAGGGCCGTGCAGCCGTGGGCCAGCGGCGTGTCGGCGTTGGCCGTCTTGGTGACCGCCAGCTTGCCGTCCCGCAGCACCAGCCAGGCCCAGCCGCTGCCGAACTGGGTGACCGCGGCGTTCTTGAATTCCTCGACGAACTTGTCGTAGCCGCCGAGGTCGGCGTCAATTCTTGCCGCGATGGGGCCGGAAGGCCGTCCGCCGCCACCCGGCTTCATGCAGTTCCAGTAGAAGGTGTGGTTCCACACCTGGGCGGCATTGTTGAAAACGCCCGCCTTGGCGCTGTCACCGGCCACCTTATGGATGATCGCCTCGAGATCGAGGCCATCGAGCTCGGTGCCCGCGATCAGCTTGTTGGCGTTGGTGACGTATGCCGCGTGGTGCTTGCCGTGGTGGAATTCCAGCGTCCGCTCGCTGATGACGTCAGCCAACGCGTTCTTCGGATACGGCAGATCGGGAAGGACAAGAGCCATGACAACCTCCTCACAGCGGATGATAAGTATATTGAACCACAGTGGCGGGCTGACGTAAAGGCCGGTCCGCCCCTTCAGCTTCTCCGCTCCTGGACGAATACCGCCAGCTCCCGCATGAAGCTGGCGTCGGCGATGCCGGCACCGAGCCCGGCCAACGCCGCCAGGGCGCGGTCCACGGTTTCCCGGGCCATCGTCCGGCTGCGCTCCATGCCGTAGACCGCCGGGAAAGTGAGCTTGGCCTGGGCCGCGTCCTTGCCGGGTGTCTTGCCCAACTCCTCGCGCGTGGCGGTGACGTCCAGCAGGTCGTCGGTGATCTGGAACGCCAGGCCCAGCGCTTCGCCGTATTCGGTGAGTCCGGCCAGGACGTCCTCGCCGGCGCCGCCGAGGAGCGCCCCGCAGCGCACCGCGCCCCGGATCATGGCGCCGGTCTTCAACCGGTGGATCTCGTGGAGCCGCCCCGCGTCGGGTGCGCCCGCGCATGAGGCGATGTCCAGCACCTGCCCGGCCACCATTCCATGGGGCGTGCCCGCCGCCAGCGCCGCCTCCTCCGCCAGCCGGGCGCGCAGGGCGGTCAATTCCCCGCCCAGCGGATACCGCGCCAGCAGGTAGAACGCGTGGGTGAGCAGGGCGTCACCGGCCAGGATCGCCAGGGCCTCGCCGTACGCCTTGTGGCTGGTGGGCTTGCCGCGACGGAAATCGTCATCGTCCATCGCCGGCAGGTCGTCGTGGATCAGCGAGTAGGTGTGAACGAGCTCCATGGCGCAGCCCGGGACAAAGCGCTCCGGGTGACGGCAGCCGAGCGCCTCGGCGGTGGCGGCGACAAGCACGGCACGCAGCCGCTTGCCGCCGGCGAACACGCTGTAACGCATCGCCTCGTGGATTCCGGCGGGCGGCTGGCCGGCCGGCGGCAGCAGGCGGTCCAGCCAGTCGTCCACATCCCGCCGCGCCGCTTCCCACCGGTCCTGAAAGACGGGTGTCATGTACGGTGACCTCGGTATCAGAACGGCACGTCGTCGTCGGCGCGCTTGACCTCGCCGGCGTCCGCTTCCTCGCCGCCGAAAGGCTCCGGCCGCATCTTGCCATCGGCGCCCTTGAGCAGTACCTCGACCTTCTGCTCCGCTTCCCTAAGCTTGGCCGAACACGTCTCAGCCAGGGCCATGCCCTCCTCAAACACTTTCAGCGCCTCTTCCAGGGGCAGGTTCCCCTCTTCGAGCGCCTTGACCTTCCCTTCCAGGGCGGCCAGGGCCGATTCGAAATCCTTGAACTGCTTCTGCGCCATGGGATGATCCACCTCCGCGTCGTTTCAATCTTGCGATCCGCCGCCGCCGTGGGGCGATCCGTCCGGCCGGGACGTTTCGACGGCGCACTCCAGCCGGCCGGCGCCCAGCAGCACGTCCACGCGGCTGCCGGGCGGGGCCTGTTGCCACGTCCGCACGGGACGGCCGCCGGCGTCGAGGCACAGGGCGTACCCCCGCGCCAGCACCGACCGGGGCCCCACCGCCTCCAGGCGCCGCCGCGCCAGCTCCAGCCGGCCGCGATGGCTCACCAGTAAGGCCTGCATGCGCGCGGTGAGTCCGCTGCCCGCCAGGGCGATCCGGTGGGCGGTTTCGCGCAGCCGTTGGACGGGACTCCGCGCCGCCAGCCGGCGCGCCGCCTCGGCCAGGCGCCGCTCGGGACCGCCCAACCGCTCCCGGATCCGCAACCGGAGCTGCATCGCCAGGTCGTCCACCCGCTGGATCCGCGTGCCCACCCGATGCGGCAGCGCCGTGAAGCCGCGGCTCAGGAACAGGACGCGCAGACGGTGGCGCCGCTCGGCCACGGCCTGCTTGAGCGTCGCGGCCAATGCGCGCCGGGCGGCGGTCACGCGGTCCCTCAATCCGTCGGCCGCGGCGGCCACCAGCTCGGCGGCCGCCGACGGGGTGGGCGCCCGCAGGTCGGCCACGAAATCGGCGATGGTGAAATCCACCTCGTGCCCCACGGCCGAGATCACCGGCATCCGGCACGCGGCGATGGCCCGCGCCACCGGCTCCGTGTTGAACGCCCACAAGTCCTCGAGGCTGCCGCCGCCGCGCCCCACGATGAGCACGTCCGCCGTCTCGGGATGCGCGTCGAACCAGCGCACCGCCTCGGCGATCTCCTCGGCCGCCCCGTCCCCCTGCACCTTGACCGGATAGAGCAGGACGTGGACGGCGCTGTTCCGCCGCCGGAGGATGTGCAGGATGTCCCGCACCGCCGCGCCGGTGGCTGACGTCACCACGCCCACCCGGGCGGGGAACAGCGGCAGGCGGCGCTTGCGCCCCTCGTCGAACAGCCCCTCGGCGGCCAGCTTCTCCTTGAGCTGCTCGAAGGCGCGCATGAGGTTACCCAAGCCGTAGTCCACCATCTCCTCGACGATGAGCTGGAGGTCGCCGCGCGGCTCGTACATGGAGATGCGGCCGCGGGCGATCACCTCCATGCCGTTGCGCGGCGTGAACGGCACCCGGCGGTGTGAGCCGCGGAAGCAGACCGCCCGTAGCTGGGCGGCGGCATCCTTCAAGGAGAAATAGTAATGGCCTGACGCCGGAATCGCGAAATTGGAGATTTCGCCCCGCACCCAAACCGCGGGAAACGTGTCCTCCAGCGCGGCGCGAATGAGGGCGGTCAACTCGCTGACGGTGAGAACGCCCCGTTCGTCCAGCCCGGTCTCGCTCATGCCGCTCCCTCCTCCGCCAGCCACCGCTTGATCGCCGCCACGAGATACAGCGAGCCGGCCACCACCACCCGGCCGCCGGGGCCGGCCAACGCCCTCGCCTCGGCCAGGGCCTGCCCGGGATCCTCCCGATAGGTGACGCCCGACAGGCTGAGGAACGGCGTGAATTCCTCGGCGCCCGCGGCTCGGGAAGACGGCGCCCGGGTCAGCACCAGCGCGGCCGCGTGGGTCCGGAGCAGCGCCAGCATGCCGGGCAGATCCTTGTCGCGCATGGCGCCGAACACGACCACCGGCCGCGGATCGAGCCGGGCGAACTCCCGGACCAGCTCTCCGACCGCCTCCACGTTGTGGGCGCCGTCGGCCACGACGACCGGCGCGCCGGCCAGCCGCTCCATCCGCCCCGGCCAGCCGCCCTGGGCCAGGCCGGCGCGCACCGCCTCGTCGTCCAGCCGCCACCCCATCCGTCTGAGCGCCCGGCAGCACGTCACCACCGTGGCCGCGTTGTACCTCTGGTAGGCGCCGTCCAGGCCCAGCTCCCAGCGGCTGTGGCCGGCGAATTCCGTTTCATAGACGGGCCGGGCCCGCACCACCGCGGCGCAACCGGTCCGCAGCTCACCGGCCACCTCGGTGGACCACGCGTCCTGCGGCCCCAGCACCGCGGGCGCGGCGGGCCGGAGAATGCCCATCTTCTCGCGGGCGATGGCCGCAACCGTGTCGCCGAGAATCCGGCAATGGTCCAGGCCCACCGTCGTGATCACCGAGAGGATGGGTTCGGCGACATTCACCGCGTCGAAGCGACCGCCGAGGCCCACCTCCAGGAGATGGATGTCGGCGCGGGCCTCGCGGAACAGGCTGGCCGCCACGAAGGTCCACCATTCGTAGTAGGTGGGCGACCGGGAAAGCGCGTTCGACTCGGCCGCCACCGCCTCGCGGGCGATGCCGGCATGCCGGAGGATCGTCTCGGTATCCGCCGGGACTCCGTTCAACCGGATCCGTTCCGCCTCGTCCAGCAAGTGGGGCGAGGTGTAGAGCGCGGTCCGGTAGCCGGCGGCCTGAAAGACGCGACTCAGCCACCAGCAGACGGTTCCCTTGCCGTTGGTGCCCGCCACCACCACCGCCGGGGCGAAGCGGCCCGGAAACAGCCGCGGGATCACCCGGCCGGCGACGGACAGATCGTAACGCATCCCGGGCAACTCACCGCCCAACCGGTTGAGGAATCCGGTGAAATCGGCATAGCTGTGCCAGGCGGGCTCATCCATCAGGAGGCCAGAAATCGCAGGACCTTGATGAGGAAATCGCGCAGCTGCCGGCGGTCCACCACGCGGTCCAGCATGCCGTGCTGGAGCAGGAACTCGGACCGCTGAAACCCCCCGGGCAGTTTCTGGCGGATGGTCTGCTCAATCACCCGGGGACCGGCGAAGCCGATGAGCGCGCCGGGTTCGGCGATGTTCAGGTCCCCGAGCATGGCGAACGACGCGGTGACGCCGCCCGTGGTGGGATCCGTGAGCACGCTCAGGTACGGGACGCCGGCCTCGTCGAGCCGGGCCAGCGCCGCGCTGATCTTCGCCATCTGCATGAGCGACAGGATCCCCTCCATCATCCGTGCGCCGCCCGAGGCCGACACCAGGATCAGCGGGATCCGGCGCTCCAGCGCCCGGTCGATGGCCCGGGCGATTTTCTCCCCCACCACCGACCCCATGCTTCCGCCGATGAACCGGTAATCGAGGGCCGCGACGACCACGTCCATGCCGCCCATCCGGCCGGTGGCGCAGCGGACGGCGTCCCAGAGGCCCGTCTTGCCGTGCGTGTCCCGCAGCCGCGCCGCGTACGGTTTCTGGTCCACGAACCGGAGGGGGTCCGGCGAGCGCAGGTCGGCGTCCGTCTCCTCAAACTGCCCGTCGTCGAACAACTGCTGCAATCGCTGCAGGGAATACACTTTCAGGTGATGGCCGCACTTGGGGCACACCATCCGGTTTTCTTCCAGATCCCGGATGAAATGGGTGACCGCGCAGCCGGGGCATTTTTGAAACTGCCCTTCGGTAAGAACCCGGTGCGATGCCGAGTCCGCCTTGCGGAATTTTGAGGCCCCGTCTCGATCCGGCATTCGCGTCCCCTTCACGCCGAGTATTGAAACGAGGCCCATCTTATCGACAGCCATAAACCGAGTCAAGTGCCTTGGCCGCTGGACGGCCCGCCATTCCCATGAAAAGATTTGATTTTTTGCACAACTCTGGTTAAATATAGCCAACATTCACGTTCGGGAGGACGGTATGATCTGTCCCTTCTGCCTGAAGGATTTCCCGGCGGGATACGCCCAGTGTCCGCATTGCCTCGGACCCATGGCGGGCAATCCCCAGCCCGTCTACGCCGGCGTTTTCCGGCGGTTCTTCGCTTTTCTCTTCGACGTCCTGATCATCTCCGTCCCCGCCGTCGGCATCAATTTCGGCCTGATGTTCGCCCTCGGCCCAGACCAGCCGATGATCCCGCTGGCCGCGACATCCGCGGTGGTGGGCCTGCTGGGCATTCTGCAGCTGGTCCTGCTCCTCACTTCGGGGCAGACGATCGGCAAGAAGATGCTGGGCGCCAAGATTGTCGGCAAGGATTTCGAGAAAGCGGGAATCGGCAAAATCCTGCTGCGTGAAATCGTCGGCCGGCTTGTTTGCGGATTGACTGCCGGCATCGGTTACCTGGTCATCCTGTTCAATCCCCAACGGCGCGGCCTGCACGACATGATCGGCGGCACGGTGGTCCTGCGCAAACAGAAGGCGGGGGAGGCCCCGATCGCCGCGGCCCCCGTGCCCCAGCCGGAATTCCTGGCGGCCCCCGTGCCCCCGCCGGAGTACCTGGCGGCCCCCGTGCCGCCGCCGCCCACGCCCATGGCGCCCACCGCCGTGCCGGTCGCGGCGCCGCCGGCGCCGGAACCGGCCTTCCAGCCGCCGCCCCCGATGCCTCCAGCGCCGTCCGCCCCGGTGGTGGCCGCCCCCGTCATGCCGCCGCTCGAGCCGGTGGTTCCGCCTGTGCCCGAACCGGCACCCGCACCCGAGGTGTCCGCCGTGCCGGCCGCCGAGGCCGGCAATTGCCCCGCCTGCCACTCGCCCATCGAGGATCCCGACAGCAAGTTCTGTCTGGTGTGCGGCTATCCGATCCAGAGCGGGATCAAGATTTACAACCAGTTCTGCCCCAATTGCAAGGCGCCCGTCCCCGACGGGGCTCCCGCCTGCCCTGCCTGCAACCGGCTCATGGCGGAAATCCCGCCGCCAATGGTCGCGCCGCTGCCCGTCGAGGCGGCGGCTGAGGCCACGGTGGTGGTCTCGGCTCCCCAGATCATCTCCTACACCGCCGAAGGTCGTCAGGAAGTGTTTACCCTGCAGCTTCCACTGACCAAGATCGGCCGCAACAAGGACAACCATATCCCGCTGCCGGGTGAAAAGGCGATCTCCGGTCACCACTGTGAGATTTACATGGAAGGCACCCAGTTCTTCATCCGGGATCTCCAAAGCACCAACGGTGTGTACGTCAACAACCGTAAAGTGGATACCAGCATTCTCGCTGACGGTGACAAGATCAAGCTGGGCTTCAAAATCTTCCGGTTCAAGCAAAACTAGCCGATCCCATCACGATCGTACCCGGTTCGCGATATCGGCACACCTTCTCATCGAGCGGTGGCATCCGGTTGTTCGATCAGTCCCTGCCACCGGACCCGGTTCATTCCGCGACCGCGTCAAAAACCTGAGCAAAGCATCGGGCCGAGTGACAACAATCACAACAAAAAAGTGGGAGGAATTTTAGTTTTCAGTTGACAGAAACAGGCAACTATAGATAATTCTATATCTATAAGGTTAGATTACGCATTTTCGAGTGAGCCTTATGCATGGTTTGTTTGCCTCTCCCGATCAGCTTCCTTTTAATTCCGGGTTCCATCACGTCTTCACAAATGCGAATTCTTTTGTCAAATCAGCTTTTATGATTCTTCATAAGGAGGTCTTATGAGAAGAACCCTTCTGACGCTCCTCGTGGTCTCCTGCTTGCTGATGGGTGCGTCGGTGTTGGCCAGGGAAGCCAATCCCGGCGGACTGCAGCTGGCAGCCGCCCACCCGGACCAGGGCGACATCATCGTCCGGCTCCGCAATCACCTGATCTCCATGAACGGCATCGAAGCGGCGCTATCGGAACCGAGCTACGTCGGTTCCGAGTACTGCCTGTCCTGCCACGGCGCCTTCTCTCCGGAACTTGATGAATGGCACCACACCCTGCACGCCTTCTTTATCCGCGAGCCGAAGGGGATGTACAGCCTGCAGCCGGGCCAGGGCATCATGGCCGATTACGACAGCAACGGCCAGGATGATTTCATCCAGGGATTGGATCTCAACACCCTCACCGACACCGCCCTGGACGGCGTCAAGCCCAACGCGCCGATACTCTCCTACGATGCGGCTGCGGACAAGTATTACATCCAGCTCGGACCCGGCGGGCTCAAGCTGTGGGTGGTCGCCACCCTCGGCGGCCACAGCGTGGGCAACGGCCAGCGATTCATCTGCCGCGTGCCGGTGGCCGACGGCGACAAGCACATCGGCGGCTGGAGCCAGGCCATCTACTTCGGGCCCCTGGCCTGGAGCGGTACCGCCTACAGCGCCAGCACCACCGCCTGGTACGCCGGCAACACGCCCAAGTACGCACCCGGCGTGACCGCCGCCGACCTGGGCAACCCCACCACGGGACTTCAGGGGCAGAACTACCTGAAGAACTGCGTCGGCTGCCATATGACCGGAGTCCGCCAGGCCTGGGTCGCCGAGAGCGGCGAGTACATCGTCAACCCTTACCCGGCTTCGCTCTACCAGGAGCTGAGTCCGAACTATCCCGACCTGGACGGCGACGGGATCAAGGACCTGATCAACATCGGCTGCGAATCGTGCCACGGTCCCGGCTCCATGCACATCCTCAGCCGCGGCAATCCCGACCGGATCGTCAATCCCAAGAACATCCGGAACAACAAGGAGCGGTCAACGGTGTGCCTCCAGTGCCACGTTCGCATCGCTTCCGCCCCGTCGAAGAAATGGGGCTTCTCCTTTGATGAAGCCGCCAACACCGGCTACCGCGTCCAGAACCCGGTGATCCCGCTGGATACCTACCAGGTACCCACCGCGGCCAAATGGCCGGATGGCTGGAACTACGCCTATGCCCGCATCGACTCGTACCTGAGCAGCGGCCACTACCAGGGCAGCCACGGCATCGCCTGCAACGACTGCCACAACGCCCACCGGGAAACCGCCAATCCCGCCCAGGTGCGCGACACCATGGACCACAGCGGCGTGAACGACATCCCCTCGCTCGTGGCCAATGACAGCTTCTGCCTGTCGTGCCACAACGCGCCCTACTCCTTCCCCACCATCACTGAGCAGATGGTCAAGGAATGGGATGCCAATTTCCCGACGATCCGCGCCGCCATCGAGGAGCACACGCACCACCCCTATGGCGCCGACCGCATCATGGGCCTGTCCAATTGCATCACCTGCCACATGGCGCCCAACCAGGGGCACTCCTTCATGCCGGCCCGGCCCGAGGACACCATCACCTACCAGGCGGCCACCGGTTTCTATTCGACCGCTTCCGGTAACGTGAACTCCTGCTCCTCCGCCTGCCACCGCGGCCTGGTGCGCATCTGGCAGGACGTGCTGGTCATCCCCGACTGGACCAACAACAAGTACGGCACACCCACCGAAATCGCGCTGGCCAACCACCTGGTGGAATACTTCGGTCCCGGCGGACTGTGGTGGGACACCACCCCGGAAGCCGCCCACTAGAACGAACCGTCACATCGACTGAGTGCAACGGGCTGCCCATCGGGGCAGCCCGTTTTTGTTTGGTAATGGCGCCGGAATCAGTGAGCGAAGTCAGCGGTCCGTGTCCAGTCGATGTCCAGGCGCCGAACAGGGTTACAGCCAACGGCAGTTCCCGGCGGTGACCACGGACTTGCAAACCCTCACTGGATCAGCTTGCCCCCCTTGAGGCTTTTCGCGATGGCCGCGGCCAGCACCTGTCGCTGCGTGGCGTCGCCGCCCGTGCACCCCCAAACGAAGCGGCCCTGCCAGCCCAGCTGGATGTCGCCGTTGTACCTGTCGCGGAACGCCTTGCCGCCGGCGGCAAGAGCTCCGGCCGGCGCGTTTCCCGCGAACGCGAACCGGCTCACCACGGCCTGGGCGGACTTGGTGTCGCCGCAATCCAGGATGAATCCCTGCAGGTTCTGCCCCTTCAACTCGTACTCCGCCAGGTACGCGCCGCGGAGATATTGATAGCCCAGAAAATTCTGGGCGATGTATTTTTCCGTGTGCGCCTTTCGCCCGGCCTCGGGCAGCCGGCGAACCAGTTCCGGCATCCGGGCCGGGCCCGGAATCCGGTCGGCGATCGCCTTCCCGAACAGGTCCAGCACCACCGGCCCCTCCTTCCCCGCGCCGTCCACGGTGATCTTGACGTAACAGTCCCCCTTGA
>CALAMB010000025.1 GCA_937925645.1 uncultured Acidobacteriota bacterium
CACGAGCACCACGACCACATCGGCGGGCTGGCCGCGGCCCTGGCGGCGGCGCCACGGGCGACGATCTGTCCCCTGGGTGCCTTTGCGGCGGCGCTCGCCCCCACGGTCCGGAAGGCCGGGGCCGCGCTGAAGCCGCTGGACGAGCCGACGGAGCTCTGCCCGGGAGTGTGGACCACCGGCGCCCTGGGCCGGCGCATCCCGGAGCAGGCGCTGGTGCTGGACACGCCCGACGGGCTGGTGGTGATCACCGGGTGCGCGCATCCGGGCGTCGTGGAGATGGTGGATCGGGCCTGCACCCTGCGGAAAGGGGCGATCCGGCTGGTGCTGGGCGGATTCCACCTGGGCGGTCTGGATGACACCGCCGTCGATGCCGTGATCGCCGCCTTCCGGAGCCGGAACGTGGCTTTCGTCGCTCCCACTCACTGCACCGGCGACCGGGCCATCGCCCGGTTCCAGGCCGCTTTCGGCGACCGGTTTGTCCCGGCGGGCAGCGGCCGGGTGATCGAACCGGCCCGGCTGGGCGCGCGGCGCTGACCGGTGTCGCCTCGCGGCCTGGCGGCCGCGAGTTCCGGAGTAGCGCGCGTTCGATGAACGCGCGTCGCGAGTTCCATCGGCAAGATGGTGAGGATGCGGTATCGGTTTGGAGTGCGCAGACACGTCTGCGCTTTGGATTCCCGCGGGACGCGGGCGACGGGAACCGGTCACGGCACGTGGGGCGGATTTCCGTGTCGGGTGGCGCCGTGACCCGGCCGCGCCGGCGGCCGCGGCATGTAGCCCGGGCCGAGAGGCCCGGGTGGCCACGATTATATTCGGCCGGGGACAGCCGCGCATGCGGCGACGGGATCCACTCGCCGGGTTCGAGTTGGTGTATCGATGAATCGCCGGTTGCGGATTTCCCCGACTGCGCCTTCCGCCGCTCCTGCGGAGCTGGCAGATGTCCTGTGCTCTCCCCGTACCCGGACCTTTCGGTCCGGGCTACACTCCGTCGCCGCTCGCGCGGCGGGGCCGCGGGAAAGAGCGATACGATCCCATGGATCGTGCGGATTCAGCGGGCCGCGTCCGGCGGACGCGGCCTACTGTAGAATCCAGAGCGGCGTCGTGCCGCCGCACCATCCGCGCTCTCCGGGCGGCGGATCGACTCCGGGTTCAGCCGGGACGGCTCAGCGTCCGCCGATTTTTTTCACCTCGAACGAGCCGGCGAAGGTTTGAACCCCGTTTTCCTTGACGGCGAACGTCCCGCGCATGGTGTCGCCCGAGGCCGAGCCGTTGGCGGACCATTCCCAAACGTTGTCGAAGCCGTGTTCCTTGATCGTGGCTTTCCGGCTGACTGAAAAATGATTGGCGCCGACGACCACCTGGACGTCCCCCTCCCGGTTGTCGAGGTACGGACGGAAGAATTGCGGCAGCAGGCGCAGGTTGTGGTAGGAGCAGGTGACGTAATACTTCCCCTCCATGAGGTGGGTCTCGGCGGAGTTGGTGGTCGTGGGCTCGATGGTGAAGCTCAGGCGGTGTTTCTCGCGGACTTTGAAGTAGTCGAATCCCTGCAGGCGCATCCTGTTGGCGTGGCTGATGCGTGACGCACGGGCGGCTTCAAACTTGTCGGTGACGCCGACCGCCACGTTTTTGGCCAGGATGAAATCCCGGTTCATCTCGGTCACCAGGGCGGTGCCCGCCCACACGCCGACCATCCCCGATGTGCCCGCCAATGCCGCAGGTTCCGACACCAGCGCGGTGCCGTCCTTGAAGAACAGCCGTACGCGGGCTTCCAGGACCTCCTTGGGCGACAGACCGGCGGCGCGCAGGTCTTTCACGTAGAGTTCCGCTTCGAACTCGCCGCCTGAGCGGACGGTGAGCTGCCGCGCCGCCACCGGTTCGCGGGACTGCGTGTCCTGGCGGTAGGCAAACGCCTCGATCCGCTGCGGGTCGATCCGCCGGTGGGCCGCCGGGTCGCCGGGCCACTCGAGGCGGCCGCGCACGGCCAGCCAGCCGTCGCGCTCGCCTTTGAGCACCGCAGCCAGCTCGTCCTCGCGCGCCACCTCCAGACGGGCGACGGGCGGGTCGTAGCGCGGGTTGGACCCGAAGCCCAGGGCGGCCAGCGTTTGCCGGGCGGTGAACCCGGCCTTGCCGGACGTGGTGAAATGGCCCGGGGCGTCCGGGGCGCCGAAGTACTCCTCGTGATCGCAATCGCCCAGTGGCACCGTCCGGCCGGCAATGCCTTGCCCCGCCATGCTGGCGACGGGCACCGCACCGTCACTCTCCCCCTGCGGAACACCCTGATAGGGTGTGGTCGGATTTTCCACGAGCAGCCACAGGGTGGTCGCGCCCTGACCGATCTCGCTTTGACTAGCCACGGCCTCCACTTCAAAGCCCTTGTCGAATACGCCCCCGGTCCATTCCAGTTTCACGCCCTTGGCGGTGACGCCGTAGAGGAAAATGTACCGGTCGGATCCGGCGTACTTGTCCGCGGCGTTGAGGCGGCGCAGGTTCTCATTGTAAAAGTAAGTTCCGGCGCGCAGGTTGATGACCGGATCCGCTTCGGCCTCGGATCGGAAATGCTTCCGGATTTCCGCCTGGTCCGGGACGAAGCCCATCCGGTCGAACACCAGCTCGGAGCGGTAGCCGGCATTGCCGTTGGTCCAGCGCAGATCCAGTGTGCCGGGGTTGTCCGTGATCAGCACACTGCTCAGGAGCCGGCGGCGCCAGTCGCCGCTGATGTCGGGTCCGGTGATCTCCAGCCGGTGGTAGGGAGATTGCAGCAGGTAGTTGAGGCTGACCAGCGGGCTGCCCAGGTGCGGCGTGCCCCAGGTGGCCAGGTGGCGGAAGTTGCCGTCGAGGTCGCCGTCGAAGCGCTGCACGCCGGCGCGGGAGACGACGCCGCCCATGGAGTGGGCGATGATGAAGAGATTGAACGGGTACTTCAGGTCGAGCTGCTTTTTGAGCTGCTCCCGCACCAGCCGGTCGAAAAACTCGGCGGTGGGGCCGTCGCCCTGGAAGACGGGACGGAACGAGGGGTAGATGAATTCGAAGAAGACGGTGCTGTCCACGCGCTCTTTGTGGTTCTTGAGATAGACCTCGTACAGGTTCGTCCAGACATCGCGCTTGTAGGCGTACCACCAGGGCGCGTCGATCTGGGGCGCCGTGCCGAGGCCCGACTTCTCCATTTCGTTGCGGCCGTGTACCAGGACGAAGACGTTGTGCACCGGCTTGGCCAGCTCGATCTCCTGCTGGAGTTCGGATAGCTGGAACAGCGGCTGGCGCCGTTCCGGCTTGCCCCAGGTGGGGGCCATCCGCAGGAGCTGGGGCTCGCGCCGCCAGTTGATGCTCCCCTGGTAGGTGACAACGACGTACTGGATGGCGTTGGCCCGGGCGGTGGGCGACGTTGCGGGCGCGGCCATCAGGTCGGGCATGAAGAGGCCCAGCGCCAGGGCCGGACCCGGCCGGCCGGGCGCGCGCAGCAAGGCTCGCAGCGGCGACGGGGTCGGGGCGGGCGCCAGCACCGCCGGCGACGACTGGAACACCGGCAGCAGCGGGAAGAACGGATCGCGGGCGGCGTAGCGGCCGTCGAGTTGTTGGCGCAACGGGAGGAAATCCAGTCGTCCGGACTGAATCTCGCCGCCGAGGCGGACGTCGCCCAGTCGGGCCAGCAGCAGGCTGCCGGGGGCGATGCCGCCCACCTCCTTCGCCGGGATGGTGATGACGGGCATCAGCGCGGCGGCGGTATCCGGAGAGGCCAGGTTCACCGCGTCTACGGTTACCGACCGGAGGCTCCCGGTGGCGACGACGCCGTCCATCTCCAGAGTGACATCGTTGGTGCGGCGCTCCAGCGTCAGCCGGAAGGTGTCGGCCGCCGGCAGGGCCGGGAATGCCAGACTGGTCCCGTCGGACAACTCCACGCCCGTGCGGTCACCGGTGATCTCCGTTGAGCCGGAACTTTCGGGCTCGGTCGCACCGGGGACCACCGGCGCCACGGGAAAATCAGCTGCCACGTACTCGGCCGCCGCATTGTCCGTTGACGCGCCATCGGAAGATTCCCCGGCGCCGTTGGGGGCGGTTTCCCACGGCGCCCACCAGATCAGCGCCGCGACGCCGCCGGCCAGGAGCGCCAGCGCCAGCAGGACGATCCCGATGACGAGGCAGGAACGGCCGGATCGTTTAATCGAGGCGGCCGCCGGCGTGGCTCCGGCCGCGGGGGGTGCCGGCGCCGGCGCGGCCGGAGGCGGAGCCGGGGCGCGTGGCGGCGCGGGCGCGGGTGGAGGAGCCGCTGGCGGGAATGCGGGCGCCGCCGGCGGTGGAGCCGGGGCACCAGCCGCCGGACGCGGCGGCGGAGGTGCGGCCGGAGGCGGCAGCGCCAGCCCCTGGATCCGCCCCGCCGGCGTCCACTGCGGCAGCGACGGGCCCCACAGCAGATCGCCGGGCTGGATATGCCCCTCGCGGGCCATGAGTTGAATCTGCGGCCAGGTGTAGGGGCCGAACTGCTGCCCCTGTCGGGCCAGGTGCCATACGGGTTCCGTCATGCGGGTCTCCTTCAGGATAATGCCTCGACGATCATTGTTCAACCGGACTCAGGATGCCGGGATGCCTCAGAGAAGGCGACACCTGTCTCACGTCCGGCGGATTGACATCCGGTGGGCGCGATTTCGGACCCGGATGCGGCGAAGTCTTCGAATAAAGAACTAGTTGTCGCTGCCCATGCGCCTGGCGGTGTAAGTGCCAGCCAGGATCTGCACGCCGTTTTCGGTGATGGACCATGTGCCGCTCAGGGTGTCGCCGTCCAGCCGACCCTTGACGACGATATGGTATGTGTACGTTTGATTGTTGTCATTCTCGGTGGTCACCCGGGTCACCTGGAACTCGCGATCGCCGTATGACTGGGTGATGGCGCCGTTGCGCTTGTCCTTGTAGGGTCGGAATCCGTTGGGCACGACGCCGGCGCCATGGTAGATGAATTCCAGGAAGTACTTACCTTCAAGGACCTCGGCTTCGCCGGAATTCTCGGCGTTGCTCAGAATGCCCATGGCCAGTTTGTGGTTTTCGGTTGCCTTGCTGAATTCGAGGTTGCTCAGGAAAATCTCGTTTTTCCGGGTGGCGATCCTGTTCATCATTTCAATGTATTCGCCGGAGCCCGGCAGCATGTGCCGTTTCAAGATGTAGTCGCGGTTGATGGTGGTGGTCTTGATGGTGCCGATGTAGTAGCCCAGCAGCGCCGGCCGGCCGGCCAGCACCAGCGGCTCCGAGTCCAGCGCGGTGCCGTCCTTGAAGAAGAGCCGTACCCAGGTGTCCACTTGGCCCTTGGCGGCCAGCCCGGCTTCCCGGATGTCGCCCACGTAGAGCTCGGCCTCGAACTCGCCGTTGGCGCGCAGGGTCAGGTTGCGGGCGCCCACCGGTTCCCGGGACTTGCCGCCCCGGCGCTGGGCGCTGGCCTCGACCTGCTTGGGGTCGATCCGCCTGGCGGCGTTGGGATCGCCGGGCCATTCGAGCCGGCCGCGGACCGCCAGCCAGCGCGGGCCCTCGCCGCGGAGAATTTCATCCAGGTCGCTCTCCCGGTCCAGCCGCAACTGGATCGTCGGCGGGTCATACTTCTTCACGCTGCCCAGGCCGAGCTCCTGCAGGGTCCGCCGGGCGGTGACCAGGGCCTTGTCGCGCAGGGGGAAATGGCCGGGGGCGTCCGGCGCCCCGAAATACTCCTCGTGGTCGCAGTCGCCCAGGGGAACCACCTTGCCGGCCAGGTTGTGGCCGGACATGCTGAGCACCGGCACCGCCCCGTCGGCTGAACCCTGCGGCACGCTTCGGTACTCTTTCTCCGGACCCTTGACCAGCGCCCAATTGGCCGTGGCGCCGAAGCCGATCTCTTTCTGTCGAATCAGCGCGGAGACCTGGCGGTAGAGATCGCCCCAGTCCGCCGCCAGGTTCACCCGGACGCCCTTGTTGGTCACGCCGTATAGAAAAACGTAGCGGTCGGTGCCGGCGTACTTGTCGCGCTCGTTGAGCAGCCGCAGATTCTGGTTGTAGAGGTAACTGCCGTGACGCAGGCTCACCACCGGCGCGGCCTGGTTCATGGAGCCGAAGGTCTTTTCGATATAGGCCCGCTCGTATTCGAACTTGAGCTCCTCGAGAGCCAACTCCGACGGGTAGTCAGCCGCTCCCAGCGTCCAGCGCAGGTCCATGGTGCCGGGCGTGTCGGTGACGAGCACGCGGTCGAAAAGGTACTTCCGCCAATCGGCGCCCAATTTCACCGTCTTGACCTCACCGGTATGGATGTCCAAAGAAACCACCGTTTCGGCCAGCTTGTAGCAGGGACTGATCAATGCGTAATTGAGCGTCACCAGCGGACTGCCCAGGTGCGGCGTGCCCCAGGTGGCCAGGCGCTGGAAATCGGCGTCCAGATCGCCGTCGAAATGCTGCACGCCGGCGCGCGACACCACCCCGCCCTGGGAGTGGGCGATGATGAACAGGTTGAACGGGTATTTCAGGTCGAGTTGTTTCTTGAGCTTTTCCCGGATGAGCCGGTGGAAGAATTCGGCGGCGGGCCCGTCGCCTTGAAAAATGGGGCGGAAGGAGGGGTAGATGAATTCGAAGAAAACGGTGGTGTTCTCCCGCTGCTTGTGGTCCTTGAGGTGGACGTCGTAGAGGTGGGTCCAGACGTCCCGCTTGTAGGAATAGAACCAGGGCGCCCCGATCTGAGGCGGGGTGTCGATGCCGGCCTTCTCCATCTCGTTGCGGCCGTGCACCAGGACGAAGACGTTGTGGACCGGCTTCTTGAGCTCCTGCCCCTGGTCCCACGGGGACAGCTTGGAAAAGGGCAGTCGCCGCTCCGGCACCCGGTACGACGGCGTCATGCGCACCAGTTGGGGTTGGCGCTGCCAGTTGATGTGCTGCTGATAGGTGACCGGAAAGTATTGAATGACGTTGGCGCCAGCGGTCCGGCTGTCGGCCGAAACCGTCGCGAGCGGTGAAAACAGGCCCAGAGCGAGATAGCCCGGCCGGGCCGGCGGGGCCAGCCAGGATCCAGGCCGCGGGTCGGGCGTCAGGGATAATTGACCGGACTTGCCGACCTGGTCCCCGCCGGCGGCGGCCAGAAGCCACGCGATGTCCCGGGCGACGAAACGGCCGGCCGGAGTTCGATGGAGGGGCAGGAAAACCAGCCGGCCGGCGTGCAGCCGGGCCAGTTGCACCGTCTCCGGCGCCACCCGGCCGGCGTCCGCCGCGGGGATGGTAATTACGGGCGCCAGCCGGGGATCGGCCAGCGGCCGGGTATCGCCGAGGGTCAGCACGCGCATGGGCCCGGTGGGCTGGAGGCCGGGCACGTTCAGGGGATAGTCGTTGCTCCGGCGCTCGAAGCTTGCCGAAAGGGATGTGCCGGTGGCCAGGCCGGGGAACGCGATGCTGCTGTCATCAGAGAGTCGGATTGTATTTCGCGCGTCACTCAGCGTCACGGACCCGCTGCTTTCCAGGTTGGTTTTTGTAGATGCCGGTTCGTGAACCGAAAAGAGGGCGGCCTCGGGTTCGTCCGCTCCCGCCGGGGCGGCCTGCCACGGCGCCCACCAGATCAGCGCCGCGACGCCACCGGCCAGGATCGCCAGCGCCAGCAGGACGATCCCGATGACGAGGCAGGACCGGCCGGATCGTTTGGGCGCCGCCGGCGAGGGCGCGAAGCCGGCCGCGGGGGGTGCCGGCGCCGGCGCGGCCGGGGGCGGCGTCGGCGTCTGTGGCGCCGCGGGCGCGGGCGGAGGAGCCGACGGCGGGTATGCGGGCGCCGCTGGCGGTGGAGCCGGGGCGCCAGCCGCCGGACGCGGCGGCGCGGGTGCGGCCGGAGGCGGCAGCGCCAGCCCCTGGATCCGCCCCGCCGGCGTCCACTGCGGCAGCGACGGCCCCCATAGCAGATCGCCGGGCTGGATATGTCCCTCGCGGGCCATGAGTTGAATCTGTGGCCAGGTGTAGGGGCCGAACTGCTGCCCCTGCCGGGCGAGATGCCAAACGGGTTCCGTCATGCGGGACTCCTTATCCGGTGTGTGTGATCAGCGGATAGTACCGCGTTCAAGTCTTTCCATTATAACCGGACAGACGCTCTGGGAGGAGTGACATACCGCACGCGATGAGGTCGTTCCACCGAGCGGGCCGCCGTGAACTTCAGGATGCGGACGGATCGTTGTCGCCGAAGGTGACGTTGGCCCGCGGGCGGGTGTCCACGTGGAGGCGGAATACGTCAGGGCGGCTGTAGTGACCGTCGGTGTCCAGGAGAAGGTGGCCGCGGGCGATGCAGGCGGCGTCGAGCTCGGCATACAGTATGCCGGCTTCGTCAAACATCGGCCCGGCCAGGAAGGAGGCGTCGGGGGCGATCACTGCGCTGCCGCCCGGCTGCAGCACCGCGGCGGCGTCCCCCTCGATGGACTCGAGCAGGGCCAGGGCGCCGGCGTCCGGCACGCCCAGCGACCGGAAGCCCTCGATCACATCGCCACGCGTGAGCACCGTGCCGGCGGCCAGGACGAAGCACTGCCCCTCGAAGGCGTAGTGGCGGCTGGCGAGCTGGTGCAGTTCCCGCACCGACGGCCACTGAGCCACGTGGATTGTCTCGCCCAGGGCGTGCATGGCGGCGCGCGCCAGCGGCAGCCAGTGCTCCCAACAGATGAGCCCGCCCAGCGGCCCGATGGGTCCCGGTCCCACCGCCAGGGTGCTGCCATCACCCTGGCCCCAGAGCAGGCGCTCGGTGTAGGTGGGGGTCAGCTTCCGGTGCACCCGGCACCCGCCCGCCGGATCGATGAAGAGGATGGCGTTGTACAGGGTGCCGCCGCGGCGCTCGTGGGCGCCCATGACCACGTGGACACCGCGGGCGCGGGCCGCCTCCTGCAACCGGGCCACGTGGGGGCCCGGCACGGTGACGGAGTTCTCCGCCAGGGCGTGGTAGAGAGCGTGGGCCGCCGGCTGTCCCCAGATGGCGGCGCCGGGCGCCGAGTCGATCCAGACGGGGTAGCCGGGGAGCCACGTTTCGGGGAACACGATGAGGGCGGCGCCGCCGGCGGCGGCCTCGCCGATGAGTTCCAGGGCGCGAGCCAGGCTGGCTTCAAGGTTCAGGAACACCGGCGGGTGCTGGACGACGGCCGCGATGCAGCGGCCGGCCGGGGGCGGGGCGGAACAGTTCATGGGCCTCCTCGGGGTCCCGCGGCGTGCGCAGGCCCGATGCGGGAAATTTGACCGGTCCCGCCGTCGCGGCACCGGGCGCCGGGATTATATCAGGAAAGCGCTGGCCTGGTGCAGCCGATGTGCGAAAACGCTTGGCGGACGGGTATTTATGCGGGCGCCGCAAAAGGTGGGCTCAGCGAATCCAAAAATATGCATTGGAAGGCAATAATTTGGATCAGCCTGTCCGACCCGTTTCACAAATTCGGCAGATGCTGTTTCGTAAAAACAAACAATACAAATAATTACGGACATTATCCCAGTCTGGCACATCGTTTGCCATATTCAGAATCGGTTGTTTGCCATTCCGAAATCACCCCGGCGCTGAGCCAGAACCCCGGCCGAAGGCGCCCCGCGGTCTGACGCCGAATCGGTCCCGTTCACCATCGGCGCACGACTTCTGATCCCAAACATCTTTCAGAAAGGTTGCCTCCCGCGTCATAGTGCAGGTAGCATCCCGGACTTTGCGCGCGACGCGCGGGGTGCGCCTGTTGCTGGGGGAAGCATGAGATGGCCATTCATTAATTTGGATGTCCGCGGACGGAAGCGGGTCCCGAATCCCGGGGGAAGACCCTTCGCTCCGAACAGCCGCGGTATCCGGCTCCAGGCCGGACCAGTCGCATCCGCACCCAGCTGCCTGTTGATTCCCAATTCATTGAGGAGGTTACCTATGCGTCTCAACCCTGCCCGAGTGTTTCTCGGCCTCCTGCTCGGGGTGGTGCTTGCCGCCGCGGCCTTTGGCCAGGCGGTGCAGACCACCGGCCGGATCGAAGGCACCATCAAGGACTCCAGCGGCGGCGTCATCCCGGGCGTCACCGTGAGCCTGGCCTCGGCCACCGGCGCCAAGTCCGCCGTCTCGGGTGACAGCGGGGAGTATTCGTTCCCCTTCCTGACCCCCGGCCTGTACACCCTGAAGGCGGAACTCGAAAGCTTCAAGACCTTCGAGCAGAAGGACATCACCGTCCGCCTCGGCCAGACCACCACCATCCACGTGGTCATGGTGCCGGGCGAGATCAACCAGGTGATCACCGTCACCGGTGAAGCGCCCCTGGTGGACACCACCACCACCACCGTCGGCGCCAACCTGTCGGAAACCCTCTACCTGAACATTCCGATGCAGCGCAACTTCACCGCCCTCTTCAGCATGGCCCCCGGCGTGAGCGACAGCGGGTCGCTCGGCTCCTACAACCCGTCCATCGGCGGTTCCTCCGGCCTGGAGAACAACTACATCGTGGACGGCGTGAACATCACCAACCAGGGCTATGGTTCGGTGGGTTCCTACTCCAGCATCTACGGCTCGCTCGGCTCCGGCGTGACCTTCGACTTCGTGAAGGAAGTCCAGGTCAAGCAGGGCGGCTTCGAGGCCGAGTACGGCCAGAGCACCGGCGGCGTGATCAACGTCATCACCAAGAGCGGCACGAACGAATTCCACGGCGGCGTCTACTTCTACGGCCAGCCCGCCGGCTGGGAAGCCCGCCGGAAGGAACCCAACGTCTATCGTCAGGAGAAGCACACCGAGTTCGTCCGCAGCGAGAGCTTCGACATGAGCGCCGACCTGAGCGGCTACTTCTGGAAGGACCGGTTCTTCTTCTACGCCGGCTTCAATCCCCAGTGGAACACCCATCACAGCATGGCGCCGGCGGGATTCGGGCAGTGGGTGAATCCCGGCGAGGGCTTCTTCGAGCGGAAGGACACCATCTACAGCTGGTCCACCAAGGGGAACTTTGTCCCTCACAGCAACCACAACATCGAGTTCTCCATGTTCGCCGACCCATCGCGGCGCGACGGCGGCCCCAACCGCAACATGACCGCCGAGGGCGACGACAACTACAGCGAGCTGGCCTACGGTTCCTTCAACTGGATCGGCCGCTACAACGGCGTGCTGACCAACAACTGGTTCCTGACCGCTTCGTTCGGACGCGCCTACAACCGGTTCGAGGAGCAGATCACCCACGTGGACCGGATCGGCTACTGGGACTACGTGCATTTCCCGAGCCGGCAGCTCATGGGCGGCATCGGCTTTTTCGAGAACAACAACGGCGAGAACTGGCAGTTCAACCTGAAGACCACCTTCAACTTCAGCGCCGCGGGCGAGCACACCTGGGACTTCGGCTACATGTACGAGGACGTGACCTACACCGCCGTCCGCCGCTACACCGGTCCCATGCTGACCAATCCGTTCGGTGAGACGTACGGCGGCTTCTTCCGCTACCGCTACTATCCCGACCCGGACACCGGCGAAAACTACGACTGGAACGGCGACGGGGTCATCACCGACGCCGACGCGCTGCTCCAGCAGTACCGCGGCAACTTCAACGACCCGAACCTGGCCACCGCCACCACCTACCACTCCTTCTACGTCCAGGACGCCTGGAAGATCACCGACCGGATCACCCTGAAGGCGGGCCTCCGCTACGACTACCAGCAGATGGCCGGCGGCGGCGACGAGTCCATCACCTACGAGTTCACCGGCAACTGGGCTCCGCGCATTGGTCTGATCTACGACATCTTCGGCGACGGCAAAACCAAGGTGTACGGCAACTGGGGCCGTTTCTACCAGAAGATCCCCAACGACATGGCCGTCCGCGCCCTGAGCTCCGAAATCGGCGTCACCAACGCCTGGTGGAGCGTCGCCTACGACGCCCAGGGCCGGCCCATGGCCGACGAAGTCGTGAACGACCAGCTCCCCGACACGCCGGCCATCACCCGCACCGGCGCCAACCCCACCTACGTGGTGCCCGAAACCAAGACCATGTACCAGAACGAATTTGTGCTGGGTTTCGACCACCAGCTCGATCCCAGCCTGAGCCTGGGCGCCCGCTACATCTGGCGCGAGGTGGGCCGGATGCTCGAGGACACGGGCACTCTGACCATCAGCCAGTATCTCGAGGACGACACGAACTACACCTACGTCATCGCCAATCCGAGCTACACCAGCGACTATGTGATCAACGACACCGGCGAGGTGGGCTCCGACGGCATCGGCGACGGCTTCGCCGATCCGAAGCGGTCCTACACGGCGCTGGAGCTGACCCTGGAGAAACGGTTCGCGCAGGGCTTCCAGTTCCTGGCCAACTACCGCCTGTCCAAGCTGTGGGGCAACTACGAGGGCCTGTTCCGCAACGACAACGGCCAGGACGACGCCAACATCACCTCGCTCTATGACTTCCGCAGCGACGAGTACGACGGCTACCTGTACGTGCCCGGCTACCTGAACACCGACCGGCGCCACATCCTGAACTTCAACGGCTCGTACACCTTCTCCAACCAGCTCACCATGGGACTCGGCTTCCGCTCCACCAGCGGCGCGCCCATCAATCGGCTCAACGCCCACCCGGCCTACGAGAACGCCGGCGAGATCCCCATCACCCCGCGCGGCTCCGAGGGGCGCACCGAGTGGATCAACGCCATCGACGTCCACATCGGCTATCCAATCAGCTTCGGCGACAACTACAGACTGCGCCTGGCCCTCGACATGTTCAACGTGGCCAACTTCAAGCGGGTGGTCGCCGTGAACGAGGACTACGAGGACGCCCCCGGCGTGCTCAACGTCGACTACCTGTCGCCCGGCTCGGCCAACAACCCGGACACCCCGCTCACCGCCTTCCAGCGGCCGTTCAACATGCGCTTCTCGCTCCGGTTCGAGTTCTAACGGGTTGTTTGAAAGTGAACGCCTGATCTGACGATTGCGTCTCGTCAATCGCAGGGCTCCTCCGGGGGCCCTGTTTTTTTCGGTGAATGGGTAAATGGGTGAATGGGAGATGCATGGTCATCATTGATCATTTTTCATTGGTCACTTGTCATTGGTCATTTCGGATTATTGGTTATTGCTGATTGCTTATTTGTTATCTGCTATTTGGAGTCGCAGCAGAGTGTGCCGGGGCGACATCCGATATCCGAAGTCCGATTTCCGAAGTCCGAAACACGGTCAGGTCCCAGAACCCAGCTCCCAGGTCCCAGGTCCCCGAGTCCCGACACTACCCGCCTCGACCCCAAATAGCCAATAACAAATACGCAATCAGCAATTACCAATAATCCGAAAGATGAAAATAGTTGTATCTATTCTGCTGCGCCCGTGATAAGGTGCCTCCCTGTTTGCTACCGGAGTCCCGGACGGTTTGCCTGCTACGGAGCCTGGTTCGCCGAATTTCCCATACTCCCGGAGATAAGCGGCGGCCCACCGGCACCCTACCGTTTATTCAGCCCCCGAATCAGCCGGAACAACACCAGGGCGAGACGCCCTGTCTGCCACAGGCGCGCCTGCCGCGCCCCGCAGAGCATATTCAAGGAGCAGTATGTCCCGTTTTCCCACTTCCATTTCCGAGCCCCCCGCCGCCGCCCAAAAGACCGCCGCGGCGACTGGCCCGATGACCGCCCGACCCCACCAATCCGCCATTCCGGCCGCTGGTGCTGATGTCTCGTTCAGCGGACTGGGCCTGCCCCCGGTCCTGCTGCAGGCGGTGCAGAAGCTGGGCTTCGCCCGGCCCACTCCCATCCAGCACCAGGCCATTCCGGTACTGCTGAACGGGCGCGACCTGATGGCCACCGCCGTCACTGGCAGCGGCAAGACCGCCGCCTTTCTCCTGCCCATCATGAACCGCCTGGCCGGCGGCGCGCCCGGCGGCCCGCGCGGCGGCCCGCGCGGCGGCCCGCGCGCCCTCATCCTGGCGCCCACGCGGGAACTCGCGGTGCAGATCCTCGACCACTTCCGCGCCCTGGCCGCCGGCACCGGCTTGCGGGGCGCCGCCGTGTACGGCGGCGTGTCCGCGGGGCCGCAGGAGCAGGCGCTGCGCGCCGGCGTGGACGTGCTGGTGGCCACGCCGGGCCGCCTGCTGGATCACCTGCAGCATCCCTACGCGAAGATGGGCCGGCTGGAGTGCCTGGTCCTGGACGAGGCGGACCGCATGCTGGACATGGGGTTCATCCCCGACATCCGGCGGATCCTGGGTCGTCTGCCCGTCGAGCGTCAGACCATGCTGTTCTCGGCCACGCTGCCGGAGACCATCATGGACCTGGCCCGGCGGATGCTCCGCGATCCGGTCGCGATCCACATCGAGCCGCAGCCGGCCCCGGCCCGCGGCATCACCCACCGCGCCTACGCGGTTCCGACCGAATTGAAGACCCGCCTGCTGGCGGAAATCCTGCGGCGGGAGACGCCGCGGCGCGTGCTGGCCTTCACCCGGACCCGGCACCGGGCCAACCGGCTGGCCGACTTTCTGGCCAACCAGGGCTTCGGCGTCGCCCGGATCCATGGCAGCCGCAGTCAGTCCCAGCGGGACGAGGCGATGAAGGGTTTCCGCACCGGCCGGTACCCGGTCCTGGTGGCCACCGATATCGCCGCCCGGGGGATCGACGTGACGGGGCTGGACCTGGTGGTGAACTTCGACGTGCCCGGTTCGGCCGAGGATTACATCCACCGGGTGGGCCGTACCGCCCGGGCCGACGCCGTCGGCTGCGCCTACACCCTGGTGGCGCCCGATGAGGAGGACGGCCTGCGGGCCGTCGAGCGCGGCATCGGCCGCCGGATCTACCGCGAGAAGGTGGCCGAGTTCGATTACAAGCAGCCGGCCCAGGGGCGGTTCGAAGTGCCGCTGGCCGACCGCATCGCCGCCATCCGCGCCCGCAAGTCCGAGGATCGGGCCCGGGCCCGCGCCAAGGCGGAGCGCCGCGCCCAGGCCGGGCAACGGGGCCAGACCGGGCAACGGAGCCAGTTCGAACATCCGAGCCAGTCCGAACGCCGCCACCAGGCCGGACACGGGAACCAGGCAGTCCGCCGGGATCGCCCCGCCGCCGGCGGCGTCGAGGAACAGCGGAGCGGGGCCCGCCCGCCGAAGCGCGGCGACACGCATTCGACTCCGCCACCGGCGCTGGCGCGCTACGTGGGCCGCGGCCCCGTGGCCGAACTCATCATGTCGGGACAGATCCCGGAACGGGAGCCGCGCCGCGGTGTTGAAAGGCCGGCCGAGCGTCCGTTCAAGCGCAGAAAGTGAGCGGCCAACCGTCCCTGTTCGTTTGAGCGGCCGAGCCGTCGAGACGCAGGGCAAGAGCGGGTCCGGACCTGTTCCGGATTCTCCTTCCCCGCGCCTCTGCGCCTCGGCGGTTCGACGTTACGCTCCACCCCGTACCGGTGCCGCCGGATCGTCCTCCAGATATTTTTTCACCGTCCGCCAGTCGAGATCCAGTCGGCGGGCCACCTCGCCGTAGGAGCCGAGCCGGGCGTGGAGGACGCGCGCGTAACCTGACAGCAGTTCCCTCGCCGTGAGCCGGCCGTCGCGCATGGCCGCGGCCAGCTCTGCGGCGGTGTCGCCGGCCGGCACGGCCGGCACACCGTCGTACCGCCGCTTGAGCAGAACGCGCCGCACGCACTGTTCCAGCTCCCGGACATTGCCGGGCCAGCCGTAATCAGGCCCCGGGCTCTCCCGGATCGCCGCCAGGACGACCTCGACGGGCTCGGTCGCGGGCTGGCCCAGCAGCCGCGCCACCGTGGCCGCCACCAGCGTCGCCAGTTCCCGCGGCTCCTCGGCCAGGCGCTGCCGGAGCGGCGGCACCACGATGGTGTCGGAGCAGAGGCGGTAGTAGAAGTCCGCCCGGAAACGGCCGCCGGCGAGCAGCTCCGGCAGCGGCCGGTTGGTGGCGGCGATGATCCGGCCGGCGAACCGCTCGCGGGCGTGGCTCCCCACCGGCGTGAAGGCGCGCTCCTGCAGCACCTGGAGCAGCTTGATCTGGATGGTGGCCGGCACCTCGCCGATCTCGTCGAGAAAGACCGCGCCGTGCTGGCTGCACATGGCCAGGGCGCCCCGGTGGTCCTCTGCCGCGCCGGTGAAGGCGCCCTTGCGGTGCCCGAACAGCTCCGACTCGATGAGCCCCTCGGCGAACTGCGACAGGTTCAGCGCCGTGAACGACCGGGTGAAGCTCTCGACGAACGCCCCTCGGCGCGAGTCGAACGGGATGAAGCCGGACCGGCCGATGGCCGCGGCGGCGGTCCCCTTGCCGGTGCCCGTCTCGCCGAGCAGCAGGGTGGAAAAGTCCTCCATCCGGCGCCACAACCAGCGGCTGTAAAGTCCCAGGTCGCAGGTGAACACGTTGTTCCACAGCTCGCGCCGCAGCCGGCCCATGCACGGGCTTTCGCCCAGCAGCGACTCGTGGATGAAGTAGAAGGCGCGGCGCAGTTGAAAGCAGAGCGCCAGGTATCGGCCGGCGGCGGCGGCGGAGAACCCGCGGCGCTGGAGCTCCGCCAGGGCGGCCCGGGCGAACGGCACCGCCAGCGGCGCGTCGCTGGCAGCGAGCTGGCGGCGGATATGGTCGTCGAACGGCGCCTGGTGCCGGTAGAAGAAATCGAAGAGGAGGGCGGCTTCGACGAGCGGCCGGTCAGTGGGGCCGAAGTCGTCCAGCCGGACGGGCGCCGCGGCCTCCAGCCGCTCCAGTCGCGCGTGCACCAGATCGGAAGAGCGTCGTGTAGGGAAAGAGTGTAGATGTCGGTGGTCG
>CALAMB010000026.1 GCA_937925645.1 uncultured Acidobacteriota bacterium
GCTTGGGGGATGTTAATGGAAATGATACAATCCGCCGGTTGGAAGGCTTGAACCATCAAGGTGATGAGATGAACGCGACCCCTGATCCCCCGCCGGCTGTCCGGCTCGTGTCCCGGGCCGATTTCCCCAGCCGGTTCGGGGACTTCGAGATCCTCGGCTTCGAGCACCAGCCCTCGGGCGAGCCGTTTGTGGTCCTGGCGCGGGGGCGGCTTGACGGTGAGGCCGTTCCGCTGCTCCGCATCCACTCGCAATGCCTTACCGGCGACGCGCTGGGCTCCCGGCGCTGCGACTGCGGCTACCAGCTCCAGACGGCGCTGCGCCGCATCGAGGAGTCCGGCTGCGGCCTGCTGATCTACCAGCTCCAGGAAGGGCGCGGAATCGGAATCCTGAACAAGCTGCTGAGCTACCAGCTTCAGGACCGGGGCGCGGACACCGTGGAAGCCAACGAGATGCTCGGTTTCGAGGCCGATCTGCGCGAGTACGCGGCGTGCGGCGAGATCCTCCGCTGCCTCGGCGTGGGCCAGGTGCGGCTGCTGTCCAACAATCCGTCGAAAATTCGCTCGCTGGAGGCGGCGGGGATCCGCGTCGCGGACCGCATCCCCCTGGAGATGCCGCCCGACGAGCGGTCCAGCCATTACCTCAAGACCAAGAAAGACAAAATGGGCCACCTGCTGGACCAGGTGTGAGGCGGGGAGGGCCGGGAACCGAACCTGTCTGTCCGCAGCGGACCGGGCCGCCCGGCACCGGGTTCACCGCGGATGCGGATAGCAGACGAAGGCTTTCGGCTGCACCTCGCAGCGCCTGAGATGATAGGGGAGAGGGAAGTCCTTGTCGGGCGGCATGGGCGGCTGGTTGAGCCGGCCGGCCTGACCGGCCAGGAATGCCGCCAGGCTGTCGGGCAGGGTCATGCCGTCCACCTTGAGCTGTTCCACCCGGTAGCGGCCCACGCCTTTGTCGGAGCGGAAGTGGATCTGCGCCTCGTACCGATGCTCGCCGGAAAGAATCCAGACGAAGGCCCGGTGCAGCGGGGACTCCAGCTTGATCTTCGCGCGCGCCAGGTCGGCGGTCACCCGGGCGTGCACGCGGTCCTTTTCCAGCCGCACCCGGACGTCGCGGGCGGCCGAGTGGAACAGCTGTTCCCGGTGCACCGCGATGTAGGCGTTCACCTCGTCCTCCGTGACCCGGATCGTCGACGGGGGGTGTTGCGACTTGAGCTGGATGATCTTGGCCTCGCACCGGCCGGCCAGCGCCTGGTGATCGGGTTTGGCGGGCGCGGCGGCTAACAGGCCGAAGCCGAGGCCGAGGAGCAGGGCCGCCGAGGCGGCCGGCCACCCGGGCGGCCTCAAAGCTCGCCCTCGAGCATGAAGTACAGTTCGCGGGATTCTTCGAGTTCCTTCAGCGTGCGCGACAGGTTCTGGATGAACTCGTCGCGGGGCATGGCCCGATCCACGGTCTCGCCGTTCAGCGCCTGGAGCGACACCACCTTGATCTTGCGCTTGAGGATGAAACTGATGAGCTTGAGGGCATCCAGCGAGATGGGCACATCCAGGTTGCCGTTGATGCAGTTGACCACCTCGCGGGCCACGTTGTCGTCCACGGACGAGATCTTCTGTAGTTCCCGGATCACCATTTTCCGGTAGGTGGAAAAGAAGGATTGGTACTCCACCTTCATCTTCTCGACGGTGTCGATGATCCGGTTGATCAGCGACTCCACGTTGGTGGTGGAATTCATGCGGAAGCCGCACAGGCAGCGGGGGAACCGCTCCAGGATCGCCGCGGTGGGGAAATCGCACTCCCGCTCCTGGAGCATGGCCATCACCCGGTACAGCGACTTGACGCAGTACGGGTTGATCATGATCACCCGGGCGAGCTTCGGCAGGTTCTTCCACCATTCGGTCTTCATGAGGCGCGCCAGTTCGCCCTGTTCGGTGAGGCCGTTGAGCTGCCGGTCGTGGACCGCCAGATAGTGCTGGATGTACGCCTGCTTGAAGAGCCGGAACTTTTCCTGGTAGTACTCGCGCCGCGCCGCATCGATGAGCTTGGTGGGCCGCTCGAAGAAATTCGACAGCTCCAGCCGGAGGTTCTCGATCGCCTGGTCGCCGGTCTTGTCGGAGGTCAGGATGTAGCTCTTCGTATCCTGGAAGACCGGCATCCATTGCAGAAAATCCCGGATGTTGCTGATTTCCTTGAGGACCGACTGGAACGCCTTCAGGTTGTTGGAGAAGGTGCGGGCCAGCAGGGCCAGGCCGTCATCCAGGTTGTACTGCTGGTTGACGATGTTCTCGACGATGTTCTCGATGGCCTTGGCGTTGCGGTGGCACGCCTGCAGCTCCCGCCACAGCAGCGTGGTCACCATCTCGTTCGGGATCTGCTGCAGCATCTGCTCCAGCGAGTTGCACCGCTCGAAATCCAGCCATTCCGGAAGCAGGTTCTTGAGATGCTTGCGCGACTGCGTGATGCCGCCGGTGGCCTCGATCTGGGTGTTGCACAGAATGTAGCCCCACTGCAGCAGCTCCGGCAGGGGGAGCACCTTCTCCTCGATGGCCTGGACCGAATCGAAATAGGTCAGGTCGAATTCGCCCGACAGGCTCATGCGGTTGAGCACGTCGAGGTCCGCCTTGTTTTTCTGGAAAATCTTGATCTTGCCCGCCGCCACCAGGGCGATGAGGATGACGTCCACCAACGACTGATTCAGGCCGTAGGGTGAGTTGGCGAACGACTTGTAGAAGAAGGCCAGCGGGAAAGTGATCTGCGGGTACGACCCGATCAGGAAGATGACTTCGGAGATGAACTGGGATTCGAGGAAATTGTCGGATTCCGGTTCGAAGCGGTACGTGTTGCCGGCTTGTTTGACCAGATGGAGGGGCAGGAGGATTTTTTCTGCGAACTCGCGGCCCTCCGGCCGGTCGATCTCCTTGCGGAGAAAGATCTCCGCGGCCTGAGTTCGGTTTTCGGCAAGGTCCAGAGTGTCGAGCTTGGGATGGAGGGGAAAGTACTCGTCGTAGACCTCCACCAGCAGTTGCTCCAGAAACTGAAGCAGCTGCTCCGGCTCCGGGCAGCCGTCGACCAGGCACTGGGACGTCTGGTTGTAGTGGAGAATGCCGTCCGCGAAATATTTCTTCTGCAGGATGGTGCGGATCTCCTCGTCCACCGCCCGGAGGCGGTTCTGGTACTCTTCCTCCATGTCGAAGAAGCGGTAGCGGTGCTCTTCCGTCTGCAGGACGGCGGCCACGGCGAAGCGCTGGATCTCCTCGGGGGTGAGCAGGCCCGGCTGGAGGATCAGCAGCTGGGGATACTGGGTGACCAGCTCCCGGATGGTTTTCAGCGGCCACTTCTCGCGATGCGGCGACAGGATCCAGAGCTGCCAGTCATACGACTTGGCCACACCGTAGGCGGTGCCGGTTTCGACCGTGCCGGCCGGCAATGGCAAGCCCTCAGGGAAGGTGTCGCACCAGTCCTCGGTGTCGGTCTTGTCGGCCAATTCCTGAAGCAGCGACTGGGTGCGGAGCTTCAGGGGCGTCACATGGATCTGCTCGTACCGCTCGGCCCAGCAGGCGACGCCGCGACGCGCGGTGCCCCGCCAGGAGATGCTGAGGGTTTCGCTGGAGATCGGCTGGTTGATGTTCTCACGGGTCAGGTTCATGCCGGGCAGCACCAGGATCGCCTTCTGATAGATCAGGCGCTGGATCTTCTCGTCCAGGCCGGCGTCCTCCTTAAGCACTTCGTGGATGACGTAGTCGAGGGACGTGTGATCGATGGTGACGAGCTGGAACTCCAGCCCCTGCTCCTGCTGGATCTTGCGCAGGCATTGGGGCGCCTGCTCCTCGAAAAAGAAGAGGATCTGGGCGATGTCGTCGGTGGTGACGGGCTTGTTCTGGTAGTCGGACAGCAGGAGCGCGTCGATCACGTTTTCGATGGTGGGGCGGCACTCCTCGGTGATGCTCAGCAGAAACACGGCTTTCAGCACCAGGCGGGCCAGCAGCCGCTGGCCCACGGGCAGGTTGGGGATGGTGTCCTTCTGGATGGTCTCGAACGACTGCAGGGCGATCTGCAGGTCGGGGACCTTTTTGAATTCGTGGTACAGCAGGTCGAACACGAGGTCGATGGTGGCCAGGGCCGAGCAGCGGTACCCCATGATCTTGCTGGCCGTGGAATAGATGAACGGGAGCAGGGAGAAATTCTTGATGTAGCGGTGCAGGTAGAAGCTGACCTGGAAGACGACCGGGTGGACCGGGTACAGATCCAGGAAGAGCTGGGGATCGTGGCGGAAGTAGGGCACGGTCTGTTTCAGGTGGGCGTAGATGTCCAGCAGTTGCCGCCGCTGCAGGTCGGTCTTGACGATGATGTTGCGGTTGGCCAGGTCGAGGACGTTGCGCTTGGTGATGTGCTGGATGATGAACGCGCCGGGGAGCTGGTACTCGACGATCTTCTGGTGGATGTTCTGGTAGCGGGTGTTGAACGACGGCGGATTGAGCAGGTGGTCGAAGAACGTCGCCACCATGAACACCGGATACATGCTGGTGGCCAGGGCGATGGTCAGCACGAATTCCAGGTCGGCGGTGATCCGGGTGACGTTGCGGTAGGCGAGGAGTTTTTCCGAGATGTCGTCCAGCAGGATCAGCATCTCCCGGCCTTCGGGGATGAAGTCGCAAATGAACCGGATCTGCTCGTCGGAGTCCTCCAGCTCCAGCCAGTGGTCCATGGGCGGCAGCTCGTCGTGACAATCCCGCCGGTAGCTTTCGGCAAAGGCCTGGTAGAAGAGCTCCTTGAGGGATTCCTCCTGGGTGGGCTGGCAGTGGATCTCGACGACGAAATGCTTCCGGTTCAGCCGGGCGATGACCTGCTGGATTTCCCGGCTTTGGATCAGGCGGCCGGCGGCCGGCGACTGCAGCACCTCCCGGATCACCGCCAACGAATGGGTTTTCCCCACGCCGCGGTCACCCGACAGGATGAACGACTTGCGTTCCGTGCCCGGTTCCTTGATCAGCTCCTGGAACAGCGCGATGAAGTTCTGCGTGGATTCGTCGGTGAAGATGTAGGACTGGATGATATTTTCCTGCGACAAGCCCTCGAGCGAGTACACGCCGTCGTACGGCTTCAGGGTGATGAAGTCGCGGATCTTCTTGCCCTCGATGGAATCGACCGCGGGTTTGTCCATAAAGCACAATTGTATCAACTTAATGCGATGAAAGGCAAGTTTCTCGGGGCTCGGTGCCGGCGACGAACCAACTTGTCTCGGGAGCCGGGCAGCGGGGCCGGGCCAGACGCCCCGTGACGGGGCAGACCGTGCGCGGCGTCAACCCGGGCGGCGGCTCCGGCGCCAGGGGCGACACGGGGTAGACGTCGACGGCCCGGCTGAGAAATTCGGTGAAGACGAACAGGGCGCTCTCGCCGCCGCTGAGCGGGAACTCGCGGTGGTCGTCATAACCCATCCAGGCGCAGCCGATCAGGTTGCCGGTCAGGCCCACGAACCACCCGTCCCGGGCGGTGCCGGTCTTGGCGGCCACGGGCAGGGTGATGCCCTGCCGACCGATGTTCTGGGCGGTGCCGCGCGCCACCGCCGCCTGCATCATGTCCAGAACGATGAAAGCCGATTTCGGGCTGAAGACCTCCGGGCCGGCGGCCGGCGCGGCCGCGGTGCCGGCGCGCCAGGGGCTGGGCGGCCGGCGGCGTCCGCCGTTGAGGAACACGGTGTAGGCCGCAGCCACCTCCAGCGGCGAGACGTCCACCGTGCCCAGCGCGGTGGACGGGTAGGGGACGGCCCGGCCGGAGAAGCCGAGCCGGTTGACCGCGTCCGCCGCCTCCGGGAAGCCGCCCTGCTGGGCGAAGAGGACCGTGGCCGCATTGAGCGACTTGGCCAGCGCCGTCTTCATGGTCACCGGACCGTGGTATTGGTTGCGGTAATTGTGGGGACGGTAGGCGCGGCCGCCGTACCGGATCGTGCACGGCCGGTCGACCACGACGCTGGCGGCGGTGAGCGCGGGACCGGCCGGTCGTCGGGCCAGGTCCAGCAACCGGGCGAAGACGAACGGCTTGATGACGGAGCCGGCCTGGCGCCGCGCCGACGCGGCCCGGTTGAACGCGGAGGCGGTGTAGTCGAGGCCGCCGGCCATGGCCAGGATCTCCCCGCTGGCGGCGTCCAGGACCACGAAGGCCGCCTGGAAGGAATCCGCCGGCTCGTCCGGGTACTTGCCCCGGAGGACGGCACGGACCCGGTCGGTCCCCGCCTGCAGGGCCGTCTCGGCGGCCTGCTGCAGCTCCAGGTTCAGGGAAGTCATCACCACCGGGGCGCCCCCGTCCGGCGCCGGGACGGGGGCCGGCTGGGCGGCCAGGTAATCGAGGAAATACGGCGCCTTGGCGGCCCCAAGCAGCGCCGCGTTGGCGGCCGGCAGCGGCCGGGCGGCGGCGGTGGCGCGCTCGGGCCGCAGGATGAAGCCGGCGTCTTCCATGGCCGCCAGCACCTGGTCGCGCCGGCGGCGGGCGGCCTCCGGGTGGCGGAGGGGCTGGGTCCAGTTGGGGGAGCGGATCAGGCCGGCCAGGAGCGCGCACTCGGCCAGGTCCAGGTTCCGGACGCTCTTGCTGCAGTACAGCTCCGCCGCCTCGGCCAGACCGTACACCGAGAACGTGGCACACTGGCCGAGATACACGTCGTTGGCGTAAATCTCGAACAACTGCTCCTTGGACAGCCGCGTCTCGAGGATCAGCGCGATCATGGCTTCCGCGAACTTGCGGTTGACCGTTCGCTCCGTCGTCAGGAAGAGGTTCTTGGAAAGCTGCTGGGAGATGGTGCTGCCGCCCTCGCGGATGCCGCCGGCCTGGGCGTTTCGGGAAAACGCGCGCAGGATGCCCTGCCAGTCGATGCCGCCGTGCGTGAAGAAATGCTGGTCCTCGGCCGCGAGCACCGCGTAGACCAGGTTCTGAGGCAGCTCGCCGAACGGCACCCGCGCCCGGCGGCGCCCGGCCTGCTGGGCGGCCAGTACCGCCGGCCGGACGAGGAACGCCGGCAGGGACGCGCCGCCGGCTGAAACGATTTGGGCGACCCGGTTCTCCGCGAACTCCACCCGCACGGGGACCGGCGGCGAGGGCTTCATCACCGCCCAGTCCCGTTCGTTGGCGATGGTGACGGACTGCCCGTCGAGGGCCATGGTGAACGCCGGCGGGCGGTCCAGCCGGGACGAGCGGAGATAGCCCCGGCGGTAGAGCAGGTTGGCCAGAGCCGAAGCGGTGAGACGCTGCCCGGGAAAAAGCCGGGCGGGCGCGCTGTACACGGTGGGCGTCCGGTCCCACGGCCGGACGAGCAGCGCCTTGTCCACGAGGCGGGCGTAGCGGCTGTAGACGTACAGGCAGCCGCCCCCCGCCGCCACCGCCACGACCAGCGCCAGCAGCAGGGCGTACTTGAGCAGGAGGTACGGCTGGATCTTCAGGATGACGCGCATGATCCGTCCTGACGCCGGTCGCCGGCGGGCCGGGAGCCGCGGCGCCGGCGGAAAAATTCCTGCAACAGCTCCCGGCACGGTTCGGCGAGAATCCCGCCGGCCACGGCGAGATCGTGGTTGAACAACCCCGGGCGTCCGAGGTCCAGTCGGGAACCGAGCGCCCCCCAGCGCGGATCGGCGGCGCCGTAGATCACCCGATGGAGGCGGGCCTGCACGCACGCGCCCACGCACATGGCGCACGGCTCCAGCGTCACCGCCAGCTCGCACCGGGTCAGGCGGTGGTTGCCCGCCGCCACGGCGGCCCGGCGGATGGCCAGGATCTCGGCGTGGGCGGTGGGGTCGCCCAACTGGATGGTCCGGTTGTGGTCGGCGGCGATGACCCGGCCGTCCAGCACGACGACGCAGCCCACGGGGACCTCCCCCTCGCGGGCGGCCGCGCGGGCTTCGGCCAGGGCCGCTTCCATCCACTCAGAAGAGTCGCTTTTGGATCTCGGCAATGATCTCATCCTCCGGGCCCTTGCCGCGCGGGGTGGCGGCCAGGTCGATTTCCTTGCGCTCCAGCTTCTTGAGAATGGTCCCGGCCCGCTCCAGCACTGTCGGCGGCATGCCCGCCAGCCGGGCCACCTCGATTCCGTAGCTGCGGCTGCCGGTGCCCGGCGCCACCTTTCGCAGGAACACGATCTCGCCCATCCCCTCCTTGACCGTGACGCAGTAATTCTGGATGCCCGGGTAGAGGGCCGCCAGGCGGGTGATCTCGTGGTAGTGGGTGGCAAAGAGCGTCCGGGCCCGGTGGGCGGGCGTGTTGTGCAGGTACTCGGCCACGGCCCAGGCGATGGACAGCCCGTCGAAGGTGGCGGTGCCCCGGCCCACCTCGTCGAGCAGGATCAGGCTGCGCGGCGTGCAGGTGTGCAGGATGCCGGCGGTCTCCACCATCTCCACCATGAACGTGGAGCGCCCGCGGGCCAGGTTGTCGGAGGCGCCCACGCGGGTGAAGATCTGGTCCACCAGGCCGATCCGGGCGGATTCGGCGGGCACGAACGAGCCCATCTGGGCCAGGATGGCGATGAGCGCGGTCTGGCGCAGATAGGTGCTCTTGCCTCCCATGTTGGGCCCGGTGAGGATCACCAACTGGTGGTCGGCGTCGTTGAGCAGGCAGTCGTTGGGGATGAAGGCGGGCTCGATGTGCTCGATCACGGGGTGGCGGCCGCCGGTGATCTGGATGACGGGCGAGTCGTCCACCAGCGGCTGCTGGTAGACGTGGCGCACCGCCGCCTCGGCCAGCGAGGCCAGCACGTCCACCAGCGCGACCACCTGGGCCGACGCCTTGATCCGGGGGAACTGTTCCATCAGGCGCTGCCGGATGTCCGCGTACAGCTCCCGCTCCAGGCGGACAATCTGGTCCTCGGCGGAAAGCACTTTCTCCTCGTACTCCTTCAGCTCCTCGGTGATGAATCGCTCGGCGTTGGCCAGGGTCTGCTTGCGGATGTAAGCGGCCGGCACCGCCGCCAGGTTGGCCCGGGTGACTTCGATGTAGTAGCCGAAGACGCGGTTGTAGCCCACCTTGAGGGTGCCGATGCCGGTCCGCTCCCGCTCCTGGGCCTCCAGCCGGGCGATGAAGTGCTTGCCGCCGCGCGAGATCTCGCGCAGCTCGTCCAGCTCGGCCGAGTAGCCGGCCTTGATCACGCCGCCCTCGTTGAGGGTCGGGGGCGGATCGTCGTGGATGGCGCGTTGGAGCAGGTCGTGGACGTCGGCCAGCGGATCGAACCGCCCGACGGCGTCCCGGAACACGGGACGCTCGAGCTGCGCGGCGAGATCGAGGAACGGCGGGAACTGGGCCAGCGAGCCGCGCAGCGCCAGCAGGTCCCGCGGCCGGGCGATGCCGGCCGAGATCTTGGACAGCAGGCGCTCCACGTCCTGGATCTCTCCCAGGCACGCCTGGATACGCTGGCGGAGCAGGTAGCCGCCCGCCAGTTCGGCGACGCCGCCCTGGCGTGCGGCGATCCGGGCGGGGTCCATGAGCGGCCGCAGGATCCAGTTTTTTAGCAGCCGCCCGCCCATGTTCGTGCCGGTGAAATCCAGCGTGTGCAGCAGGGTGTGCTTCGTGCCGCCGTCGAGGGCGCGGATCAGCTCCAGATTCGTGACGCTCTCGGTGTCCAGCTTGAGAAAGTCCGCCGCCTCGAAGTACTGGAAGGCGAGCAGGTGCTCCATGGGCAGCTTGTTGGCTTCCTGGACGTAGTGCAGCAGGACGCCGGCGGCGCTCACGGCCAGCTCCTTGCCGGCGAGGCCGAAGCCGTCGAGGGCGGCCGACTTGAAGCTGTCGAGAAACACCCGCTGGGCGAAATCGATGTGGAAGAGCCAGTCGTCCTGTTCGGTCAGGGCCGACCGGTCCAGGATGGCGCCGAATGTCCCGGTCTGGAAGAGGGGCGCGTTGGCCTTGGGAAAGAGGATCTCCGAGGGCTGGAAGTGGTTGAGCTCCACCACAAGCCGGGCGGCCGTCTCGCCGTCGGTCTGCTGGGTGACCAGCAGGTCGCCGGTGCTCACGTCGAGAAAGGCGGCGCCGAAGCCGTCGCCGCGCTGGAAGACGCAGGCGATGAAATTGTTGTCCTTCGGGTCCAGCATCACGTCTTCGGTGACGGTGCCGGGCGTGATGATCCGGGTGACCTCCCGCTTGACCAGCTTGCCCGGGCGGGGTTCCTCGAGCTGGTCGCAGATGGCCACCTTGTAGCCCTTCTTGATCAGGCGGGCGACGTAGCCGTCCACGGCGTGGTGGGGCACGCCGCACATGGGGACGGGCTGGCCGTGCTTGTCCTTGTTGCGGGAGGTGAGGGTGATCTCGAGCTCCCGGGCGGCGACGACGGCGTCCTCGAAGAACATCTCGTAGAAGTCGCCCAGGCGGAACAGGATGATCTTGCCGGGCAGCTTTCGCTTGACGTCGTGGTACTGGCGCATCATCGGGGTCAGGTTTTCGGTCATCGCCGGACGCTCCTGATTGGCAAATCGATATTTTAGCAGAGCTTTCACCAGAGGGGGTGGCCGATTTTTCAACGCCGCCGGCCGCCGCGCCCGGCGCACCGCCTCCCGGCGGCGTCCGGAATCAGGCGGATGGCGGATTCGGAGGGATCGGCACAAATTTTTTGCTTTGATGAAAATTTTTCTTGGGTTTTGAAACGAAATGTGTATAATTCGTCCCGGCGTCGACCCCAAACGGGCGCGCCAGACCATTTTTTGTGACGCCCGAGCCAGCTATCAGCCGCCGTGGCCTCACGTACAGGAGAAGTGACATGAAGATCTATGTGGGCAACCTGAGCTACTCGACCAACGAAGACCGGCTTCGCGAAAAATTCGCGGCGTTCGGCGACGTGGAAGAGGTGGCCATCCCCACCGACCGGGACTCCGGTCGCCCCCGCGGGTTCGGCTTTGTGACCATGCCGAACAATGAACAGGCCACGGCCGCCATCCAGGCTCTGAACGGAGCCGACCTCGACGGTCGCCCCATCAAGGTGAACGAAGCTCAGCCCCGCCGGAACGATGCCGGTCCGCGGCCGCGGCGTTGGTAGTCCCGCCGACACCTTCGAGCGCTAATCACCGAAACCACCAATTTAAACTCGCCAGGGGGGCGCAAGCCCCCCTCGGCGGGTTTTTGCCGTCTTCCTGAGCGGATCGGCGGTCGCCACCGGCCCGCCCGGGCGGGCCGAGCCGTCGCGCCCCGTGCGCCTATGTGAACGCCACGTTGCGTTCGAAATCGGAGGCGCTGGTGGCGGCGCTCTTGGCCGTCTCGAAGTCGATGATGTCGGCCCGGTACAGCTCCATCAGGTGCTGGTCGAACGTCTGCATGCCGTACTGGTCGCGGCCGGTGGCGATGAAATCCTTGATGCTCCCCTCTTTGTCGGGGTTCTCGATGAAATCCTTGATCGTCAGGGTGGTCCGCATGACCTCGAGCACGGCGATGCGGCCCACCTTGTCCTTGCGCCGCAGCAGCCGCTGGGAGACGACCGCGATGAGGGCGTCGGCCAGCCGCAGGCGGACGGTCTTCTGCTCACTGAGCTCGAACACGCTGACGATGCGCTGGATGGTCTTGGGGGCGTCCATCGTGTGCAGGGTGCTCAGCACCAGGTGGCCGGTCTCGGCCGCCTTCAGGGCGATGTCGATGGTTTCCCGGTCGCGCATCTCGCCCACGAGGATGATGTCGGGGTCCTGGCGCAGCGACGCCCGGAGCGCCTTGCCGAAGCTCTCGGTGTCGGAGCCCACCTCGCGCTGGATGATGGACGCCATGTTCTCGCGGTGCAGGTATTCCAGCGGGTCTTCGATGGTGACGATCTTGCACGGCTTGGACTGATTGATTTCGTCAATCATGGCCGCGAGCGTCGTGGACTTGCCGCTGCCGGTGATTCCCGTCACGAGCACGAGGCCGCGCTCCTCCCGGGCGATGGTGCGCACCACCTCGGGCAGCCCCAGTGTTTCGATGGTGGGCACGTTGAACGGGATCAGCCGCAGCACGATGGAGAATGTGCCCCGCTGGCGGCAGATGTTGACCCGGAACCGGGACACCCCCGGCAGGGAGTAGGAACAGTCGGTGTCCTTGAGGTCGAAGATGTAGCGGTCGAGGTCGTCCGGGTGGACCAGGTTGGTGACGCTGAGGATGTGCCGGGCGATGGTCTCGGTGTCGGCCGGTTTGAGGGCCGGCAGCTGCTTGATGGGGACCACGTGGCCGTGGATGCGGTACTTCCACGGCGACCCGACGCAGAGGTGGGCATCGGAGGCCTCCACTTCCAGCGCTTTTTTCAGCACGGCCTTGAACACCTGCACCACGTCTTCCATGGGCGCACCCCCAATTCGGCAATGAAAACGGGACAGGCCTATGATAGAATAACGCCCCATCTGAAGGGAAGCACTTTGGGAGGCGGCCGTTGCGTTTTGAATTCACGGAAGAACAGGAGCTGGTCCGGAGCACCGTCCGCGACTTCGCGGAACACGAGGTCCGGCCCGGCGCCGCCGCGCGGGACCGCGACAGCGACTTCCCCGCCGAACTGCTGCAGCAGCTTGGCGGCATGGGCTTCATGGGCGCGGTGATCCCGGCGGAATACGGCGGGGCCGACATCGATCCAATCGCTTACGCGCTGGTCATCGAGGAGCTGGCGCGCGTCGACGCGTCCCTGGCGGTCACGGTGGCGGTGCACAATTCGGTGGGCGCCTGTCCCATCGTGATGTGGGGCACCGACGCGCAGAAGCGCCGGTACCTGCCGCCCATGGCCGGCGGCGAGGCGCTCGGCGCCTTCGCCCTGACCGAGCCGCAGGCCGGCTCGGACGCCGCGAACCTGAAGTGCCGCGCCGTCCGCGACGGCGACCGGTACGTCGTCAACGGGGTCAAGGCGTGGTGCACCAACGGGCCGGTGGCCGACACCATCATCCTCCTGGCCGTGACCGATCCCGGCCGGGGATCGAAGGGGATCAGCGCCTTCATCCTGGAGGCCGGCACCCCGGGGTTCCAGCCCGGCACCGTCGAGGACAAGATGGGGCTCCGCTCCTCAAAGACCTCCGAGCTGGTGCTGGATAACTGCGTCATCCCCGCGGCCAACCGCCTCGGGGACGAGGGCGACGGCCTCAAGGTGGCGCTCTCGGTGCTCTGCGCGTCGCGCACCGGCATCGGCGCCCAGGCCGTCGGCATCGCCCAGGGCGCCTTCGAGGAGGCGCTGCGCTACGCCAAGGTCCGCGAGGCCTTCGGCCAGCCGCTGGCCGGCTTTCAGGCGACCCAGTTCAAGCTGGCCGACATGGCGACGCGAATCGAAGCCGCCCGACTGCTGGTGCTGTACGCCGCCAGCCGCACGGAGGACGTGAACCGCCGGATCTTCCGGTACAGCAGCATGTGCAAGCTGTTCGCTTCCGAGATGGCCAACGAGGTCGTGGCCCAGGCCGTCCAGATCCACGGCGGGTACGGTTTTTCCCGCGAGTACCCGGTGGAGCGGTTCTACCGCGACGCCCGCGTGACCACCATCTACGAGGGGACCAGCGAAATCCAGCGCCTCGTGATCGCCCGCGAGTTGCTGAAGGAGTAAGCGCGTGGACATCTCCGGCTTTCTGGCCAACGCCAACTGGGGCCTGCTGCTCCTGGGTTACCCGGTGCTGCTGCTGGCGCTCACGGTGCACGAGTGCGCCCACGCCTGGACGGCGGACCGGATGGGCGACTCGACGGCGCGGCTGCTGGGACGGGTGACGCTCAACCCCATCGCCCACATGGACCTGTTCGGCACGGTGCTGTTTCCCGTCATGGCGTTTCTCTACCAGATTCCCCTCATCGGCTGGGCGAAGCCGGTGCCGGTGAATCCAATGCATCTGCAACGCCCGTCGCGGGACAACATGCTGATCTCGCTCGCCGGCCCCCTGAGCAATCTGGGCATGGCGGTGCTCCTGTTCGCCGCGTACGCGGCGCTGAAGCTGTCGGGGGCGGCCTTTGCGCTGCCGGAAATGTTCGCCGACCCGCTGCTCATGTTCTTCGTCTACGGCGTCTACATCAACATGCTGCTGATGGTGTTCAACCTGCTGCCCGTGCCGCCGCTGGACGGTAGCCACATCCTGGAACACTTCCTGCCGGCGTCGTTGCGGCCGGTGTACGAGCAGATCCAGCCGTTCGGCTTTTTCATCCTGATGCTGCTGTTCATCAGCGGGATCCTCCGCGTCGTGATCAGTCCGGTCCTGTACGTGGTCCGGCTGCTGTTCGCCTTCGTGTAGCCATGGACGACCGCGACGGGATGCCGCCCACCCTCATCGATCACGGGGACAGCCGGCCGGAAAACGGCGGGACGGCGCAGTCCGCTCCGGCCGCCGGCGGGGAACGCCGCGCGGACGCGGGCGGAGCGCCGGAACCCGCCGCCGTCGCGGGCGGGGAGCACATGGCGGAAGATAGCGGGCCGGTCCTGACCGACTTATCCGCCGACGGCGCGCCTGCCGCGGCAACCGGCGGGGCGGCGGGATTCCCCCTCGCGGACAGCGGCGATCAACCAATGGCAACCCACGATCCGGTTCCGCCCGATGGCACCGCCGACGGAGGCCCTCCGGTTATCACCGGCGCGGAACCTTCGTTCGACGGCGAGGCGTCCGCCACGCCGGTCGGGGACGCCGTTCCCCCGGCCGTCGCCGATGGCGGAGAAGGCCGCGGCGAAGCGGGGGACGCGGATCAACCTGCAACCGCCGCCGCCGGGGCCGGCCAGGCGGAAGCCCGCGAAGTCATCCAGCCCACCATCATCGACCGCGGCGAAAGCCACGAGGTGCGACTGCCCGACTTTGAGGGGCCGCTGGACCTCCTGCTGCATCTGATCCGCAAGGAACAGGTGGACATCTACGACATTCCCATCGCCAAAATCACCACCCGGTACCTGGAGTACATCGAGCTGATCCAGGACCTCAACATCAACCTGGCCGGTGAATTTCTGGAGATGGCGGCCACGCTCATCTACATCAAGTCCCGGATGCTCCTGCCGCCTGAACCCGGTCCCGAGGGCGATGAGGCGGTTGCGGAGGACCCCCGCCAGGAACTGGTGGAACGCCTGCTGGAGTACGAGCAGTTCAAGAACGCCGCCCAGGTGCTGTACACGCGCGAGCAGATCGAAGTGGGGGTGATGACCGCCGACCGGATCCGGGAGGTGGTTCCGCCCGAGGAGGAGCTGCTGTCGGTGTCGCTGTTCGACCTGATCGCGGCTTACAAGAGCGTGCTCCGTCAGCTCGATGAGCGGGCCATCCTGGAGATGGAGCGGGAGAACGTCACGGTGGCGGAGAAGATCGCCCAGGTGCGGGCGATGCTGGAGCAGCAGAAGAAGCTGCGCTTCACCGACCTGGTGCGCCTCAGCCCGGCCCGCACGCACGTCGTCGTGCTGATGCTGGCCCTGCTCGAACTGGCGCGCATGCGTGACGTGCGCCTGCGCCAGGACGGACTTTTTGCTGAGATATGGATCATCCGGAAGGCGACATCCCATGAACCCAGTTGACCTGAAAGCGGCCATCGAGGCGATCCTGTTCGTGTCGGACGAGCCGGTGGCCCTGGAACAATTCCGGCCGGTGTTCACCGGCGTCGAGCCCGGGGCCATCGAAGCGGCCCTGACGGAACTGCAGCGCCGGTACGACGAGCCGGGCTGCGGCGTGATGCTGCGCTTCGTGGCCGGCGGCTGGCAGTTGGCGACACGGCTGGAGTACCACGAGCAGGCGCGGCGTTTCCTCAAGGAGCGTCCGGCGTGCAAGCTGTCCATGGCCGCGCTGGAAACGCTGGCCATCGTCGCCTACCGGCAGCCCGTCACGGTGCCCGAAATCCTGCAGATCCGCGGGGTGAAATCCTCCGCGGTGATCAAGACCCTGCTGGAGAAGAAACTCATCATCGCCCGCGGCCGCAAGAAGGTGCTGGGTTCGCCGATGCAGTACGGGACCAGCCGGGAATTCCTGACCTATTTCGGCCTCGGCTCGCTGGAGGAACTCCCCTCGCTGGAGGAGTTCGAGGACATCTTCGGCGACAAGGCCGACCACGTCCGCCAGAAGGACCTGTTCGATCTCAAGCTCGAGGGGATCCGGACCGTCGGTTCCCCGGCGGCGCCGGAGGAGGACCTGCTCCCCGGCTTCGACGCGGAGGGATGAGCGCATGGAGCGCGTCCAGAAAATCCTCGCCCGCTGCCTCGGGATGTCGCGGCGGAAGGCGGAAGAGCTGATCCGCGAGGGCCGCGTGGCCGTGAACGGCCGGGCGGTGGCGCTCGGCGCGCAGGCCGACGCGGCCGCCGACCGCGTCACCGTGGACGGCAAGCCGCTCAAGGCCGAACCGGCCAAGGTGTACCTGCTCCTGAACAAGCCGCGCTACTACCTGTGCACCGTGTCGGATCCCGGCGGCCGGCCCACGGTGCTGGACCTGGTCAAGTCGAAAACCCCGGTCTACCCGGTGGGCCGGCTGGACTTCGATTCCACCGGCCTGGTGATCCTCACCAACGACGGCGCCGTCGCGTACCGCATCCAGCGGGCCGGCACCCACTGCCCCAAGGTGTACCTGGTCAAGGTGGCGGGCACCCCCGACGAGGCCAAGCTGGACCGCCTGCGCCGGGGGATCACCATCGACGGGGAGCGCTTCGCCCCGTGCGAGATCGCCAAAACCCGCGAGAAGGCCCATTCCCACTCCTGGCTCAAGGTCACCCTGTTCGAGGGGCGGAACCGCCAGCTCCGCCGAATGTTCGAGGCGATCCATCACCCGGTGTTCCAGCTCAAGCGCGTGGCCATCGGTCCCCTGACCGACGCCGGGC
>CALAMB010000027.1 GCA_937925645.1 uncultured Acidobacteriota bacterium
TGGTGGCGGACGTGGTGATGCCGCCCATCGGCATGCTGATGGGCAATGTGGATTTCGGCAACCTGTTCGTGGTGCTGAAGGAGTCGGCCACCACCGCCGGCCCGTTCGCGTCGCTGGCCGACGCGCAGAAGGCGGGGGCTGTCACGCTGAACTACGGCAAGTTCATCAACACCATCATCAGCTTCCTCATCGTCGCCATCGCGATGTTTTTGCTGATCCGCGTCATCAACAAACTGAAGCGGGAAGCGCCGCCCGCGCCGCCGGACACTCGCGAGTGCCCGTACTGCTGCTCCACCATCTCCATCAAGGCCACCCGGTGCGCCCACTGCACGGCCGACGTGCCGGCGGCCTCCTAAGGCGCTTCCCGTCGCGACAATTGAACGTGCATCCCGACCAGGCGGTCTCGCGCAAACACGCGGGGCACGCCTGGCGGGATGGTGCTTCAATGGCCGATCCGTTGACCAGGTCCGTTTTCACGGACAGCCGCACGGTTGGCTTGACGGCTTATCGAAACCCGAGTGACCGACGGATCCGAACGGGGCTGGTCTCGGCGCGTCCGATGACATTCGGGTTGCGCCGGGTACGGCTGTCCCGCTATCATGGCGTGGATCGCGGAATCATCATCTGAGGTGACCGGCATGGGGGAGTTGATGGGGTTGCTGACACTGATGGGGGTGCTGGCGGCGGTGGTGCTTCTGGTCGTCCTCTATCGGCGGATCGCCGGCGATCGGCGGCAGGCGGACGAGCTGGCCCGGCGGGTCGAGACCCTCGGCCGGGAGGTCGAACGCACGGAGCGGGCGGTGCTCGAGGAGTTCGGCCGCAACCGCGAGGAGCAGGACCGGCAGGCCCGGGCGCTGCGCGAGGAGGTGGGCGGCCGGCTCAACGCCACCGGTGACGGCATGCTGCGCAGCCTGGGCGAGATCACCCAGGCCCAGCGGCAGCAGTTGGAGCTCTTCTCCCAGCGCCTGGAGCAACTCATCGGCACCATGGAGCAGAAGCACGACGGCCTGCGCGGGGCGGTGGAGCAGAAGTTGTCCCAGATCCAGAGCGACAACGCCACGCGGCTCGAGGAGATGCGCCGCACCGTGGATGAGAAGTTGCAGGGGACACTGGAAAAGCGCCTCGGCGATTCGTTCAAGCAGGTCTCGGAACGGCTGGAGCAGGTCTACCGCGGCCTGGGCGAGATGCAGGCGCTGGCGAGCGGGGTGGGCGACCTGAAGCGGGTGCTGACCAACGTCAAGACCCGCGGCATCTGGGGCGAGATCGCCCTGGGCAACCTGCTGGAGCAGATCCTGAACCCGGACCAGTTCGCCGTCAACGTCGCCACGCGGCCGGGGAGCAACGACCGGGTGGAGTATGCGGTGAAGCTGCCCGGGCGGGCCGATGACGAGGGTCCGGTCTGGCTCCCCGTCGACGCCAAATTTCCCAAGGAGGACTACGAGCGGTTGCTGGACGCCGCCGACGCCGGCGACGCGGATGGCGTCGCCCGGGCGGCCCAGCAGCTCGATGTCCGCGTCAAGACCGCGGCACGCGACATCCACGACAAGTACGTCAGTCCACCGGCGACGACAGATTTCGCCCTGATGTTCTTGCCCACCGAGGGGCTGTACGCCGAGGTGTTGCGCCGGCCCGGATTAATGGACACGCTCCAGCGGGAGTACCGCGTGGTGGTGACCGGACCCACCACCATCGCCGCCATCCTGAACTCGCTCCAGATGGGCTTCCGCACCCTGGCCATCGAGCAGCGCTCCAGCGAGGTGTGGAAGCTGCTCGGGGCCGTCCGGACCGAGTTCGGGAAGTTCGGCGACACGCTGGACAAGGTCAAGAAGAAACTGGACGCGGCGTCCACCGAGATCGACACTGCCGCCCGCAAGACGCGCACCATCACCCGCCGGCTGCGCGCCGTCGAGGAACTGCCCCCCGGCGACGCCCAGGCGGTTCTGGAACTGCCGGCGACGGCCGCCGAAGACATGGACGACTCGGAGGATTAGCCGGCCGCCGCGCCGCCCCGCCGCCGGCCAGTTCCGGATCACCCGTCATCCGGTGATCGTGAACAGCCCGGTTGGAAGCCGGAGCCGGTCGCTCACCAGTCCGGCAGCGCGCGTTTCACCCAGGTGTGCACCACCCGGTCCCTGGCCTCCAGCAGTTGCGGATCGCTGACCGGCAGGTGCTTGGCCCGCTCCTCTACCCGTTTCATCAGCAGGCCGCCGATCCCCACCGCGATGTACGGCAGGGTGAGGTAGAGCACGTCTCCGATGACCAGCTTGTCCGTAAAGAACCCGTAGCCGAACAGCAGCCAGGGCGACAGCAGGATCACGATCTGGGCGAGCGCCGCGTACATCTGGGCGGCGACCACCCGCTTGAACGCCTCGAGCTCGGCGCCGGTGCGGATCTCCGGCGTCCGGTCGCAGAAGCGTTTCAACTGCCAGCCGAACACGACGGACATCGCCAGCCCCAGCCCGATCAGCGCCAGCATGGCCAGCAACAGCTCATTCTCAAGAATATATGCCATCGTTGTTCCTCCTGATTCACGATCCGTCAGGCGTGGAGCCGCCGCATCAGCCAGGCCATGTTCTCGCCGAGGGCGCGCATGGTGCGGATGCCCTCCTCGTCGCCATCCACTTCGCCGATGTCACGGCCGATGCCCATGTTCCAGTATATGGAACCGGGAATGATCATCTCGCTGATGAGGAAGAAGTGGTTCATCGTGTCGAGTGCGTGGATGGCGCCGCCCCGGCGCACCGCCACCACCGCGGCGCCCGCCTTCCGGCGCAGCAGGCTGTCGTTGGCGGCGGAAACCAGGCCGGACCGATCCATGAGCGCCTTGATCTCGGGCGTGACGTCGGCGTAGTAGGTGGGGGAGGCGAGCAGGATGCCGTCCGCCGCGGTCATCTTTGCGATGCAGTCGTTGGCGATGTCGTCCGTGACGGCGCACCGGCCGTCCCTGGCTTTGAAGCACCGGTAGCAGGCGACGCAGCCGTGGATGAACCGGCCGCCCAACTGGACCTCTTCGGTTTCGATGCCGGCCTTGTCCAGTTCCGCCAGGACAATTCCGATGAGCCGGTGCGTGTTCCCCTTGGGGCGGGGACTGCCGTTGAAGGCCACCACTTTCATGCGCCCTCCTTGTCGATGAAGATCCATTCGGAGATTATACCCCGGACCAAACACCGGTTGATCTCAAGATGTCAGGGATTGACATCGTAATCACTCCGGCTATAATTCACACTTTCAGTTTCTTTGAAAATGATCGGAACGGGCGCCTCCCCGGGCGCCTGACAAAAGGCCACTCCGAGTCGAACCGGCTACCGCGCCACGCCATGCCGGCCGACCGATAGGGTCAGGCGGGAAACGGCCTGGCCTCCCGTATTTGGAAAGGAGGACATCATGCATCCATACCTGTCTCTACGTTTGCCAACCATTTGTCTTGCCTTGGCGCTCGTCATCTGGACCTGCGCCGGCTGGTCGCTGGCGGCGCAATCCGGCTCGGCTGAGCCGGCCGCCCAGTCGGCACACAAACAGGCCAAAACGCCGGAAAACGGCAGCGGGGATCCCGTGCCGGCGACCGACGCCGACGGGAAAGCCGTCGTTCCCCAGATCACCGAGGAAATCACCGTCACCGCCACGGTGAAGCCCGAGTTGCCCGTTTCGAGCACGTCGCGCATCGACCGCCGGCTGATCGATACCGTGGCCCGCAAGGACATCGCCGAGGCGCTTTCCTACACCAGTGGCACGTTCGTGTCCACCGGTTCCAAGAACGAGCCGGGCATCCGCATCCGGGGACTCGACACGTCGAAAATCTCGCTCTTCATGGACGGCGTGCCGGTGGCCGAGCCGTATTTCAACTCGTTCAGTTTGGGCACGGTGCCCATCCAGAGCCTGGACAGCATCCGCGTGGTCAAGGGCGCCTCGTCGGTGCTTTACGGCGCCAACGCGCTGGGCGGCGTGATCGACGTGACCACCCAGCGGCCTGACAAGACCGCACTCCGCCTGAACGGCACCTTCGGCACCGACGGGCTGGCCACGGTGGGCGTGCTGGGCACGGCCCGCAGCGAGCAGACGGCCTTTGTCGGCTCGTTCTATTTCGACCGGTCCGACGAGTACGCCTACCTCGTGGACGGGGAGCGCACCGACCGGTTCCTCAGCGACTACGAGCGGTACGGGTTCAACGGCAAGTTCTATTTCTTTCCGAGCGCCGGCAGCGAAGTCGTGGCCGAGGTGGATTGGTACGATTCGAAGTACGGCGTGCCGCCGGCCACTGCGTACACCAAGGCGCGCTACTGGCGGTTCTCCGACTGGAACCGCCTGATCACCAGTCTGGGCGGGACGTTCGCTCTGGGCGGCCACGGCTACCTCAAGGCCAAAGGATTCTACACCCGGCACTTCAACGTGCTGGACGCGTACCGGAAGGCCGACCTGGCCGAGTTGCAGTGGGTGTCCACGTACAACAACGAGACGTACGGCGCCATCCTGTCGGGGGCGGTGGCGCCCACCGACGCGCACGACCTGCGCTTTTCCGTCAGCTATCGGGATGACCGCGTCAAGCAGCAGGGAGACAAGGGCGATCCGTGGGAGGCATACAACCACAAGACGTTCTCCACGGGCGTCGAGGACCATTTCCGGATCGCGGATCACTGGACTCTGGTGGGTGGCGTGAGCGTCGACTATCTGGACAAGGATTTCGGCGACAACGACACGGCCGTCAATCCCATCGCCGGCATCCTGTATTCACCGGACGACGTTTGGGACGTCCACCTGACCATCGCCCAGAAGTCGCGGTTTCCGTCCATGAAAAACCTGTACAGCACCTCCGGCGGCAACCCGGACCTGCGTGACGAGCGCGGCACCAACACCGAGCTGGGCGCCGCCTGGCGCGGGCCGGTGAACCTCAGCGGCGCGGTGTTTTATAACCGCGTCAAGGACCTGATCGAATCGGTGCGACTGCCCGACGGGTACAAGACCAGCATCAACGTGGGCAACGCCCGGATCGCGGGCTTCGAGGTCTCCGCCGCCGCGCCGTGGTCCATTTTCGATTTCAACGTGAACTACACGTTTCTGGACGGCGAGAACATGGATACCGACGAAAACCTCGACCTGACGCCGCACCACCAGTTCAACGCCGTGGTGCGGGCGACGCCGGGCGGCGGCTGGACGGTGTCGGCCTGGGGCCTGGCGGTATCGCGGGCCACCGTCCACTTCACCGACCTGGTGGTGCCGGCCCCCGGGTACCTGGTGCTCAACGCCGAGGTGGCCAAACGGTTCCAGGCGTTCCAGGTGTTCGCCCGGGTGGAGAACCTGCTGGATCAGGCCTACTCCACGGAGCCGGGATTCCCGATGCCGGCGCGGTCTTTCCAGGCCGGGCTGCGTTTCGACTACGATTTCGCGCGCTGACGATTCAAGACGGACGGAGGAGGCGACGCACGCCGGTCGAGCATCCGACCGGCAGGATCTGCCCGACGGAAACGCCCGGAGATCACCCCGGATGTTTCAACGCCGCCTCGTTCAGTCCGTCCCGCGCGCAGAACCTTCTTTCAGGGTTGGGGAGGTTTTTTAGAATCCGGTTACCCGGATTTCATTTGTTCCGGCTGTCCGGGGGGAGGCCGCCCTCCCCGTGGAGCACGCCGTGCTTATCGCAGATGCGCCGGACCTCGTCCAGGGGCAGGGCGTCCGCGTGATGCCCGTCTGCTCCGTCCATGGCGCGAGCCTGAAACAGCGAGTTCAGGATGGCTTCCTCGGTGGCCTCCGCGGCGGCCAGAAACAAGGGCGTGAGGTCATCGTTGCGAAGTTCCTGCAGAGAACGCGGTCGGGGATTTTCGGTGCGCAGCCGGTTGCCCGGAAACGTCGAGAACGCGATGGCATAATCGCCGCTGCCGTTGGCGCCGGTCCCGCCCGTCCGGACCAGACCGAAAACGGACCGCTCCGCCAGCCGGCGCAGGTTCCGATGCAGGAGCGGCGCGTCGGTGGCGACCACGATCATGCAGGAACCGTCGGCGCCGCCGGCTGACAGGTCGTCTTTCAAATAGTATCGGCCCAATTGCCGACCCACCGGCGCGCCGTTCACCTGGAGAACTCCGCCGAAATTGGTTTGCACCAGCACGCCCACGGTCCATCCGCCCAGGTGGTCCGGCAGCTTGCGGCTGGCGGTGCCGATCCCCCCCTTGTAGCCGAAGCAGACCGTGCCGGTGCCGGCGCCCACGGCGCCTTCGGTCACCGGACCGCCGACGGCGCACCGGACGGCCTGGAGCACGTGCTCCGGCCGGACGGCCAGGGCCCGGATATCGTTCAGAAAGCCGTCATTGGTCTCGCCCACCACGGCGTTGACCGAACGGACGTCCGCGTTGCCCGGCAGGGCCAGCATGTGCGCCACGACCGCGGAAACCGCGGTTCCGACACTCAGCGTGTTGGTCAACACGATCGGCGTTTCGAGTTCGCCCAGCTCGTTGACCTGAGTGGAACCCGCCAGCTTCCCGAAGCCGTTGGCCGCGTGAATGGCCGCCGGGACTTTCTCGCGGTACAGGTTGCCGCCGTGGGGCAGGACCGCGGTGACGCCGGTCCGGATGTTGTGTCCTTCAATCAGGGTGACATGGCCCACCCGCACGCCCGCCACGTCGGTGATGGCGTTGAGCGGCCCCGGCGCCAGGATGCCGACGACCACGCCCGACTCCCGCGCCCGGCAGCGGGGCCGATCGTCGGCGGCGGCGCGGCCGAAAAGCGACAGGGTCAGGGCGACGGAAAGCAGCCATGCGGAGATGAACCACGCCGACACATGTTGTTTCATCGCATTCACCTGAAACGTTTGCCGTGAGCATACCGATCCGGTTTGAGGAAATCAATCTCGATGTGGATGCCGGTCAGGCACGACCGCCCCGAGCGTCTCTTTGCTGAAATGGTTGTAAACAGGAGCCCCATTCCACCGCGTCGCAGCCGCCGGATATCCCTTGACAGGTCATTGCCGATTCTGCACAATCCAAAATAGATATTGAATTGACGGCACATGCACCGGATCACCGCCACTGGCGGGTTGCGGCAGATCCAGCCGGCGGTCACCGGCGGATGTCCGTCAGGTTGAACCGGTCCGGTTGGGTTCGGCAACGCGACGGTCAGGCACACTCCGCGCGCATGGAGGAAACCCTGTTCAGAGCGCGAGCGGATCATCCGTCATCAGGGATTCCGGATCGAGGTTGCCGGCTGATCCTCCTGCTGTTGGGAATCGCCAGCCTGGCGGCTGGAGCGGATGGTGCGGCGCCCCCGCTGCTCCAAGCCGATCATTTCATGTTTTCCCACCTGACTATCAATCAGGGCTTATCGCAAAGCAACGTGTACTGCATCGTCCAGGACCGCCGGGGTTTCATGTGGTTCGGGACCGAGGACGGCTTGAACCGGTTCGACGGATACGATTTCTTGCACGTCACGCGGGATCCGAGCGACGTGAACAGCCTGAGCAACGACACCATCACCGCCATCTGCGAGGACCTGAACGGCCGCCTCTGGGTGGGGACGGCCGGCGGGCTCAACCTGCTGGATCTCGATACGGGACGAGTCCGACGAATCGGGAAGGGCACCGGTGAACCCGAACGCCTGGCTTCCGTGAGGATCAACGCAATATGCCTGGATCACCAGGGGGGTATCTGGGTGGGGACGACGCGGGGACTGGCCGCCGTGGCGCCGGCCGGCCGAGACTGGCGCGTGTTCGATGCGACGGGGATCCGTTCGGACCGCCTCGACGGGGATGCGGTGTCGGCGTTGCTGGTGGACCGGCAGGGCGGGCTGTGGGTCGCCGGCCCGCGCGGCGTCGTCCGCCGGGATCGCGCCGGCGGTCGTTTCAACCGAATCACCGAAGTCGCCGATCCTGCCGGAGATGAACCGGTCGCGGTGAGTTGTCTGGCCGAAGGCGCCGGCGGCTTTATCTGGGCGGGAACCAAAGGCGGGGGATTGCATCGCTGGGAGGACGGCAGCGGCCGATTCGAGTATTATCAGGCGGCCCAGCGAGGCGCCGAGGCGGAACCGCTGCGCCACATCAATGCGCTGGCGGCGGACGCGCATGGCCGGCTGTGGGCGGGCACGCATGGCTCCGGGGTGGTCGTCATCGATCCGGCCCGGAGCCGCCACGTCCATCTGCTGCCCGATGCCGGCGATTCGTCCGCGATCAGTTACGCCTTGGTCACCTCGGTGTTTCGGGACCACAGCGACACCATGTGGATCGGCACCCACGGCAAGGGGCTCGACTTTTGGAATCCGTACCGGCAGAAATTCACCCGTTATCGCCGGGACCCCGCGAATCCGGACAGTCTGGGCGTAACCAGCGTGCGGGCGATCCTGGAAGACCGCGACGGGGGGCTCTGGGTGGGCGGATACAGCGGATTCGACCGGTTCGACCGGAAAACCGGGCGGTTCGAGCATCTGCCGCAGACCTGGCCTAACGGCATCGTCCGCGTCCTGCGTGAAGATCCGGACGAGCCCGACCGAATCATCTGGCTGGGCATGGAAAGCGGGCAGCCCCACCTGATCGCGTTTGATCGGATCCGTCAGCGAATCTGGAAGCAGTACAATTTTCTTGAGCGGTTCGGTTTTGACACCCATCAGGTCAGGGATATGCTGCTGGAATCAGATGGGTTGACCTGGGTTGGAACCGATAAAGGATTGTTGCGTCTCGACCGGCGGACCGGCGCCGGCGCCATGATGCGGCATGACTCGACCGATCCCGGGAGCCTGGGGCACGATCAGGTCAACGCGATCATCCGGGCCTCCGACGGCAAGCTGTGGGTGGGCACCATGGGCGGCGGCCTTAGACGGTACGATCCGGCCACCGGCCGGTTCACCGGATTTCGGCATCGGGATGGCGACCCGGACAGTTTGATCAACGACAACGTCATGACGTTGATTGAAATGGAGCCGGGATCCGTCTGGGCCGGCACCGCCGGCGGGCTGTCCCGGCTGGATCTCCGCACCGGCCGATTCCGGTCATACAGCATGCGCGACGGACTCCCCAACGATGTCATCTACGGCATCCTGCCGGACGCGCAGGGCAACCTGTGGCTCAGCACCAACAAAGGCCTGGCGCGATTCAACCTCGCTTCCGGGGCTTGCCGCAATTTCGACGTCAGCGACGGCCTGCAGAGCAACGAGTTCAACGCCGGCGCCCACTACCGCAGCCGGTCCGGCGAAATGTTTTTCGGCGGCATCGAGGGGTTCAATATCTTCCACCCGGCGACCATCCGCGACAACCCCCACGCGCCGCCGATGGCGATCACCGACCTGCAGATTTTCAACCAGCCGGTTCCCGTGGGGGGCATGTCCGACGGTCGCGTCGTCCTGATCCGGGACATCACCGCCACCCCTGTCATTGAACTGGCACACAGCGACCGGGTGTTCACCCTGGGCTTCGCGGCCATGAATTTCGTCGATTCCGGGAAGAACAGGCATGCCTACATGCTGGAGGGCTGGGACGCCGACTGGAACCAGGTGGGCAGCCGGCGCTACGCCACCTTCGTCAACCTTCCGCCCGGCGAATACGTCTTCCGGGTGATCGGTTCGAACAACGACGGGATCTGGAACCGAGAAGGCGTGCGACTGGCCATCCGGATCAAGCCGCCGTTTTGGGCGACCTGGTGGTTCCGCGCCCTCGGATTGGCCGCATTCGCGCTGCTTGTCTGGAGTGTCCATCGCGCCCGCACCGTGGCCATCCGCAAGCGGAACCGCGAGCTGCAGACCGTCAACCTCGCGTTGCAGGAACAGATCATCGAACGGCGGCGGGTCGAAGACGCCCTGCGGCTCAGCGAGGCCAAGTACCGAACGCTGACGGATAACCTCACCGTCGGCATATTCCGAACGTCACCGGGTGCGGACGCCCGGTTCGTGGAGGCCAACCCCGCGCTGGCCGTGATCCTGGGGCACGCGAGCCGCGAGGATCTGCTCGACCGCCCGCTCGCCGGGTATTTCGAAAAGCCGGACGACTGGTCGGAGCTGTCGCAGCAGCTGGAGCACTCGGGCCGGGCCCGGCTGGATGTCGTCGCGATCCGGCGGCTTGACGGAACGACCGTCCATTGCGCCGTGACGGCGGTGGCCTTCCGCGATCCGGACGGCGGACTGGCCGGGTACGACGGCCTGATCGAGGATATCTCCGAGCGGCGGGCGCTCGAGAACCAGATCCGGCAGACCCAGAAGATGGAGGCCATCGGCCGGCTGGCCGGCGGTGTCGCCCATGACTTCAACAACATCCTGACGGTGATCAACGGCCGCGCGGAGATGGCGCTCTCTGAGCTGGGGCCGGAGGAGCCCGCTCACCGGAGCATCTGCGAAATCGTCCAGGGTGGACGCCGGGCCGGCGACCTGATCCGGCAACTCCTGGCGTTCAGCCGGCGGCAGGTGATCGCGCCCGTCGCCGTGGACGTCAATCAGGTCCTCGTCGGGCTGGAGCGGATGCTGCGCCGGCTGATCGGCGAGGACATCCAATTGCACTCGGTGCTGGCCGCGGGCCTGCCGCCCATCAAGGCCGATCCCGGCCAGCTGGAGCAGGTGTTCCTCAACCTCGTGGTGAACGCGCGGGACGCGCTCGCCGAGCTTGGTCAACGTTCGGTCGACAAGCTGATCACCATCACCACCGGCGTGGCCGCGCTCGATGACGAGTACATCCTCAATCATCCCGAGATCCAGCCCGGCCGGTATGTGGTCATCTCGGTCAGCGACAACGGGGTGGGGATGTCAACGGATATCCAGAGCCAGATTTTCGAGCCGTTCTTCACCACGAAGCAGGACGGACGGGGCACCGGCCTGGGCCTGGCGACGGTCTTCGGCATCGTCAAACAGAACGGCGGGGCGATCAACGTCTACAGCGAGCCGGGACGCGGTTCGCGGTTCAGGGTATACTGGCCGGCCGCGCCCGTCGAAGACGCGGCGGCCGCGCCGCGTGCGCCTGAGGTGCCGCCCGCCGGAGGCCGGGAAACCATCCTCGTGGTGGAGGATGATCCGCAGGTGCGCCAGTTCGCCTGCGACGGCTTGAGGGGATTGGGCTACCACGTGCTGGAGGCCGAATCCGGAGCGGCCGCGCTCAGGGTGTTGAACGATACGATGGTCTCGGTGCAACTCCTTTTCACCGACGTGGTGATGCCGGGCATGAGCGGCATCGAGCTGGCGCACCGCCTGCCAGCCCGGTTCAGCGGATTGCCGGTGCTGTTCGCTTCGGGCTACGCTGATCACCACCTGATGGCCGACGGTAGTCTCACGCTCGGCGTCAATTTCATCGAAAAGCCGTATTCGATCCGCGCTTTGGCT
>CALAMB010000028.1 GCA_937925645.1 uncultured Acidobacteriota bacterium
ATTGACTGACGTGACTGGAGTTCAGACGTGTGCTCTTCCGATCTCCCGATGTGCCCCTAATCAAGGTAGGTCATTTTCACGGTTCTACGGCCACTTTCTGCAGGAACTTGGTGAGTTGAATCGTCAGTTATCCACAAGAAGCCGAATTAGGATGTTACTGCAATCGGCAGATTTCGATACTATTATCCGACCAAGTACAGGTTGAAAAGCATAAAGCGAAGTCTTAAACCGATAGTTCCCAGCCGGTAGTTTATTAAACTGGAATTTGCCATCCTGGTCGGACACAGTGCTAAATATTCTCATCTCGGAGCCAGGCCCTCGTAATTCAATAATGACACCAGCCAGAGGCACTCTCTCCTCATCATAATGACCATGTAGGCAAAATCCACTTACTTCTTTTACAACGAATGGATTTTCAATCTCTTGAAAAAACTGCTCATCAGGCAACTTAATAAAACCTATCAGTACTGTCCCGTTAAAAGTCGAATAATTTGAGCTGTTTGCACGGAGTATACCGGTTATCATTGTCAGTATAATTTGTAAGTGCTTCCCGCAGAGAGACTTTCTCGAACAGGTGGACGCTGAGAAACTGTAGGATTGTGTAGAGGCTGTGGTCCAGATGCAACCGCTTTTTGATGATCGCCACGAGCACATAGACCGAGATGGCCACCCAGATCTGCGTCTTGACCGCGTTGGGCGAGGTGCCGAAAAACTTCTTGATCCGCAGGTGCTGCTTGATCCATTTGAAGAACAACTCGACCCGCCAGCGGGCGCGGTACAACTGGGCGATGGTCAGCGCCGGGAGCTGAAAGTTGTTGGTCAGAAAGGTGAGCCCCGTGCGGGGGTGCGGCCCCGCCACCCGAATGCGGCGCAGTTGGTTGGGATAGGCGTCGGGTTGGCCAGGCAAGGTGATCGTCTGGTCGCAGCGCACGCCGGTGGCACGGTCTACCCGGTGGGAGTACACCCGGTGAAAGCACAGGTTGCGTTTGGCGCGGATCACGAAGAAGGCCCGCGCGGCGTCGATCCGGAACAGCCGGCCGAAATCGAGGTAGCCCCGATCCAGCACGTAGAACGCCCCGGGCTCGGGCATCACCGCATCGAGCAGCCGCACCTCGTGGACGATGGCCGGCGTGATCACCACCCACGTCGGGATGCTGCCGCGCAGGTCCAGCAGGGTGTGCAGCTTGATGGCGGCCTTGGTCCGGCGGAACTCGGCCCAGGGGAACAGGGACAGGCACAGGTCGATGGTGGTGGCATCCAGGGCATAGGCGGTGTGGTCGAGGGTGACGCCGAAGTCGTCGTGCAGGTACAGCGGCCGGGCGATGCGGATCAACTCGTGGGCCAGCTCCTGGTAGATGCGCCAGTCCCGGTTCTCGTTGGCTTTGGCCAAGGTGTTGCGGGCGACGTGACCGCGAATGCCCAAATGGTACAGCTTGCGGCCGGCCGTGCGCAGGCACAGCTCGATGTCGCGCAGGCTCTCCCGCCAGGTCAGCTGGGCGAAGGCCAGGCAGAGGAACTGATCCCAGCAGGAGAACGAGCGGACGCGGTGGTCGCCCTGATAGCGGGCGACGCAGCGCGTGAACAGGTGGTGCGGGACATGGTCCATCAGTTGGGCGAATACGGTGCGGCCTTCGTTCATGGTCAGCGCCTCCGGGTGGGAAATGTCCTGCCGGAGATGCTAACCGAAAGTTCAAATCGTTTCTGGCGAAAATGCCCAGTAAGCCATTCATTTATTAAATGTTAGAACGCTTTGAAAATCCGTTAACGGGACAGTACTGATGTTTCCTATAAAACCATTTAAACAGTCAATTTGAATTCCTAAGGAATCGCTTTGGAAGAATCTCCCGGTTGAAAAAGAATAGAAACGGTTCAAATTGAAATGTAAATGACTCTCAAAATCGTAATACTGTCCTGGAAATCTGATTGTATTAGAGTAATCCGAATGAATGATATTAAGTTCGCCATAAGTTTGCCAATCCGTCTGCCATGTTGTTTTAAAAACAGAATCAATTATTTTATATGGTGTAAACAAATGATCGCAAATGTAATAACCTTCTTCAGACAAAAGAGAAATCTGATAAATAGGATTGGTAGACCACGGCTTGTCCGGCTGCCAAGTGTATTTTGTAAGGATTGAGCCGGAGCCGTCATATTCAACCAACAGACCTTCTTGTCCATAGACAAACCATGTGGAGACTGTTGGGGATCCATCCGTGAAGAGATCCTTTCGGATCCGCTGGGACAGGTGGTCGTAGAAGTACCGGGCGGTCAATTCGCTGTCTCTTCGAACCTCGCTCATCCGGTTGTCGAAGTTGTAACCGTACTGGTCGGTCGTGCCGGCGGCGGGATCGGTTTTGGAGACGGTGGAACCGTTGGCGTCGTAGGCGAAGGTGAAAGCGGGGACGGCCGGCGGGGTCTGACCGGAAGGGTCGTGGGGGCCAGCGCCATACGCGAGAAGCTGGTTGGCGGCGTCGTAGTGCCAGACCGGGTGGCCGGCGTCGGCGGTGCGGTTGCCCACCGGGTCATAGCTAAAGGTCTCGTCGGCCTTCCAGTCGTAGTCGGCCAGGACCAGCCGGTCCAGGGCG
>CALAMB010000029.1 GCA_937925645.1 uncultured Acidobacteriota bacterium
TCCACGCTCAGCAGATCGCCGCTCTTGAGCACATAGCCGGACGGGATGCCGTGGACGATCTGGTCGTTGACCGACGTGCAGAGCGTCTTGGGATACCCCTGGTACCCCTTGAACGCGGGGAGACATCCCTGCTTGCGAATGTACGCCTCAGCCAGGTCGTCCAGCTCGCCGGTGGTCACGCCGGGGCGGGCCTGTTCGCGGAGCTGCTGCAGCACCTCGGCCACCACCCGGCAGGCCCGTCTGACTTTCTCGATCTGGGCGACCGACTTGATCATCACTCCGCCAGCTCCTGCCGGATTCGCTCAAAAAGCGGATCGATGTCCAGGCCGCCATCCAGTCGGACCAGGTTGCCCGTCGCCGCGTAATGCGCCACCAGCGATTCCGTGTGCTGCCGGTACACCGCCAAACGGTTCCGCACCACGTCCTCCCGGTCGTCGTCCCGCTGGACCAGGGCGCCGCCGCACCGGTCGCAGCGGCCCGCCTGCGCGGGCGGCGTGAAGAACACGTTGTAGATCGCCCCGCACGCCGCGCAGTTCCGCCGGCCGGTCAGGCGCCGAACCAGCAGCTCGTCGGACACGTCAAAGAACAGAACCGTTTCCCGGAACGCGCCGGCCAGTCCGGCCAGCGCCCGGGCCTGCTCCACCGTCCGGGGGAATCCGTCCAGGGTGCAACCCCCGGCGCAATCGGGTTCCTGGATCCGCTCCCGGATGATGCCGATGACCACGTCATCGGGCACCAGCGCCCCCCGGTCCATGGCCGCCCTGGCCGCCTGGCCCAGCGGGGTGTCGCGGCGCACCGCGTCCCGGAGGATGTCTCCGGTGGAAATCTGCGGATAGCCATACGCATCGGCGATGCGTTTCGCCTGGGTGCCCTTTCCGGAACCGGGGGCCCCGAGCAGTATGACCATCCGCGCCATCTCAGCCTCGCCGGCCGCGGATCCGGCCGCGCTTCAGGAATCCGTCGTAGTGGCGCATGATGAGCTGGGACTCGATCTGGTTGACCGTGTCCATGGCCACGCCGACAACGATCAGCAGCGACGTGCCGCCGAAGTAGAACGTCACGCCCAACCCCTGAGTGATGAACTCGGGCAGGGAGTCGTGCAGCCAGTCACCCACCCAGGGGAACGCCGCCACCCGGACCCCGCTGATGAGAAAGTCGGGCAGCAGGGAGACCACCACCAGGTAGACGCCGGCGGCGAAGGTCATCCGGGTCATGATCTTGTCGATCAGCTCGGCGGTGGGCTTGCCCGGCCGGATGCCGGGGATGGACCCGCCGAATTTGCGGATGTTGTCCGCCACCTCGTTCGGGTTGTAGATGATGCCCACGTAGAAGAAGGTGAAGAAGATGATGCCCAGCGCGTAGAACAGGATGTAGAGCGGATAGCCGTGGGAGAGCTGCTCGGAGATCTTCTCCATCCAGGCGGCCTTGACCATGAACTTCAGCGTCTGGGGCAGCGCCAGCAGCGACGCGGCGAAGATGATGGGGATGACGCCGCCCGCGTTCACCCGCAGGGGCAGGAACGTGCTCTGACCGCCGTACACCTTCCGGCCCACCATCCGCTTGGCGTACTGGATGGGGATTTTGCGCTGGCCGCGCTCCACGAACACGACGAACGCGATGATCACCACCATCAGCGCGGTCAGGATCAGCACCTGGATCAGGGAGCCGTCGGCGACCTTCTTGATCATCCAGCCGACGCCGTCGGGCAGTCCGGCCACGATGCCGGCGAAGATGATCAGCGAGATTCCGTTGCCGATGCCGCGCTCGGAAATCTGTTCGCCCAGCCACATGATGAACGCCGTGCCCGTGGTCAGAGTCAGGATGGTCAGCAGCTTGAAGCCGAGCCCGGGGTTCAGCACGATGGGCTGGTTCGCCGAGATGCTGGTCTGCTCCAGGAAGAAGGCGGTGGCCAGCGATTGGAAGACGCTCAGCACGATGGTGAGGTACCGGGTGTACTGCGTGATCTTCTTGCGGCCCAGCTCGCCTTCCTTGGAAAGCCGCTCCAGATAGGGCCACACGATGGTGAGCAACTGCAGGATGATCGAGGCGGTGATGTAGGGCATGATCCCTTGGGCGAAGATGGAGAACCGCCCGAGGTTGCCGCCGGTGAACAGGTCCAGAAAACCCACCAGCGAACCGCCGGCCTGTGAGGAGAAGAACTCCTGCAGGGCGGTGGTGTCGACGCCGGGAGTCGGGATCCAGGATCCGACACGATAGACGGCCAGCATGGCCAGCATGAACAGGATCCGGTTCCGCAGCTCGGGGATGGCGAAGATGTTCTTGAAAGACTCGAGAATGCGAGTCTCGCCGTTAGCCATTGATGACCTCGACTTTGCCACCGGCCGTCGCGATGCCCTCGGCAGCGGTGCGGCTGAATTTGTGCGCCCGGACGGTGAGTTTCTTCTGAATCTTGCCGTTGCCCAGAACCTTGACCTCATGCTTCAGGTTCTGGATCAGCCCCGCCTCGACCAGCAGCTCCGGCGTCACCACCGTGCCGGCGTCGAAGCGATTCAGCGCTGCCAGGTTGATGATGGCGTATTCCTTGCGGAAGATGTTGGTGAAGCCCACCTTCGGCAGGCGGCGGTACAGGGGCATCTGGCCGCCCTCAAAGCCGATCTTGTGCGAGTAGCCGGAACGCGAGCGCTGGCCCTTGTTGCCGCGGCCGGCGGTCTTGCCGTTGCCGGACCCGGGGCCCTGGCCCCGCCGCTTGCTCGGCCGGTTGGCGCCGGCGTTTCGCTTCAGATTATGCAAGCCGATTCCCATGATCTCACCTTCAACCGATGATTTTGACCAGGTGGGGGATCTTGGCCACCATCCCCCGGACCGCGGGCGTATCCTCCCGCTCGACCACCTGGTTGAGTTTGCGCAGTCCCAGTCCCTTGAGCACCAGCCGCTGCTTCGCGGGGGTGCCGATCATGCTGCGCACGTACTGGATGCGGATGGTCTTCTTGGCCTCGGCCTTCTTGGCGGTTCGGGCGCTCATGACATGAACTCCTCGACGGACTTACCGCGCTTGCGGGCCACGTGCTCCACTTTCTTCAGGCTGTTCAGGCCCTGGATCGCGGCGCGGATGACGTTGTGCGGATTCTTGGTGCCCAGCGACTTGGTCAGGATGTTGTGAATGCCCGCGGCCTCCATGACCGCCCGCACCCCGCCGCCGGCGATGACGCCGGTGCCCGGGCCCGCCGGCTTCAGGACCACCATCGCCGATCCGAACCGCCCCATGATGGCGTGGGGGATGGAGGTTCCCTTCATCGGGACCTGGACCATGTTGCGCTTGGCCTGCTCGATCCCCTTGCGGATGGCCTGGGGAACTTCCTTGGCCTTGCCCTTGCCGAAGCCCACGCTGCCGCGGCCGTCGCCGACCACGACCAGGGCGCTGAAGCTGAGATTCTTGCCGCCCTTCACGACCTTGGTCACGCGGTTGATGGAAACCACCCGCTCGATGAACTCGGATTCTTCGGTTTTGAATCGGTTGTCTCTGATATCCACGACGTTCCACCCCACGTTAGAATTTCAGCCCCGCCTCGCGGGCGGCTTCGGCCAGGTTCTTCACCCGGCCGTGGTAGATGTACCCGCCCCGGTCGAACACGACCTGGGCCACGCCCTTGGCCAGGGCCCGCTGGGCGACCAGCTGCCCCACCTTCTTGGCGGCATCGATGTTGCAGCCCTTGGCGACCGCCCCGCGGAGTTCCTTGTCGACGGTGGAGGCCGACACGATGGTCTGGCCGTTCGAGTCGTCGACAACCTGGGCGTAGATATGCTTCAGGCTCCGGAAGACACACAGGCGGGGCCGGTCGGTAGTGCCGCTGACCTTGGTCCGCACCCGAATGTGCTTCTTGAGATGGCGTTCCATGCGCGATTTGACTTTAAACATGCTGTCACCCGCTTGTTATTTCTCTTAAGCTGTCTTCTTGCTTTCCTTGAGCTTGATGGACTCGTCGGCGTACCGGATGCCCTTCCCCTTGTAGGAGTCGGGCTTGCGGAAGCCGCGGATCTCCGAGGCCACCTGGCCGACCTGCTGCTTGTCAATGCCCTCGACGGTGATGGTGGCCACGTAGTTGGCCAGCTTCTTGGCGCCCTTCTCCGCCTTGATCTGGATTCCGGCGGGGATCGGGTACTCGATCAGGTGCGAGTAGCCGAGGGTGAGCACCAGTTTTTGGCCCTGAACCTCGGCCTTGTATCCGATGCCGATCACTTCCAATTCGCGGCGGAAACCGGCGGACGTGCCGGTGACCATGTTGTTGACAAGGCTGCGGATCAGTCCGTGAAGGGCGCGCTGCGGTTTGGAGTCATCGCGGCGGCCGACATGGATCGACCCGTCCTTGACCTCGCAGGAGATCCCTTCGGGGCAGGCCTGCTTCAGGACGCCTTTGGGACCCTTGACCTCGATGACGCCGTCCTTGGTGCTGAAGGACACGCCGGACGGCAACTTGATGGGTTTCTTTCCGATTCTCGACATGGTAACAACCACTCCATCCGTAATCAGAATACGGTACAGATCACTTCGCCGCCCACGCCCTGTTTGCGGGCGTCCGTGGCGGTCATGATCCCCTTGGACGTCGACACGATGGCCACGCCGAGTCCGCCGAGCACTTCGGGCAGTTCGTCCGAGCCCTTGTAGACGCGGCGGCCGGGGGTGCTCACCCGCTGGATCTCGTCGATGACGGGCGTGCCGTCGGTTTCATATTTCAAGGCGATGTGGATATCTTCCATCTTGCCGCGCCGCTTGGTGATGAAATCCTCGACATACCCTTCCTGCTTGAGGATCTCCACCAGACGGAGGACCATCTTCGACTTGGGAAGAACCACGACGAAATGCTTCGCCTGGAGCGCATTCCTGATCTTGGTCAGGGCGTTGGCAATGGGGTCCGACACACTCATGGCATTACTCCCGGATCAGTGATCACCAGCTGGCCTTGATGACGCCGGGGATTTCACCGCCCAGCGCCAGGTCGCGAAGGCACAACCGGCAGAGTTCAAATTTGCGAAAATACGCCCGCGGACGGCCACAGCGTTTGCAGCGGTTCCGGGTGCGCACCTGAAATTTCGGCTTGCGTTGCGATTTGACAATCAGACATTTCCGTGCCACGGCAAAGCTCCTCGTCTAGTTTTTACTGAACGGCATGCCCATGAGCCGCAACAGCTCGCGGGCCTCTTCATCCGAATGGGCGGTGGTGACGATGGTGATGTTCATTCCGCGCGCCTTGTCCACCTTGCCATAGTCGATCTCGGGGAAGATGAGCTGGTCCTTCAACCCCAGGGTGTAGTTGCCCCGGCCATCGAAGGAACGGGGGCTGACGCCCCTGAAGTCGCGCACGCGCGGCAGGGCGATGTTGACCAGGCGGTCGAGGAATTCGTACATCCGGTCGCGCCGGAGCGTGACGCAGCAGCCGATGGGCATCCCCTTGCGCAGCTTGAAGCTGGAGATGGGCTTCTTGGCCTTGGTGACGATGGGCTTCTGGCCGGCGATGCCGGTGAGCTCATCCACCGCCACATCCATGACCTTCGGGTTCTTGATGGTCTCGCCCATCCCCATGTTGATCACGATCTTTTCCAGGCGGGGGACGGCCATCACGTTCGCGTACTCGAAGCGCTTGCGGAGTGCGTCCACCACTTCGGCGCGGTACTTCTCTTTCAAACGGCTGGTGTGTTTCATATCCATCCTCACGATTCGACCGTGGTGTTGCACTTCTTGCACACCCGGGCGGTCTTGCCGTCACTGAGTCGGGTGCGTTTGACGCGGGTGGGCTTGTTGCAGGCGGGGCACACCAGCTGCACCTTGGACACGGGCATGGCGCCTTCCTTCTGCACGATCCCGCCCTTGATCTGCTTCTGCGGGTTGGGCCGGACATGTTCGTACAGCTGGTTGAGCTTTTCCACGATGACCCGCCCCTTGTCGGGATCCACGTGAATCACCCGGCCGGTCTTCCCTTTGTCCTTGCCGGCGCGGATGTACACGGTGTCGTTGTGGCGAATATTGAGCTTGGGCATGACAATATCCTCTTACAGAACTTCGGGCGCGAGCGACACGATCTTCATGAACTTGCGATCGCGCAACTCGCGGGCGATGGGGCCGAACACGCGGGTGCCCACCGGCTCGCCCTGGTTGTTGATGATCACGGCCGCGTTCTCGTCGAACCGGATGTACGTCCCGTCGCGGCGCCGGAATTCCTTCCGCACCCGGACGATCACCGCCTTGACCACCTGGCCTTTCTTGACCGTGCCGTCGGGGCTGGCCAGCTTGACGGTCGCCGAGATCACGTCGCCAAGGGTCGCCCGGGTCTGGGCGGCGCCGTGCTGGGGCGTGATGGCCATGATTTCCTTGGCCCCTGAGTTATCGGCCACTTTCAGCATGGTCCGCATCTGAATCATGATGGCTTCTCCTTACTACTTGGCCTTGTCGATGATCTCGACGACTCTCCAGCGTTTCCGCCGGCTGAGCGGCCGGCACTCCATGATCCGGACCTTGTCGCCCACATTGCAGGCGCCCCCTTCGTCATGGGCCATGAACTTGCTGGTCCGGCGGACGATCTTCTTGACCGCCGGGTGCTGGTAGAACCGGTCCACCGAAACCACCACGGTTTTCTGCATGGCGTTGCTGGTCACGGTGCCGATCTTCTCGTTCTTCCGGGTTACACTCTGGTTTTCCATAGCCGTACTTCCGCTCTACTATTGATTGGATTTTTCACGGATGAGAGTCTTCACCCGGGCCAGGTCGCGCTTGACCTCGGACAGGACTCTCACGTTGGTCAGCTGGCCGGCGGCCAGCTCCATCCGGTTCTTGAACACCTGCTGGGCGAGCCGGCGCTCTTCTTCGCGAAGCTCGTCCAGCGACTTGTCTCTGAGTTCAGACGTTTTCGCCATGGTCATTCTCCGTAGCGGCTGACGAATTTGGTCTTGAGGGGCAGCTTGTGCGCGGCCAGGCGGAAGGCCTCCTGGGCCGTGGCGAGGTCGACGCCCTCCAGTTCGTACAGCATCCGGCCGGGGCGAACCACCGCCACCCAGCCCTCCGGCGCGCCCTTGCCCTTGCCCATGCGGGTTTCCGCCGGCTTCTTGGTGATGGGCTTGTCGGGGAAGATCCGGATCCAGATCTTGCCGCCGCGCTTGATGTAGCGGGTCATGGCAATACGGGCGGCCTCGATCTGGCGGTCGGTGATCCAGCCGCCCTCGATCGACTTGAGCCCGAAGTCACCGAACGCCACCGTATGGCCGCGCTGGGCGGAGCCCTTCATCCGTCCCTTCTGCGTCTTGCGATATTTGACCTTCTTGGGCTGTAACATGGCTTACTTCTCCACGGCGGGGAGGTGGTCCTTCTTCAGCCGCTCCCCTTTGTAGATCCAGACCTTGATGCCGATGGTGCCGTAGGTGGTGAATGCCTGGGCGAAACCGTAGTCGATGTCCGCCTTGAGGGTGTGCAGCGGCAGCCGGCCGGTGAGGTACCACTCGGAGCGGGCGATTTCCACGCCGTTCAACCGTCCGGAGCAGCGGATCTTGACGCCCAGGGCCCCGTTCTTGGTGGCGGAGTCGACGGCGCGCTTCATGGCCCGGCGGAAGGCGATGCGCTTCTCGAGCTGAAGTCCGATGGCCTCGGCCACGAGTTGGGAATCCAGTTCGGGATTCTTCACCTCGACGGCCTTGATGTCCACATCATGGCCGGTGGACTTGCTGAGCTCGGACCGCAGCTTGTCGATTTCCTTGCCCTTCTTGCCGATCAGAATGCCCGGCCGGGCGGCGTAGATAAACACGTTGAGCTTGTCGGCCGCGCGCTCGATCTCGATCCGGCTGATCCCGGCGTGGTAGAACTTCGCCTTCAGGGCCTTCTTGATCTTGAGATCCTCGTTAAGCAGCTTGCCGAAGCTCTTCTTCTCGTACCACCGGGACTTCCAAGTCTTGTTGTAGCCCAGCCGGAAACCATATGGGTGTACTTTCTGGCCCAAGGTCTACCTCCTGCTGTCCGAAACGTAAATGGTGACGTGGCAGCCGTGCCGGCGCTCGCGATATGCGCGGCCCATGGGGGCGGGCCGGACCCGCCGGCGCCACTTGGTCGGGCCCATGTCGACGAATGCCTGGGAGACCACCAGGGCGTCCAGGCTGATGCTCTCGTCCGCGTACTCGACGTTGGCGATAGCCGATTTAAGCACCTTCTCGACGTGCTTGGCCGACCGCTTCGGGGAGAAGCGCAACCGGTTGAGGGCGTCCTCCACCGGCAAGCCGCGGATCTGGTCGATGACCAGCCGGGCCTTCTGGGCCGAACCGCGCACGTATTTTCCTACGGCTCGTTTTTCCATGGCAGCATCCTCTCGCTCTCTACTTGGCCGCCATCTTTTTGGCGGACTTGGAGGTGTGGCCCTTGAAATAGCGGGTCGGCGCGAACTCGCCCAGCTTGTGCCCCACCATGTTTTCCATGACGTACACGGGGATGAATTTCTTCCCGTTGTGGACCGCGATGGTCAGCCCCACCATATCGGGGATGACGACGGATCGGCGGGACCACGTCTTGATGACCTGTTTCTTGTCGGCGTCCCGGTTGGCGTCCACCTTCTTCATCAGGTGCACATCCACGAACGGGCCTTTCTTGATTGAGCGGGTCATGGCGAACTTCCTCCTGCTTACTTCCGCCGTCTGATGATCAGATTGTCGGTCCGCTTGCTGTTGCGGGTCTTGTAGCCCTTGGTGGGCGTGCCCCAGGGCGTGACCGGATGGCGGCCGCCCTTGGTGCGGCCCTCGCCGCCGCCGTGCGGATGGTCGATCGGGTTCATGGCCGTGCCGCGGACGGTGGGCCGAACGCCCAGCCAGCGGGTCCGGCCGGCCTTGCCGGTGGTGATGTTGCTGTGGTCCGGGTTGCCCACCTGGCCCAACGTGGCCCGGCACTCGATGAGGATCCGGCGCAGCTCGCCGCTGGGCAGCCGGATGACGGCGTACTTCCCTTCCTTGGCCTGGAGCTGGGCGGCGCAGCCCGCGCTGCGGACCAGCTGGCCGCCCTTGCCGGGGCGCATTTCCAGGTTGTGGATGAAGGTGCCCACCGGGATGGACCGCAGCGGCAGGCAGTTCCCCACCTGCACGTCGGCCTTCTCGCCGCTCATCACCGTGTCGCCCACCTTCAGCGTGTCCGGAGCCAGGATATAGCTCTTGGCGCCGTTGCTGTAATGCAGCCGGGCGATGTTGGCCGACCGGTTCGGGTCGTACTCGATGGCGACGACCTTGGCCGGGATATCATCCATGGTGCGCTTGAAATCCACCACGCGGTAACGCCGCTTGTGGCCGCCGCCCTTGTGGCGGACGGTGATCCGGCCGATATTGTTCCGGCCGTTGGTCCGCTGCTGGGGCTCCAGGAGCGACTTCAGAGGCTTGACCCTGGTCAGCTCCTCGTAATCCAGCGTGGTCATGTACCGGCGGCTGGGGGTGACTGGTTTATGCGTCTTGATGCCCATCGCTATCTTTCCTGTTCCCGGGATTAGATATTGTCAAAGTACTCAATCATCTTTTCGCCCGGCTTCAACTTGACCAGGGCTTTCTTGTAAGCCGGCTTGTGGCCCTCGTAACGGCCCATGCGGCGCTTCTTCTGGGGCATGTTCAGGATCCGGATCGAATCGACCTTCACGTTGAACAGGCGCTCGATGGCCGCGGCGATCTCCGGCTTGTTGGCGTCGGGGTGCACCCGGAAGGCCACGAAACCGGCGTCGTTCTTGAGCGTGACCGATTTCTCGGTCAGGTGGGGCTTCTTTAGGATCTGGTAGATGTCTTTCATTTTCCAAGGACCTCCTGGACCTGGAGGATGGCGTCCTTCGAGAAGAGCACCTTCTCGTGGTTGAGCAGATCGACGATGTTGAGTCCCGAGCCCGTCACGTACTTGACCTTGGGAAGGTTGCGGGCGGACAGGATCGCGTTGGTGTTGTCCAGCGAGTCCACCACCAGCAGGTTGCGTTCCAGCTCCAGCGTGCCCATCACGCCGATGAACTCCTTCGTCCGGGGGGCCGGAATCTCCAGCCGGTCCACGATCACGAGCTGGTTCTGGCGCAGTTTCTCCGACAGGACGGAGCACATCGCTCCCTGGCGCTTCCGTTTGGGGAAGGCGTAACCGTAATCACGCGGCTGCGGGCCGAACGTCGTGCCGCCTTTCCGCCAGAGGGGATTGCGGGTCTGGCCGGCGCGGGCGCGGCCGGTGCCCTTCTGCCGCCACGGCTTGCGGTTGCTGCCGCTGACGTCACCCCGGGTCTTGGTGGCATGCGTGCCCCGGCGGCCGCTGGCCTGGTAGTGCCGGACCGCTTCCCAGATGAGCGTTTCCTTCAGGGGCACCCCGAAGACTTTTTCATTGAGCTCCAGTTGCTCAACGGTTTCGTTCTGCAGATTTTTCACTTCCACGACTGGCATGGCTGCACTCCGCTACTTAGTTCTTCTTGATCGTGACGTAGCTGCCGGAATAACCCGGAACCGCGCCCTTGATCAGAATGATGTTCTTCTCCGGCAGGATCCGGACCACTTCCAGGTTCTTCACCGTCACCCGGCTGTCGCCGAGGTGGCCGGCCATCCGCATGCCCTTGACGACACGGGAGGGGTAGGCCGAGGCGCCGATGGAGCCGGGCGCCCGGTGGAACATGGAGCCGTGGCTCGCGCCGCCGCCGGCGAAGTTGTGGCGTTTCATGACGCCCTGGAATCCGCGGCCTTTGCTCTGGCCGATGACGACCACCTTCTCGTTGATCTGGAAGACATCGTCGGCCTTGATTTCCTGACCCAGTTCGATCTCCGCCATCGCCTTGGTGGGGCGGAACTCCCGCAGCATCCGGGTCGGCGCGGTGTTGGCCTTCAGGAAATGGCCGCGGAGCGGCTTGGTTACGTTCTTCACCGGCCGCTCTTCCATCAGGCCCAGCTGGACGGCCTCGTAGCCGTCTTTCTCCAGCAATTTTTTCTGGACGACCACGCAGGGCCCCAGTTGTATCACCGTTACGGGAATGACCCGTCCGTCTTCGTGAAAGATCTGAGTCATGCCGAGTTTTTTGCCAATCAGTCCTTCAACCATCGGTCACTCCAGCTGTTGATTTATTTATGATCGGAGCCGAACGCCTTGATCTCGACGTCGATAGCCGCCGGGAGATCCATCTTCATCAACTGTTCCAGCGTTTCGGGAGTGGGTTCCAGGATGTCGATCAGCCGCTTGTGGGTCCGGATCTCGAACTGCTCGCGGGACTTCTTGTCCACGTGGGGCGAGCGGTTGACGGTGAACCGGTTGACGGTCGTGGGGAGGGGGATGGGACCCGACACCCGGGCCCCGGTCCGGAGCGTGATGTCCACGATCTCGGCGATGGACTGGTCCAAGACCCGGTAATCGTACGCCTTCAGACGAATCCTGATGATTTCGTTGATCATATCCTCACCAGCTCAACAAAGTTGTCGTTGTCCGTCCGACAGCCACTGCAGCCGCCGCCTCAAGCGAGCCGCGATCGGTCCCGTCGATGGCACGGGGATGCCATCCGGACCGTGCGTCAAAGTGCCCAAGGTGTGCCGCGCTGCGGTCTAACTGCCGCTTGTCAGGCCTGAAATTGGAACCGGGGGCGGTTCGTAACAGACCTATAATTCAAAAGGAGGTCGAAAACCTCACATCACAAAAAGAACCGCGATTATATCCATTGCGGATCAAAATGCAAGTCTTTTTTTAACTTTTTTGATCATCGCGGGCGGCCGGCCAGCCGGCGCCGGACCGGCGACGGACGCCTAGAGGAAGAATCTCGCCAGGCCGAGGAACACCGCGAAGCCGGCGATGTTCGCCGCCGTGGTGGTGACGATACTGGAACCCTGCGCCGGATCCAGCTTCAGCCAGTTGAGCACCAGCGGGACCAGGGCCCCGAACAGGTTGGCCGTCAGGGTGCTGATCAGCAGGCTCACCCCCGCCAGCAGCGCCAGCGGAAGCTGGCCCGACCAGACCAGGACCACCCCGGCCAGCACCACCCCGCAGACCAGGCCGAGCAACAGCCCCACGGCCAGCTCCTTGACCAGGACCGGGAGCTCCTTTCGATAATCCAGCTCGCCGAGGACCAGTCCGCGGACCACCACGGTGAGCGTCTGGGTGGAGGTGGTGGCGGTCATCGTCGTCAGCACGGGAATGAGCACGGCCAGCCACACCCAGCGGTCCAGCGCCTCCCAGAAGAGGGCCACCACCACCGCCCCGAGGATCGCCGTGACCAGCGTCGCGACCACCCAGTTGAAACGCAGCCGGACGGTCCGCAGCAGCGGGGTCAGCACGTTCTCCTCGGAGTGGATTTTGGCCAGGTGGTACATGTCCTCGGTGGCCTCCTCTTCGATGACGTCGATGACGTCATCCACCGTGACCACACCGAGCAGCTTGTTGTTCTCGTCCACCACCGGCACGGCGAGCAGGTCGTAGTTGGCCACAAGCTTGGCCACCTCTTCCTGCGCCGTGTCGGTGGACACGCGCACGGGGTCGGGGATCATGATGTCCTTGAGCTGGACCGCCGGCTCGGCGAAGACCAGGCGGCGGAACGACAGGACCCCGATCAGGTTGTTGTGCTCGTCGGTGACATATACATATAGATAGTACTCGGAGCGGAACCGGGTCCGGATGATGCGGAGGGCCTCCTCCACCGACAGGTCCTGGTCCAGCGCCAGGTAATCCGTGTTCATCAGGCCGCCGGCGGTGTCCTCCGCGTAGAGCAGCATCTTCTCGAAGAAGAGGCGCTTGCCGGGGGGCAGACTCGCCAGCACCGCCGCCTTCTTCTCGTCGGTCAGGTAGCCGAGGAAATCGGTCGCGTCATCCACCGACAGCCGCTGGACCATGGTGGCGATCCGCTCTTCCGCGATGTCGGCCAGCAGGTCCCGGGCCGTCTCGTCGGGCAGGTAGGTGATGACGTTGGCGGCGAGTCCCTCCTCGAACAGCACGCCCAGGAACGCCTCCTGCTCCTGAAAGTTCAGGCGATGGAACACGCCGGCCAGATCGGAGGGGTGGAGTTTGCGGACCACATTTTTCATGTTGTCCCACGCCTTCATCACGAAGAAGCGCAGGAGGATCTTCTGGGGGTGGCTCAGTTCTTCTTCGAGCTTTTTCATCGCCGCCTCCCCTTCACGGTTTGTCCGCCGGCCGCGGGAACGACCGAATGCCGCCGTCGGTCCCGCGCACCGCCCAGTCCACCACGTCCGCCTCGGGGCAGCGGATCCGGTCGCCCGCCGCCAGCGATTTGGCGAACACCGGCTGGCTGACCACCTGGATGTCCAGACCATTATCGGGCCAGCCCACCACCTGGGCCCACAGCAGCTCGACCCCGGCGCCGGGCGTCTCCCGCCGGAACTGGACGAAACAGGCCGAACCGGCGGGCAGGCCGGCCCGGAACTCCTCCCGGAGGGCGGGCAGCGACGCCTGCACGGCCCGGAGGGCGTCCGGCTGGAGCGGCTGGCCCTGCTGGACGTTGATCTGCTGGCCGAATCCGAACAGCCGCCGCGACAGGTCCGACGTCCAGCGGTCCAGGTCGCCGGCCCCTTCGGCCGGGCCGAGCCGGACCACGGCGTCCTGCGGATCGCCCGCATCCGCCTCGCCGGCGGCCACCGTCACACGCACCCGCTCGCCCCCAGCGGCCGCGGCCTCGCGCAACGCCACGGTCCGCACCCCCGCCGCCTGCAGAAACGTGGCGGGCAGATCCAGCGTCCGGGGGAACTCGCCCGGTCCGGCGGCTTCCAGGCTGCGCGCGATCAACGCCCCGGCGGCGCCGGTCAGGAGACTGCGCACCGCGATGGCGTTTTCGGCCGGATAGTCCCTGATCTCGAGCTCCGGACACGCGAACTTGGCCATCCCCAGCGTGACCATCCGCAGGCGGCCCGGCTGGTAGGGATATTGCTGGATGAGCACGTGGCGCGGCAGATCGCAGGCCGCCGGATCGAAGCGCCACCCGGCGAACGCGTCCGGCGCGACGGGCAGCTTCGCGTTGATGTCGTACACGTAGCCGCCCCACGCCTCGGCCGCCGCCAGCGCCATCGCCTGCAGCGCCGGGTAAGCGGATGGCGCTTCCCGCGGCGCCGCCAGAGCCATCAGGGTCAGCGCGCGGTCGGCGGACGCGGCCCGGATCAGCTCCGGTTCGCCAAAGCCCTGGCCGAACCGGAGCAGGTATTCGCCGTCAGGGAACACGAGGCCGGCGCGGGTCTGGAGCTCGAGTTGGACCGCGTCCGGCTTGGACAGCATCCGGCGGGCCGCCTGCGCCGCCGGCGCCCAGTCCGGCCGCCGCCGGGCCAGCTCATCGAGCGGGGGCAGCAGGCTGCCGGCGGCCGCCTCCGGCAGCTTCACTCCGGCGGGGACCGCCACGGCCAGGTACAGCATGGACTGGTCGTGATACCGGAGCTCGGTTCCGCCGCCGCAACCCGCGACCGCCAGAACCGCCAGCGCCAGCATCCAGCGAGTCTGCGTCCAGCTCATCGCCACCTCCTGCACGCGTTTGGCCAGCGGCACTATAGCACAATTCGCCCCGCCGCCGGCCCATTTTGCCGGTGTCCTGAAAAATCTGCTCTGCTTTTCCGAAATTTGATATAATGCCGCTCCTTCTTTTAATTGTTCAAAAATATTGTACCGGCAGGAGCGGCGTGATGGCGGAAACACACCAACGGATACTGGCGATCAATCCCGGCTCCACATCGACCAAGATCGCGGTGTTCGAGGGCCGAACCCTGCGTTGTGGCCAGACCCTCCGCCACGACGAGCACGTGATCGGACAGTACGCCACCATCACCGACCAATACCCTTTCCGGCTGCAGGCGATCCTGGATTTTCTGGCGGCTGAAGCCATCCCGCTCGACTCCCTGCAGGCCATCGTCGGCCGCGGCGGGCTCCTGCGCCCCATCGAGGGCGGGACCTACGCGGTCTCCGAACCGATGCTCAAGGACCTGCGCGAGAGCCAGATGGGCCAGCACGCCTCCAACCTCGGCGGCATCCTGGCCCACGAGCTGTCGCAGCGGTGCGGCGCACCGGCGTTCATCGTCGACCCGGTGGTGGTGGACGAGCTTGAGCCCATCGCCCGGCTGTCCGGCCTGCCCGAGCTGCCCCGCGTCAGCATCTTCCACGCCCTCAACCACAAGGCGGTGGCTCACCGGGCCGCCCACGACCTGGGCGGCAAGTATACCGATTTCAATTTCATCATCGCTCACCTGGGCGGAGGGATCTCCGTCGCCGCCCACCGGCGCGGGCGGGTGATCGACGTCAACAACGCCCTGAACGGCGAAGGCCCGTTCACTCCCGAGCGCAGCGGCACGCTGCCCGCCGCCAGTCTGGCCCGGCTCTGTTTCTCCGGCCGTTTCACCCTGGCCCAGATCGAGAAGAAGATCACCGGCCAGGGCGGGATCATGGCCTACCTCGGCACCAACGACATGCGCAAGGTGGCGCAGCGCGTCGAGGCGGGCGACGCGGAGGCGGGGCTCGTCTTCGAGGCGATGACTTACCAGGTCGCCAAGGAGATCGGCGCCATCAGCGTCGTGCTCCAGGGCCAGGTGGACGCCATCATCCTGACCGGCGGCATCGCCCACGACGCCGCCTTCATTGCCGGCGTGGATCGGCGCGTCCGGCACATCGCCCCGGTGCGCGTCTACCCCGGCGAAGAGGAGATGATCGCGCTGGCCGATGGGGCGCTCCGCGTCCTGAGCGGGGAAGAACCGGCGCGCGTTTACGCGTAGTCGCACCCACGCCGGTTCCCGCGGGAACCGGACGATATTGATCGCAAGGAAGGTCCCATGATCCGAACATTCGACGAAATGGTGGCGGAAGTCAAGAAGAGCCCGACCAAGGTCGTTGCCGTGGCGTACGCCCACGACCCCGACGTGCTGGAGGCCCTGCAGACGGCCCAGCGCGAAGACATCGCCCGCGGCGTGCTGGTGGGCCCGAAGGCTCAGATCGAGAAGGCGGCCGCTTCGGTGAACGTCTCCCTGGCCCCCTTCGAGATCGTGGACATCGCCGACGAGAAGGAGGCCACCAAGGCCGCCGTGAGCCTGGTCCGGGAAGGCCGGGCTGACGTGCTGATGAAGGGCCTCTGCTCCACCTCGACCATCCTCGGCGCCGTGCTGGACAAGCAGGCCGGCCTGCGCGAATCCAAGCTGCTGAGCCACGTGTCCGCGTTCCAGGTGCCCGCCTACCACAAGCTGATCATCGTCAGCGACGTCGCCATGAACATCGCCCCGACCATCGAGGACAAGGTCGCCATCACCGAGAACGCCGTCGCCGTCGCCCACCGGCTGGGCATCGAGACGCCCAAGGTGGCAATCATCGCCGCGGTGGAGAAGGTCAACCCGGAGAGCATGCCCTGCACCGCCGACGCCGCCATCCTGACGCAGATGGGCGCCCGCGGCCAGATCAAGAAGGCGATCATCGACGGCCCGCTGGCGGTGGACAACGCCTTCTCGAAGAAGGCGTGCGAGGTCAAGGGCATCATCACGCCGGTCGGCGGGGACGCCGACATCGCCATCACGCCCGACATCGAGGCCGGCAACGTGTTCTACAAAGTGATGGGTTACCTGGCCATGGCCAAGACCGCCGGCATCATCGTGGGCGCGCGCAAGCCCATCGTGCTCACCTCGCGGGCCGACTCCGACGAGACGAAGTTCCTGTCCATCGTCTTCGCGATGAAGGTCTGCTGATCGCCGCCCGAGGAGGAAACCCCATGACGAAACGAGCCGCCCCGAACGCCTCCCGACCGACGGACCCCTGCCGGCTGACGCCCGTGGTTCCCGCCGCGCGCACGCGGACCATCGAGTACGCCATCCGCGACATCGCCGTCGAGGCCGACAAGCTGCGCAAGCAGGGCGCCAAGATCCTGCCGTTGAACATCGGCGATCCGCTCAAATACGACTTCGCCACCCCGCGGCACATGATCGAAGCGACCTACAAGGCGATGCTGGCCCAGCAGAACGGCTACGCCCCCTCGACCGGAATCGACGCCGCCGTCGAAGCCATCCGGCGGGAAGCCGAGCGGAAGGGCATCCGCAACATCCTCTCGCTGTTCGTGGCCCACGGGGCCAGCGAGGCGATCGAGCTGTGCCTCAGCGCCCTGGCCGATCCGGGCGACAACGTGCTGATGCCCTACCCCGGCTATCCGCTCTACACCGCCGTGATGCAGAAGATTCAGTCGGAGATCCGGCCGTACTACCTCGACGAGGCCAACGACTGGCAACCCGACGTGGCCGACATCGAGGCCAAGATCGACGCCCGCACGAAGGCGATCTGCCTGATCAACCCCAATAACCCCACCGGCGCTCTTTACCGCCGCGACGTCCTGCTGCAGGTCATCGAGCTGGCGCGCCGACACAACCTGGTGGTGTTCTCCGACGAGATCTACGACAAGCTGGTCTTCGACGGCAAGGAGCACATCTCCACGGCGTCGCTCGCCGACGACGTGGGCTTCGTGACGTTCAACGGGCTGTCGAAATCCTATCTCGTGCCGGGCTGGCGCGTGGGCTGGGCCGTCATCAGCGGCCCGCGGGAGATCATGGGCGACTTCGACGAGGCCGTGCACAAGTTCGTCCGGGCGCGCCTGTGCGCCAACCACCCCGAGCAGTTCGCGATCCAGCCGGCGCTCGAAGGCCCCCAGGACCATCTCGCCGACGTCAACGCCCGCCTCACCGAGCGGCGCGACTACACCGTCGACCGGCTCAACGCCATTCCGGGCATCTCGTGCGTCAAGCCGGAAGGCGCGTTTTACGCCTTCCCCGGCATCGACGTGCCCATGGACGACAAGACCTTCACCCTCCAGGTGCTCAACCAGTGCCACGTCCTGGTGGTCCACGGTTCCGGCTTCGGCCAGAAGCCCGGCACCCGGCACTTCCGGGTGGTGACCCTGCCGGACCTGCCCACTCTCGAGGCCGCCTACGACAAGCTGGAGGCGTTCATGAAACGGATCCGCTGATCGCATACCGCAGAAAGGATTTCGGAGACGGCGGCCGGACGGCCGCCGTTTTCATTTTTTCGGGAGTTCCAGGCCACGGGCCAGGGCGTCCAGATCGATGCCGTGGTCGTAGCTCCAGGTCATGGGCGTGACGGAGATGTACCCGGCCTGCATGGCTCCCCAGTCCGTGTCCTCCGGGTAGGTGCGGGGGTCGAGCACACCCTTCACCCAGTACAGCTCCTTGCCCCGGATGTTGGTCACCCGTTCGTACTGCCACAGCAATTCCACCCGGCTGGCTTTGGTGACGAGAAGCCCTTTGGGATAGGCCGCCAGGGCCGGTCCGTTCACGTTGAGAAATGTCTCGGCGGGAAGCGCCGCCGTCAGCAACCGGACGATCAGCGGCTTGACCGCCGCGGCGAACGCGTCGTAATTGGGCGGATCCGTCACGTCCACCGACAGCGCGATCGCCTTGACCCCGCGCAGCGCGGCCTGGCGGGCCGCCGCGACCGTTCCCGACAGCAGGGAAACGGCGCCGGGATTCGACCCGCGATTGATCCCGGAAACCACCAGATCCGGCGTGCGGGGGAGAAACACTTCCAGTCCCATGATCACGCAGGTGGCCGGAGTGGTCGCCACCGAGCACCCCACCGACTGACCGTCGATGACGTATGGCGCCACGTAGATCGGATCGTAGGTGGCCAGCCGGTGGCTGACAGCGCTCTGGTTATCCGCCGGGGCCACCACGTAGATGTCGGCGACGTCCTTGAGCTGGCGATAAATCGCCTCCAGGCCCGGTGCACCGACGCCGTCGTCGTTGGTCAGCAGGATGAGCGGCCGGCACTGGGCGCCGACGGCGGCGGCGGCCAGCACCAACAGCACCAACAGCAGGACCAGGCGACCGGGCTTGCAGCCTGGGCGGGTGAGTGTCGGCATGAAACGTCTCTCCTTGTAAGCGATGTGGCCTGCGGCCGGCGGCGGACCGCCCGAGCACGCGCCCGGCGTCACATGTGGATCGCCGCGTCGTGGGCCGCGTGCGCGGCCTCCATCATGGCTTCCGAAATGGTCGGATGGGGATGGATGACCGCGGCCAGTTCCTCGGCGGTGCACTCCAGATGGAGCGCCAGCACGGTCTCGGCCACCAGCTCGGTGGCGATGGCGCCGATCATGTGCACGCCGAGGATCTCGCCGGTCCTGGCGTCGGTGACGATCTTGATGAATCCCTCGGTCATGTCCTCGATCTTGCTCTTGCCGATGCCGGAGAAGGGGAACTTCCCCACCTTGACCTCCGGGTAAAGCTCCCGGGCTTTCTTCTCGGTCAGGCCGGTGGAGGCCACCTGCGGGGCGGAATAGGTGCA
>CALAMB010000030.1 GCA_937925645.1 uncultured Acidobacteriota bacterium
TTGGCCAGCACCAGGGTCAGGGATTCCGGCAGTGGGCCAGCAATCCGGGCGGGTACTGGTGATGGTCGCTGCCAGGGCTTGCTGTCTTCCTCCTCGGTGGCAAAGGCCAAATCCAGGGGATGGCGGCCGCCGCTGGCCCGTAGAATGGCGTCTTCCAAGTCTCGCCGGGACATGGGACGAATGGACGCCAGAAAGGCCCATTGATCGGGAAATGATTGCAGCTGTTCATCGACGAACACACTGCGGTCCAATTCCCTCGGCTGTTTCTGCAGGGGCAAAGCGATCAGGTTGCCGAAGCCACCCTTGGGCATGGTGTCCTGATTAGGAAACAGGCGATCGTAACTGGCCAGTGACAATTGCCGAGTGCGGTCGCAGGTGTGGCTGATGAGTGCGGCCCCAAGCTGCCGGGCCTCACGGGCCGGAACCGGCTCAGTGAAGAATATCCAGGCATGAGCGCCGTTGCCGGAACGGGAAATCTCCATCGCCGCCGGAATGCCAAGCTCCCGGCAGGATTGCATGAAGGCTTGGGCGTCCTCCCGCCAGTCGGCTTCGTCGAAATCGGCCGCAAGAAAATAGCAGCTGTCATTGGTCAGGAGCGGATAGACGCCGATGGTCTGTTTTCCGGCCAAATGGGCATAGACCACCTGATCGGTTACCGTCAGGAGCTGTCGTTGGTTGCAGTCACCGCATTTCACCCGAGGCTTGTGACAGATGCCGGGCTTCCACTCGTTACCGCAGGCCGGTGAGTAGCCTGACGTACCTTTGGCCGACTCCCACCGTTGCGGGTAGACATCCTCACGCCCCCGGAACAGGCGGCGGAACAGGGCGATCTTGTCGTCGGTGGTGAAATGGGCTGGGGCTGGTGCAGATTCGGTTGGAGCGGGGACGGGTTCAGGGATAGCCGGTTCTTCCCAGGCAATACCGTGCTGGGTCAGCAGATCCTTGAGGCGGGCATTCTCCTCTCGCAGCCACCGCAGTTCATCCTGTTCATTCAGGCTCTTGTCACTCTTCGGCAAATCCATACTCCGCCATCAGCCTGTCGTTAGAAAACATTGGCCTCCAAGTCACCCCTCAAGTCAGCCCCCAAGATGTCGCAGCTATTGTCATAGCTCTGTCACAGCTCGGTGTCACAGCTTGTCATAGCTCAGCCAACGTGTAATGGCGGGTCGGGTCGGTCGCTCCCGCGCCAACTTCAACGATCAGATTCTTGTCCAGCATTCCCTTTAGATCCCGCTGCAAGCTGCGGCGGTTGACGGTCGGGCAGAGGGCCTCGAAATCCTGGATGGTCAGCTTGCCATGCTGGAGGAGATAGCCCAGCGCCATGCCCTGGCGCTCGTTCAGGCCGTGCTGCTTCACCAGCACGTCGCGGCGGATCACCTGCTCGCTGCGTTCGTGCACCTCGACCATCTGGGTTTCCAGGCCGGTAACGAAGTAATCGAGCCAGCCGGTCATGTCCATGCCGTTGTCCCGCACGCTCTGGATCGACTTGTAAAAGGTCGGCCGGTCGCGGTCGTAATATTCGCTGATGGTGAACAGCCGCTTGAAATCGTACCCGGCCTTGTAGAGGCAGAGGGTGGAGAGCAAGCGCGACGCGCGGCCGTTGCCGTCGAGAAACGGGTGGATATGCACCAGCTGGAACTGGGCGATGCCGCTGACCAGCACCGGGTGAATATCGAGGTCGGCGTTCAGCCACTTGACCAGCTCCGACATCATCACCGGCACCTCCACCGCCGTGGGCGGGGTGTAGATCACCTGACCGGTGCCGGAATTGGCCACGTAGTTTTGGATGCGCCGGTATTCCCCTGGTGCTGCGCTGCCGCCGCGCACGCCTTCCACCAGTTTGCGGTGGATCTCGCGGATCATCCCCTCGGTGATCGGGTCGCCTGCCTGCCGCGACGAACCCGCCAGCCCGCCTCGTTCATATTCTCTCTTCAGCCATTTTCGACCAAAACCGGTCTTGAGCTCTTTCTCGCGTTTTACCGCTGCCTCGCGGGAGTCGAAAACTTCCCAATGGATTGGTTCGACAGGTAATCTGGGTGCTGTCCAAACGACCTTTTTCGCTCGATGTTCAGCCAGCCTCTTCGGGAAGTTTTCCGATTGCCCGATATAGAAAGAACCATCCGAGCATTTGAGGACGTAAATGCAAAATTCACCATTATGAGGGGGCGGCGCAGGCAGGCCGCTGTCCAGGCACTCGGAGACAAACTCGAAGGCGGTGCGGTAGTTGAGCAGCTCCCGCGCATCGTCCGGATCGGCCTCCGGCACCGCTTCACCCTTCCACAGCCTCTCGGCCTGGTCCAGCGTCAACCGGGTGCCTTCGATGTGGGTGGTGTGATGCGCCTCCCGGATCAGCGCCTGTTCGCCCACCTCGCGCACCCAGTCGGCGGAGAGCTGCGCCGCCTCCAGAAAGCCCCGCGCCCGCTCAATGCGGGTGATCGCCTGGGTCATGCGGTTGGTGATGGTGAACTGGGGCTGGAATCCGCTCATGACACCGCCCATGCCTTACAGAGAACCTCGGCCTGTTCCAGCACCAACTCGGTCGCCTTCTTTTCCATGTCCGGCGGGTAACCGAACTGGCGCAGGATGCGTTTGACCAGAACGCGGATTTGAGCGCGGGCGTTTTCGCGCAGCGTCCAGTCGATGGTGACACTTTGACGAACCCGCAAAACCAGCTCCATGGCCAGCATCTTCAGCTTCTCATCACCCATGACTTGGGTGGCGCTGCCGTTGTCGGCGAGTGCATCGTAAAAGGCGACCTCGTCTTCGTTCAGCCCGAGTGTCTCCCCGCGCTTTCCCGCCTCCCGCAGTTCCTTGGCGAGGCGAATCAATTCTTGAATGACCTCTGCGGTTTCGATGGCGCGGTTCTGATATTTTCGTACCGATTGCTCCAGCATTTCGGCAAAGGAACGGGCCTGAACGACATTCTTTTTCGAGCGCGACCTGATTTCGTCGTTGATCAGTTTTTTCAGCAGCTCCAGGGCCAGGTTCCTCTGAGGCAGCGCCTGCACTTCTTCGAGGAACTCATCCGACATGATCGAGATGTCCGGTTTCTCCATGCCTGCCGCCGCGAAAATATCGATCACCTCCGTTGACGCGACCGCACGGGATACAAGCTGACGGATGGCGCTTTCCATTTCATCGGGGGACTTGCCGTGTTCGTCGCCGGTCGTCTTGAC
>CALAMB010000031.1 GCA_937925645.1 uncultured Acidobacteriota bacterium
TCATTCTCGGCGTCATCAGCATCTTCAAGCTGCCCCTCCTGTTCATGCCGGAAATCGACTTCCCCAGCCTCCGGGTGCAGGTGGATTACCCGTCCTCTTCGCCCGAAGAGGTGGAGCAGGACATCACCCGCCCCATCGAGGATATCCTGGGCACCGTCACGGAACTCAAGCGCATGTCGTCGTCCTCCTCCGGCTCCGGCGCCAACGTCATGCTCGAGTTCGACTACGACGCGGACATGGACCTGAAGAGTTTGGAGGTGCGCGACAAGATCGACCAGGTGCGCAACTTGCTCCCCTCGGGGGTGCGCAACGTTTACATCCGGCGCTGGCAGACCTCCCAGAGCCCCATCATGCACCTGACGCTGACGCTGAAGCAGTCGCGCGACGAGCTGAACACCTTGATGGACAACGTGATCCGTCCCCGGTTGGAGCGGATCGACGGCGTGGCCAACGTGGACGTGCGCGGCCTCGACCAGAAGGACGTGTTCATCGACATCGACCCGGACCGATTGCGCGCGTTCGGCCTCGACGTGTTCACCCTGGGCCAATCCATCCGGAACAACAACCTGGACCTGGGGTCCGGGCACCTGTACGAACAGGGCAAGAAATACTTCCTGCGGGCGGTGGGCCGCTTCCAGAATTTGGAAGAGATCCGGAATCTACCCATCCGCGGGACCACGGTGCGCATCCGCGACGTGGCCGACGTGCGCTACGCCTATCCGGAGCGGACCACCATCTACCACTTCAACGGCCAGGACGCCGTCACGGTACGCATCTATAAGGCCTCCACGGCCAACGTGGTGGACGTCTGCCAGTCGGTCAAGGCCGAACTTGAGGGACTGCACCAATTGCCGGAGCTTTCCGGGCTCGAGTACCGGATCTTTCGCGACTCGTCGAAGGAGATCCTGAGCACCATCTCCGACCTGAGCGAGGGCGGCATGTTCGGCGGGCTGCTGGCGGTGGTGATCATGTTCCTGTTCCTGTGGAAGGTCCGCAGCACCCTGATCCTGTCAATCTCCATGCCCACCTGCATCGTGTTCACCTTCGCCGGGATGTACATCCTCCGGTCCCTGGGGGTCGTGGACATCAGCATCAACATCATCTCGCTCATGGGGATGGTGTTCGCCGTGGGCATGATCGTGGACGCCTCCATCGTGGTGCTGGAGAACATCTTCCGCCACAAGCAGGAGGAGGGACTCAACGCCATGGACGCCGCCCGGGTGGGGAGCCGGGAGGTGGGCACGGCGGTGTTCGCCTCGACCCTGACCACCATCATCGTCTTCGTGCCGCTGTTGTTCGCCTCGCAGTCGATGTTCGGCAAGTTCATGAGCGATTTCGGCATCGCCGTGACCCTGGCGCTGGTCTCGTCGCTCGTTGTCTCGCTCACCCTCGTCCCCATGATCGCCTCCCGAATCTATACCGGACAGGAAAAGCCCAAGCTGCGCCTCCTGAGCTGGATCACGCAGCATTACGGCCGGTTCATGACGTTGACGCTGCGCGGCCGTTACATCGTGCTGCTGCTCCTGGTGCCGGTGCTCTGGTTCAGCTTCTGGCTCTTCTCCCAGATCGAGCAGGAGGACATGCCCCGCGTGGCGGCGCGTGAGCTGAACGTGAACGTGCTCATGCCGTCGAACTACAACCTGGACGAGATGAAGGCGCTGTTCGACCGGATCGAAGCCCTGATCGCCGATAACAAGTCGGCGCTGGAGGTGGAAACCTACACCACGTCCTACGGCAAGGAGCGGCGCAGTCTGGGCCGGTACAGCGGCGAGCTCAGTCTCTTCTTCACCGAGGAGGGTGACCGACTCACGCCCGTCGACCTGCTGAAGGCGCGGTTACAGGCGCAGCTGCCGGCCGAAGCCGGCGTTGAGTACCAGGTGGGCGCCATGCGCCACTTCGGCGGCTCCGAGGGCGGCTTCAACGTGGAGCTGCGCGGTGACAACCGCGAGATCCTCGCCCTGTACGCGGAGCAGATCAAGACCCGGCTCATCAGCCTGCCCGAGGTCAAGGACGTGACCACCGACCTGGAAAGCGGCGACCAGGAGCTGCACTTCCGGGTGAACCGGGTCAAGGCCGAGTCGCTGGGCCTCACGCCGCGCCAGGTGGCCCAGACCATCAGCGGCGCGCTCAGCGAGCGGGCGACCACCCGTTACAACACCGAGGTGGGCGAGGTGGACGTGATCGTCCGCTTCCGCGAGGCGGACCGCAGCAGCATCGACCAGATCCTGAACCTGAAGGTGGCCGCGCCGTCGGGCGAGCTGGTCACCCTGTCCACCGTGGCCCAGCCCGAGTTCCGCGCCGGGCCGCGGGTGATCCGCAAGGAGAACCGGAAACAGATCGTCTCCATCTCCGCCAACACCGGTCGCTCCGGGATGATGTGGCTCCAGCAGAGCCTCCAGGACGCCCTGGGCGACCTGGAGCTGCCGCCCGGCTATTCGTGGGAGATGGGCCGGTCGTTCCGGCGCTTCGCCGAGAGCCAGGAGACGCAGACTTTCGCCGTCTGGCTGGCGCTGCTGTTCATTTTCATCATCATGGCCTCGCTGTTCGAGTCGCTGGCCCAGCCGCTGATCATCATGATCACCGTGCCGTTCGCCATCACCGGCGTCAGCCTGACCTTCTGGCTCACCGGCACGGCGCTCTCCTCGACCGCCTACCTCGGCATCATGCTCATGTGCGGCGTGGTGGTCAACAATGCCATCATCCTCGTGGACCATGTGAATATTCTGCGCCGGGAAAAAGGCCTGTCGCGCCTCGAGGCGCTGGTCGCCGGCGGCAAGGACCGGCTCCGCCCCATCCTGATGACGGCCACGACCACGACCTTCGGTTTGCTGCCCATGATCCTGCCGGTGATCGTGCCCCAGTGGTTCGGCGCGGTGAGCTTCCGGGCCCAGCAGTACGCGCCGGTGGCCCTGGCCCTGTTCGGCGGCCTGACCACCTCCACGTTCCTGACGCTGATCGTGGTGCCCACCCTCTATTTCGTGGTGGAGGACCTGCGCGACTGGACCCGCCGGATCGTGCATCGGGCGATCGGCCGCGTGGCGGCACCGGCGCCGGACTCGCCGGAACAGGCCTGA
>CALAMB010000032.1 GCA_937925645.1 uncultured Acidobacteriota bacterium
CACCATCTGGAGGTCGTCCACGGTCAGGCCGTACCGGGCCAGGTCCTGGCGCCGGGGCTCGAAGTCGATAAAGTATCCGCCGGCGGCGCGCTCGGCGAAGACGCTGCGGGTGCCCGACAGCGGCTGGAGGATCTGCTCGATCCGCCCGCCCAACCGCTGGATCTCCGCCAGGTCGCCGCCCAGCACCTTGATGCCCACGGGAGTGCGCACCCCGGTGGAAAGCATGTCGATGCGCGCCTTGATGGGCATGGTCCAGGCGTTGGTGTTGCCGGGGATCCGCAGCGCCCGGTCCATCTCCTCAACCAGTTCGTCCCATGAGATTCGGTCGGGCCAGATGGGGCGCAGGAGCGCCTGCAAGGGCGCCGGCGCCCAATCGGAGTACCAGCGGGACTTGGACCGCCACTGTTCCGGCGGCTTGAGCTGGACCACGGTCTCCATCATGGAGAACGGCGCCGGATCGGTGGCGGTTTCGGCCCGGCCCGCCTTGCCGTGGACGCTGACCACCTCCGGGAAACTCATGAGAGTCCTGTCCTGCAGCTCCATGAGTCGCTGGGCCTCGGTGACCGAAATCCCCGGCAGGGTGGTGGGCATGTAGAGGATGGTCCCCTCGTTGAGCGGGGGCATGAACTCCGTGCCCAGTTTCAGGTAGACCGGCACGGTGGCCGCCAGGATCAGGACCGCGCCCACGATGACCGTTTTGGGGAAGCGCAGCACCAGCCGGCAGGGACGCTCGTACAGCCAGAACAGCACCCGGCTCACGGGATGGCGCTCCTCGGGACGGTAGCGGCCCACCAGAAAGACGTTCGCCACGCCGGCCAGCAGGCGCGGCCGGAACCGGAACGGGTGCATTCGGGAAAAGAGCATGCGCACGGCCGGGTCCAGCGTGACCGCCAGAAGCGCCGCCAGCGCCATGGTCAGCGTCTTGGTGTACGCCAGGGGCTTGAACAGGCGCCCCTCCTGGTCCACCAGGGTGAAGATGGGCAGGAACGAGACCGCGATCACCAGCAGCGAGAAGAACACCGACGGACCGACTTCCTTCATCGCCTCCAGCCGGACCTGGTGGAAATCCCCCCGGCCGCCTTCCGCCTGCCAGTGCTCCAGTTTCTTGTAGGCGTTCTCCACTTCGACGATGGCGCCGTCCACCAGGACGCCGATGGATATGGCGATGCCCGCGAGGCTCATGATGTTGGCGGAGATGCCCCAGTGGTACATGGGAATGAACGCCAGCACCACCGACACGGGTATGGTGATGATGGGCACGACGGCCGATGGGAAATGCCACAGGAAAAACAGGATGACTACGCAGACGATGATCATCTCGAGGATGAGGTCGCCTTTGAGATTGTCGATGGCCTGCTGGATCAACTCCGAGCGGTCGTAGGTGGTGACGATCTCCACGCCCTCCGGCAGCGAGTCGCGCATCTCGTGCAGGCGCTCCTTCACCCGCTCGATGACGGTGAGCGCGTTTTCGCCGTGGCGCATCACCACGATGCCGCCCACGGCGTCCCCGTTGCCGTTGAGGTCAGCCAGGCCGCGCCGGATCTGCGGGCCGAGGCTCACCGCGGCCACGTCGCCGAGGCGCACCGGAGTGCCTCCGGGCACGGCCCGCAGCACGACCTGCTCCAGGTCCTCGGGGCGCCGGACATACCCCCGGCCGCGGACCATGTATTCGGTGCCGGACCACTCCAGCAGCCGGCCGCCCACCTCGTTGTTGCTCCGGCGGACCGCCTCCGCGATCTCCCTGATGGAGATGTTGTAGGCCTGCAGCCGGTTGGGATCGACAGTGATCTGGTACTGCTTCTGGAATCCGCCGATGCCGGCCACCTCGGCCACGCCGGGGACGCTCTGCAGGGCGTAGCGCAGGTACCAGTCCTGATAGGATCGCAACTCGGCCAGATTGTGGGTTCCACTCCGGTCCACCAGCGCGTACTGGAAGACCCAGCCCACCCCGGTGGCGTCGGGGCCGAGTTCCGTCCGCACCCCCTCGGGCAAACTCCCCTGGATCTTGGACAGGTACTCGAGCACCCGGCTGCGGGCCCAGTACAGGTCGGTGCCGTCCTCGAAGATGACGTAGACGTAAGAGAAGCCGAAATCGGAAAAGCCGCGGATGGCCTTGACCTCCGGAGCGCCCAGCAGCGTGGAGACGATGGGATAGGTGACCTGGTCCTCGATGATGTCCGGGCTGCGGTCCCAGCGAGAGTAGACTATCACCTGGGTGTCGCTCAGGTCCGGGATGGCGTCCAGGGGGATGTTCTGGATGGCGTAGCCGGCGTAGACCAGCGCCACCGCCGCCAGCAGGATCACCAGCAGCCGGTATTCGACGCTGAGTTCGATGAGCCGTCCGATCATGCCTTATCCATCTCCCGGGAGCCTGTTCCCGGCTCTCAATGCGAATGGGTGACGGCCGCCAGCGCCGCCCGGAGCGAGGATTCGGAATCGATGAGGAAGTTGGCGGAGGTGACCACCCGCTCGCCGCCGGCCAGTCCGGCGAGCACCTCGTAGTAGCCGTCGGTGCGGGCGCCGAGCCGGAGTTCGCGGGGAACCAGCCGCCCGTCGGTGGCCTCGACGAAGGCGTAGTCCCGCGTACCCGTCCGCATGACCGCCCGGTCAGGCACCACCAGCCGGTCGCCCATGTCGAAGCGGAGCCGGGCGTCGGCATACATCTCCGGTTTGAGGGTCATGCCGGGGTTGGCGATTTCCAGCCGCGCCTGCAGCGTGCGGGTTTGCGGATCCAGCACGGGATCGATGAAGCTGATGCGGCCGCGGAAGGTGCGGTCGACCAGGTAGGGCAGGCTCAGCTCCACCCGCGTCCCCACACGGACAAATGCCAGGTCGGTCTCGTACAGGTCCACCAGGCCCCATAGCCGCGAGAGGTCCGCCACGACAAGGAGCGATTCGCCGGCCATGACCCGTTGGCCCGCCAGCACGGTTTTCTCCAGTACATAGCCCGAGGCCGGGGCATAGACCGTGAGCGTTTTCTCGATCTGTCCGGTGGTTTCGATCCGGGCGATCTGTTCGGGCGTGATGTCCCAGAGCCGCAGCCGCCGGCGGGCGGCGTCGATCAGATCGGCGCCGCCTCGGGCCACCGACTCCACGGGGCTGGCCGTCAGTTGGCGGGACATTGACAGCGCGGTGAGCAGTTCCTGCTGGGTGGCCACCAATTCGGGGCTGTACACCGTCAGCAGGGGTTGACCGCGCTTCACGAACTGGCCGGTGACGTTGACGTGGAGAGTGTCCACCCACCCTTCCACCTTGGTGGAGACGCGGGTGAGCCGGGTCTCGTCCACCGCCAGCCGCGCCGAAGTGCGGGTCTCCTGGACGACGGGCCGGTGCTCCACCTCGCCGAGGGTGACTCCCAGGCGGCGGCGGTTTTCCGGGCTCAGTGAGACGGGGGCCAGTCCCGCGGGCGGGTCGACGGCGGCCAGATCCGCCGGGAGGGCCGCCGGTTCGTGTCCGTGCTCCGACGGCGCTTTGGCGGGCGGGGGCGCCGGTTGGTCGGGTCCCGGCTCCGCTTCCGGTTCATCCAAAATTTCCAGATACATGTTGCATTTGGGGCAGCGGTCGCGTTTGTCCGAGGTGATCTCCGGGTGCATGGGGCAGGCGTACGGCCCTTTTTTTGCCGTGATCCCCGGCGCCGGTTGTTCGGCCGGCCGCTCGGTGTGGCCGGCGGTGGAGTGTTCGGCCCCTTCGGATTCGTGGATAGGGACAAGGTTCATGCCGCAGATGGGGCACTCACCGGGTTTGTCGGAAACCACCGTCGGATGCATGGGGCAATGGTACTGCTTGGCTTCCACGGATGTGCTGCCGCATCCGGTCAGAATGACCATGGCGGTTGCTAGTATGACTGCGCCGGCCGCGGCGTACGGCCAGCGTCGACGGTTCCAGAAAACGGTGTTCATGGTGAAACCTCCAAGGGAGTATCTGATACCGAAGGCGCCGGTGAAGGCAGAGGTTCGGCGGACGATTCGGTCAGGAGTTCGGGCAGAACAGCCCGCGCCCGCGCCACCGCCTCGTGATAGCTGCCGCGCGCCATGATCTCCATCCCCTGCCATTCGAAGTAAGCGGTCAGGGCCTGGACGAGGAAGTCGAAATCCACCTGCTGGGCGCTGTAGGCAGCCAGGGCGGATTCGTAGGCGAGCCGGCCTTGTAGGAGGAGGCCGTCGCGGTAGAGGGAAACAGTTCGCTGGGCGCTGGCGGCCGACTGCCAGGCGGCGGTGAGGCGGTAGCGGGCGTCGACCAGGGCCTGCCGGGTCTCGAGCCGGGCGCCCGTCTGCAGGCGGAGCGCCTCTTCGAGGGCCGGGCGATACCGGTCGTTCCGATGAAGAAATGGGAGGGTGAAGCCGAGGCGGACCGCCAGGAAGCTGTCGCCGCCCATGCTCATGTCCCGAAATCGGGCGCCCACCCCCACCATGGTGTCGGACTTGAAATCCGAACGGGCGCGGACGATCCCGGCATCGGCGATCCCGGCCTCGCTCCGGGCCCGGCGCACCGCCGGCGCCTCGCGGTCCAGCCGGGCCAGCAGGCTGTCCAGCGGCGGCAATTCCGTCGGGTCGGGCAAGCGGACGGCGTCCACGGTCCCGCGGTGGGCGGGCCGGCCGGTCAGGCCGTCGAGCTGGGCCAGGATCACCGCCTCCTGCCGGCACAGATCTTCCCGGGTGATGGAGACGCGGGTGACCGCGGCCTGGGACGCCAGGACGTCCGCCTGGTTGCCGCGCCCCACCGAGTAGGCGGCCAAGGCGGCCTGGGCGGCTCCGGCCAGTGCCCCGTCCAGCCGGTCCTGGAGCTCCAGCAGCTGGCGCACCGTCGCCAGCCGGTAGGCGGATTCCCGGACGTCGGCGGCCAGCGTCGCCGCCATCTCCTCCAGGCGGGCGCGGGTCGCCGCGGCTTCGGCCCGCGCCGCTTCCTGCTCCGCCCGCCGCTTGTCGCCGGCGGGCAGCATCTGGCTGATGCCTACGCCGACGCCGGTGGTCAGGGCGTCCACGGGATCGGGCACTGGCAGGCGGATGTTCATCCATTCGACTTCCGCGGTGGGATCCGGCAGGGCGCCGGCTCGCACCATCGCCTGGCGGGCGGCCAGGATGGTTTGCCGTTGGGCTTGGAGACCGGAATTGTGAGCGATGGCGTCCGCCACGAGCGCGTCTATCGGATCAGGAGATTCTCCGGCGGCGGCAAGTCCGACCTGCATGGCACCTGCGACGAGGAGACACGCCGAACAGGCATACTGAAGGATGGCGATAAGCAGCCGGCGTATCATGGCTTGAATCCCTCCTCAGGACAAAGGGCAGACAAGTCGGATGCCAATTATGAGGATGCTTGTGTTTTCGGGTGATTAGAAGGTAATGGAGTCTGGGTAGGCAGTCGGATTGTGGATTATTCTTCAATGTTCCTT
>CALAMB010000033.1 GCA_937925645.1 uncultured Acidobacteriota bacterium
GCCCGCCGGATCCTGGCCGGCGAGGCGGCCGCCGGCGCGCCCCCGGCGGCGGAGGGGACCGGCCGGCCCCGGCGCACGCTGGGCGAGTACCTGCGCCAGCATCCGCTGCGGGACGGCAAGTTCACCTTCTTCGTCTTTGTCCTGATCCCGGTGCAGACGCTCTTTGCCCACAACTGGCTGACCCTGCCCCAGTACGTGGACCGCTGCTTCGGCCAGGGCGTCCGGGACAACATGGAGTTCTTCGTCAATTTCAGTCCGCTGCTCATCTTCGTGCTCACGCCGCTCGTGGCCGCGTTCACCACGAAGGTGCCGGTGTACCGCATGATGATGCTGGGCACGCTGGTGATGGCCGCCCCCGCGTTCCTGCTGTCGCTGGGCACGAACGTCTACCTCCTGGTCGCGTACATCGTGATCATGTCGGTGGGCGAGGCGATGTGGTCGCCCCGCTTCCTGCAGTTCATCACCCAGATCGCGCCCGCCGGGCGCACCGGCGAGTACGTGGGCGTGGGGCAGTTCCCCTGGTTCCTGACCAAGATCCTCACCAGCTTGTACGCCGGCTTCTTCCTGACCCGCTTCGTGCCCATCGACGGATTGCGCCATCCCCAGACCATGTGGCTGGTGTACGGCGGCGTCGCCATGATCACGCCGGTGGCGCTGTTCCTGGCCCGCCGGCGGGTCAGCGGCAAGCTGGAGGAGAAGGGTTGAAGCGACGGGCGCGGCGGCGGCGCGGGCACCCGGCCGCCGGCGCGCGTTGAGATACGTGGAACGATATCCGCGGCGCCAGTCCGGGCCCGCGATCCTTATTCTGACTGAGGAGGCGACATGCGCAACGTGACCATCCGCATCCTGCTGACGGCGATCCTGGCGGCCGCCGGCATCCTGGGCGTGCTGGCGGCGGATCCGCCGGCGATTCAGTATCCCAAGACGGCCACGGTGGACCAGACGGACGACTACCACGGCACCAAGGTGGCCGATCCGTACCGCTGGCTCGAGGACGACAAGGCCCCGGCCGTGGCCGCCTGGGTGCAGGAGCAGAACGCCCTCACCTTCGGCTACCTGGGCAAGATCCCGTACCGCGACGCCATCCGCAAGCGGCTGGAGACGCTGATGAACTACCCCCGCTACAGCGCGCCGTTCCGCGCCGGGGACTACTATTTCTTCTCAAAGAACGACGGCCTCCAGAACCAGAGCGTGACCTATTACCAGAAGGGCCTGACCGGCGAGCCCAAGGTCTTCCTCGACCCCAATGCGCTCTCGAAGGACGGCACCACGCGGGCCGGCCTGGCCGGTTTCTCCGAGGACGACCGCTACGTCGTGGTCCGCTACTCGGCGGCCGGCTCCGACTGGGGCGAGCTGAAGGTCATGGGCGTGGCCAGCCGCCGCGAGCTGTCGGACCACCTGAAGTGGGTCAAGTTCTCCGGCGCGGCCTGGCGCGGCAACGGCTTCTACTACAGCCGCTACGACGCCCCCAAGCCGGGCGAGGAGCTCACCGCCCGGAACGAAAACCAGAAGATCTACTTCCACAAGCTGGGCGACCCGCAGGCGAAGGACCGCCTCGTGTTCGAGGACCCCGAGCATCCGCTGCGCTACCACGGCGCCGGCGTGACCGAGGACGGGCGCTTCCTGATCATCTCCAGCTCCGAGGGGACTCACGGCAACGAGGTGCGCGTCCGCGACCTGAAGCGCAAGGGCAGCCAGTTCCAGGTGCTCTGCCCGGGCTTCCGGTACAACTACTCGATCATCGACAACGTGGGCGAGCGCTTCCTCGTCCACACGGACCACGGCGCGCCCAACTACCGGGTGGTCCTGGTCGACCCGCGCCGGCCCGAGCCGGAGAACTGGCAGACCGTCGTCGCCGAGAAGAAGGACGTGCTGCGCGGCGCCTCGACCGCCGGCGGCAAGTTGTTCTGCACCTACCTCGTGGACGTGAGCACCCGCGTCTACCAGCACGCCCTGGACGGCCGGCTGGAAAAGGAGATCGAGCTCCCCGGTCTGGGATCGGCGGGCGGCTTCTACGGCAAGCTGAAGGACACGGTGCTGTTCTACACCTTCACCAACTTCACCTATCCGCCGGTGATCTTCAAGTACGACCTGAAGACGGGCCGCAGCGAGCTGTTCCGTCGCACCGAGCTCCCCTTCGACCCGGCCGGCTTCGAGGCCAAGCAGGTGTTTTACCCCTCGAAGGACGGCACGAAGATTCCCATGTTCATCGTGCACAAGAAGGGCCTGGCGCTCTCCGGCGACAACCCCACCTACCTGTACGCCTACGGCGGCTTCAACGCCAGCATGACCCCGTCGTTCAGCGCCACGATGATGCTCTGGCTGGAAAGCGGCGGCGTCTACGCCATGGCCAACCTGCGGGGCGGCGGCGAGTACGGCGAGAGCTGGCACCAGGCCGGCATGCGCGAAAAGAAGCAGAACGTGTTCGACGACTTCATCGCCGCGGCCGAGTACCTGATCCGCGAAAAATACACCTCGTCGGAGCGGCTGGCCATCGCCGGCGGCTCCAACGGCGGGCTGCTCGTGGGCGCTTGCATGACCCAGCGCCCCGAGCTTTACCAGGTCGCCCTGCCGGCGGTGGGCGTCATGGACATGCTCCGCTTCCACAAGTTCACGGTTGGGTGGGGCTGGACCGTGGAGTACGGCACCAGCGACGACCCGGCCCAGTTCCGGTACCTGAAGGCGTACTCGCCGCTCCACAACCTGAAGCCGGGCGTGCGCTACCCGGCCACCCTGGTCACCACCGCCGACCACGACGACCGCGTGGTGCCGGCCCACTCGTTCAAGTTCATCGCCACGCTCCAGGAGTGCCAGGCCGGCCCGGACCCGGTGCTCATCCGCGTCGAGACGCGCTCGGGCCACGGCGCCTCCTCCCTCACCAAGGGCCTCGACCTCCAGGCGGACATGTGGGCGTTCACGTTCTGGAACATGGG
>CALAMB010000034.1 GCA_937925645.1 uncultured Acidobacteriota bacterium
ATCACCACCACCGGGCAGACGTGGTCCAGGTTCACGTCGAAGAGCCAGCCTTTCTGGATCCGCCGGAACCCTTCCTTGGACGCCATCACGGTGCAGAGCTGGTCGTCCTTGAAGCCGGCGCCGGACAGCGCGTCGTTGACCACCGTGGCCAGGTCCTGGCACGTCCCCAGCGACTGATCGCCGTGCTTGGCGGCGGACCAGATCCGGCCGAAGTAGGAATAGTTGGGGTCGATGCCGCGGCGCTTGAGCTCCTGGCCCAGGCGGATGGTCATATACTGCGCCCGCGCCAACGGCTCATCCGGGGCGTACTTCGCCTCGCGGATGCCCCACTCGCGCCAATTGAAATATTCATCCTCCGCCAGCAGGGGCATGGAGAGGATGACGACGGTTACAAGCAGCAGGGACAGGCTGTGCTTCATGGGACCTCCGGTGTCGCGGACGAATGCCGGTTTACGGGGACCCGGACGCTTCCATTATACCGCCGCGGCGCCGCCGGCGGAAACTGACCGGGGTATGCGGATCAGGGGATCGGCTGCAGGCCGGCGGCTCAGCCGAGGAGGTACTTCCGGATGCGGCTCAGGATGCTGCCTTTGGCTTCGGACTTGCCGTCGTCCATGTCCGCGTCCGCCGTGGCGCGCAGCCGTTCCTCGACCATCCGTTCGATCTTGGCGATGAAATTCACATTTCGCTTCAGAATGACGTCGAAGCCGTCCTTCTGGATGGAGAGCACCTGCAGCGGACCGGCGGCGATGACGGTGGCTCCGCGCGGCTCGCCGGTGAACAGGGCGATTTCGCCGAAGAGCTGGTGGGGGCCCAGGGCGGCGATCTTGTTGCCGTCTTTCATGACGTCCACGTTTCCCTTCAGGACCACGAACATGCTGCGGCCTACCTCCCCCTCCAGGGTGACCAGGGCACCGGATTGATAATCCAGAATTTCAGCGCTGGCCGCCACGGCGTCCAGCTCGTCGTCGTTGAGGATGCGGAACATGTCCACCCGGGCCAGCGCCTCGCGGACCCGCTCGCCGTTGCCGCCGGCGTCGGATCCGGGCGGCCGCCGCTCGATCTGCAGCGTCCGGATGGGAAAGGGGATGGTGATGTGGTGGCGCTGGAAGTTGTACCAGATGGAGCGCAGCACCGCGCCTTCCAGCCGGCGGTAGCCGGTGTACGTCTCGATGTGGAAGCGGACCCGGTAATCGACTGAAAAATCGTTGAATTTGATGATGTACACCACGGGTTCCGGCTGCCAGCGCACGCCGGGCGTGGAGAGCACCGCCTGCTTGAGCACCTGCATGACCAGATCCGGATCGTCGCGGTAACTGGTGCCGATCTCCAGGGTCCGGGCGGCGTTCTGCCGCGTCAGGTTGATGAAGCGCTTCTTCGTGAAGTCCTGGTTGGGCACCACCGCCAGCTCGTTGTCCGTGGTGAGCAACTGTACGGAGCGCCAGGTCAGCTCCCGGACCTGGCCGATGACGTCGTCCACCTGGATCCAGTCGCCGGGCCGGAGCGAATCCTCGAAGTGGAACACCGTGCCGGCGATGAGGTTGATGAGCGTGTCCTGGACCGCCAGGCCGATCACCACGGTGAGCACCGCCGACGTGGCCAGCACGGGCGTGATGTCGATGTTGAAGATTTCCTTGAGCAGGAGCAGGAACAGGATGGCGTAGGCCACGCCGATGGAGAGATCCCAGATCAGCCGGGCGATGGTGACCCCCCGGCGGACCAGCCACGCCTGGGTGAGGTCGCGGATGAGGTAGATGCTGATGGCCACCAGCAGGAAGATGAACACCGAGTCGGCGGCCTTCAGCAGGTGGTACGACACCGTGATCAGGCCGGCGGCCGCGGCGTCCCGGAAGACCTGGACGAGAAAGGTGACCAGCAGGAGGCGGGAACTCCTGCGGAGCAAGGGGATGGAACGGCTGAGCGCCCACAGGACCAGGCCCAGGACGAGGATGACCCAACTGGTGGTGAAATCGGCCAGGTGCAGGTTCATGGCGCCTCCGCGAAGGCCGAGTCTAACACAAGCTATCCCAAGGTGAAAGCGGAGAGCCAGTAGGCCGCGCCCGGCCGAAGCGCGGCCTACGGCGGTCAAGTAGCGCCTACCGCAGCGAAGTAGCGCCCGTCCGCCGGACGGGCGCCGTGAAACTCGGCAGGAAGTGGGG
>CALAMB010000035.1 GCA_937925645.1 uncultured Acidobacteriota bacterium
CAGAGCCGCGCCGGGTCGAACGCCTGCCCCCAGCCCGCCTGGCCCGTGGCCGCGTGGCCGAGTTGCATCCCCGCCACCGCCCCGTGGGCGGCGTAGGCCAGGTTGGAGAAAATCGCCCGCGTCCCGTCGCCCACTTCTCGCAGCGTCCCGCCGTTCTGGTATTCCCACGCCACCGCCTGCCCCGACGGGTAGACCATCGCCCGCAGGTTGCCCTGCCGGTCGTAGGCGTCCTGGCCCGGATCGGTCGCGGTGTAAGCGGTCACGAACTCCTCGCCCGCCACCGTATCCTCATCCACCAGGGTGCCGAACCGCTCCGCCTTCTCCTCCGGCAGCCCCTGCCAGTTGTAGCGGACGAACCGCTCCACCGCCACCGCGCCGGGGTCCAGCCCGTACGTCGTCCGGTCGTGGGTCAGGCGCCCCCAGGCGAAGTCGCCCGGGTGCCCGGCCGGCGGGGCGGCCACGGCACCGGGTAACTGATCGGCCAAGACGCCGGCAGTGCTCGCGGTGGCAATGCTGCCCGATGGTGCGGCAGTACCCGAAGCGAGATGCCTTTGCCATCATCGGGGACATTGGCACCGGCGGTCAGGTGACCGTGGAGCCCAGGGCGTCGAGGTGGTAACAGGCGAGGCCTGGGGCTCGGGGCTCGGTTCGACCATCTCGGCGGCCAGGAGCGCTTTGCCTTAGAGGTACTGGCGCATCTTCAGCAGCGCGTCAGGATCGGTCGGCTGTGCCGGGGGCGGACGCAGCCAGCGCGCTGGTTGTCTGCACAATTTCATGCACGGATAAACATGTTCACTGGCGGACTGAAATTCAGCAAATGACAACTCGAAGAACAGAAAATTAGAGCCGTAAACAGAGAGCAAACAATAAGCATGAACCGCGAAAACGATAATTATTATTGATTTCAGATCTCCTTTTTCCCCTCAGTACTTCAATCCTTTCATACCAAAACCGCTGCCCTTTTCTATGGGCATGAACCAGAAGTTTGTAAACTTGAACTTGCTGACAACCGAGTAGATTTTCTCCGTGCAGAAAAAAGCGGCCGGAGACAAGTCGGTTGTGAAAAGGTTAGATCCATTCCAGGATTTTTCCTTAAAAACGAACGGCCAAACCGCAGAATGCTGCTTTATGTGTGTGGCAGACACATCTTCACTCCGGCGGCCACAAGTGGGGCAGAAAGAAACGCCAATAAAACCGCTAGCTACAAAATCAAGCTCTGCTCCTTTCATTACTGACCCATCGAACCAGAAGTATTTTGGTGCTGGAGAGCTTTCAAGCCTCTTTGGTAAATTGCCGGTGATTACAATTGGGTGGCAATGAGGTTCGATCAATTGAACTTCTATCCAGGCAGCGATTGTTCTTTCCGATACGATAAACAGCGGCTCTGCTCCACATCCCAACGCATCAGGCCATTTCGTGCCCTTTTTTTGATCCAATTCAACTTCGATGGTGCTTTTAGGTTCAGTACCGCCACAACCGCATGTTGGGCAAGGGGGAATGATAGTCAATCCTTTGATAATTGATTGAACCCAAGGAAAACCAATATTATGGAAAGAGTTATGAGAAATCCTAAAAGATGTGTAATTCACTGAAACCTCGGGTCCTGGCGGAGTTGATTCGTTTTGTTTATGACGTCATCGTAGGATGGATTTCTATTGGTTTCAAAGAATTGTCTCCATTCATCATTAAAGGCCTTGCTCCATTTTTGGTGATTACCAACAGGGCCGCCTTCAACCCAACGGCCAAATCGCGGATCTTCGATATTGAATCCTGCTTTTTTAAATTGGTCACGCAACGACTGGGGCATGTCGTGATGAGCTTGAGGCTTCGTCATGCTTGAAGGTTTTGGCCCTAGGTTTTCCTTCAGTGGTTTAATTTGACCAGGAGGAAGTTCTGCAATTGGCTTTTGCCCCGGGGGTAAAGCCTTCATTCCCCCGTTTTTGGCTTGGCCTTCCCCAACTGGGGTTTTCGCAGTCAAAGAGCCTGTGGTTTCGTTTACTGAACTTGGCTCTGCCGTTGTCCTTGCGCCACCGCCAGGATTCCTCGGTGCGCTCTTTTCAATGATCGTTTCGGCCTGGGCTGTTGCAGACCGTGAGGCCGAAGACGTTTCCTCCGTCGGAATCGTCCCTTTCGCCCTCGGCACTATTGTAGCATCTTCCACCCACACTTGGTCGTCCACCGCCCGGCCACCGACGCGTTGATGGACTCTGCCACCTCCACCGCCCCGACCGGAATTAGCGGACGATTCCGCCATCTTGAGGAAGGCGGCTCCCCCGACAATATTGCCGCTCAGCCGGGACATGCGGCGATTGAATTCGTCGTATCCGATCCAACCCGCCCGGTACGCGCGGTATTGCCCGATCATCGCCTCGCTGATGCCCCCCAAACCCAGCGTCGCCAGGTTGGCCTCCAGACTGTACAGACCCTCCAGCCCGGTGGTCAGGCGGGATGTGCCAGCAGCCAGGCGGGCCTGTTGGGCACGCGCAGTCATGCTATGAAAGCGCAGATGTTCGGCATACATCGGATAGTCGGCGGTGGTCTGGTGAATGGCAACTCCGCCCATGATCACCATATCCACAGCCAGATTGACCGGTTCGGCCACCACCTCGCCGAGCCCGGTGAGAAACTCCACCGTGGCGTCCTTGACACTGATACACCCGGTTAGATCCCGGTAGGTCAACGGGCTGCTGTTAGCGTACAGGTAGCGGTGCAGACTGGTTGGCGTCTCAATGTCACCGAGATAGGCATCTGCAGTTGAGAATCGTCCGATCTCGGGATCGAAAAACCGGGCTTTGAAGTAACAGAGGCCGGTTTCGGGGTCGAATTCGTGCCCAGTGTATGTGAGCCGGTTGAAATCCTGGGTAAAGGCGGACTGGATATCGTCGAGGTAGTACTCCCAGGCGTAGAATCCGTTTTCGTCCAGGTCAGGCCAAGCGCTGCAAGCGCCGTCGACATCCAGTTCGCGGTAGTTGCCCCAGGCGTCGTAGAGGTAGGACTGTTCAACTGCCCCACTATCGTCAGTCAGATTGACAATGGAGCCCAGAGCAGCGAGGTGGTAGCAGACGAGGATCGGGGCTGGGGGCTCGAGGCTCGGGTCGAAAGATTCGGCGGCGAGGAGCGTTGTGCCGTAGAGGTACTGTCGCGCCTTGAGCAGGCCGTCGGGGGCTGCCGGATCGATGGGATCAGGCGGTCCGTCCGGGTCGGGCGCGTACTCGGCCAGCACCGCCGCCCCGTCGTAGACATATAGCCGGTTATCGGACCCATTTTCCAAAGATACTGGAATTGCGGGTCGATAGCGATAACCGTATTACATTGTAAATAATATATTTAGAATGACCATGGCAGTGAATGGCCATGGTTTAATCAAAGGTTGATTATGTAAACATAAATGCCTGCATTTGGAGATACTAAAAGTCATCGCGCATGGCGATTGATGGCGTCAGCATAGTTCAAAATGGATATGAAAATCGGAGTCGAATGGATCCGCCCGGGTCACGGGAGCGGGATGCCGAGCTGGCGCAGCTTGCGGTACAGTCCGCTGCGGTCCATGTCGAGCTCCCGGGCGGTCTGGGCGAGATTGCCGCGGTTGCGATGGATGGCGGCCTGGAGATACTGCCGTTCGAACGCCTCGCGCGCCGACTGAAACGTCGCCGGCCCGGCCGCCGCGTCCGAAGCCGTCTGGACCTGGCCGTAAATCGACGCCGGCAGGTCGTAGACGCCGATCTCCTGCCCTCCCTGGACGATGATCAGCCGCTCCACGGTGTTTTTCAGCTCGCGGACGTTGCCCGGCCAGTCGTAGCGGCCCAGGATATCCATCGCCTCCGGCTTGAAGCGGCGCGCCTTCTTGCCGTAGAGCCGGGTGTATTCATCGAGAAAATGCTCCGCCAGCACGGGGATGTCCTCGCGCCGCTCGCGGAGCGGGACGATCTCGACGGGGACGACGTTGAGCCGGTAGAACAGGTCCGCGCGAAAGCGCCCCGCGTCGATCAGCGCGGTGAGATCCTGGTTCGTGGCGGCGATCACCCGCACATCCAGCTCCATGGGCTGATTGCAGCCCAGGGGCTCGATCTTCTCCTCCTCGAGCACGCGCAGCACCTTGGCCTGGACCTTCAGGCTCATGTCGCCCACTTCATCCAGGAAAAGGGTGCCCTCGTGCGCTTCCTCGAACTTGCCGCGCTTGTCCTCCGCGGCGCCGGTGAACGCGCCCTTGCGATAGCCGAACAGCTCGCTCTCGATGAGGTCGTCGGGGATGGCGGCGCAGTTGATCTCCACGAACTTCTTGTGGCGGCGGTGGCTTTTCTCGTGGATGAGCCGGGCCAGCAGCTCCTTCCCCGTTCCGTTTTCGCCGAAGATGAGGACGCGGCCGGCGGTGGGGGCGATGACGTCGATCTGTTTTCGCAGCGCCAGAATGGGAATGGACTGTCCCACCATCTCGTAACGGCGCACGTAGCGCTCGCGCAACTCCCGGTTCTCCTCCTCCAGCTCCCGGTGTTTGAGCGCGTTCTTGACCATCACCAGGGTTTTCTCGAGGGAGAGCGGTTTCTCAAGAAAATCGTAGGCACCCAGCCGCACGGCCCGGACCGCCATCTCGATGGTGCCGTGGCCGGAGATCACCAGGACCGCGCCGGTAAACGGCGTCTGCCAGATCCGCTCCAGCACCTCCAGTCCGTCCATGCCCGGGAGCCACACGTCAAGCAGCACCAGGTCGTACAGGGTGGTGCGCACCTTCTCCAGGCATTCTTCCCCGGTGGCGACTGCGTCGACGCGGTACCCCTCGTCGCGGAGGATGCCCGACAGCGACGCGCGCACGCCCGCCTCGTCGTCCACTACCAGCAGCCGTTCCCTTGGCATGAATCTCTCCCGGTGCAGTCAGGACAATCAGTTTAACCGACCGGCGCCGGCGGATCAATAGCCGATGGCGGCGCCGTCACTTCGCGATTCGCTGCCGCCGAAGAGCACGCCGCGGCGGCTGTCGATCCGGATCCCCTGGTAGCCGCCGTAGCCGCCCCGCCCCGTCGCCACCCGGTGGCCGCGGGCAACGAGCTCGCGGACCACCTCCGGCGCGATGCCGCTTTCCAGAAACACGGTGCCGCCATCGCCCATGCGCTCGCCGCCGGCGGGATCGGTGCTCCCCTCGTGGCGCCAGCGCGGCGCGTCGCCGGCTTCCTGGACGTTCATCCCAAAATCGATGAGGTTGCAGAGCACTTGGACGTGCCCCTGGGGCTGCATGTCGCCGCCCATCACGCCGAAGGAGAACACCGGCTCGTTGTCCCGGGTGACGAAACCGGGAATGATGGTATGGAAGGGCCGCTTGCCCGGAGCGATGACGTTGGGATGGCCCGGCTCCAGGCTGAAGAGGGCGCCCCGATCGTGGAGGCAGAAGCCCAGGCCGTCGGGCACCATGCCCGAGCCGAAGCCCATGTAGTTGCTCTGGATGAGAGCCACCGCGTTGAGGTCCTTGTCCACCACCGTCAGGAACACCGTGTCGCCGTGGCGCAAGGCGGCATCAGCGCGCGGGGCGATCTTCCGGCTGGCCGCCAGCGGATTGAACAGCTTCATCCGCTCGGCCACATAGTCGTCCGACAGCAGGCGCGCCACGGGCACCTCGGCGAAGCGGGGATCGGCGTAGAGGTCCGCGCGGTCTTCGTACACGATCTTCTTGACTTCGATCTGAGTGTGAAGGTATTCGACGGAATTGTGCCCCATGGCCTTGAGATCCACCCGTTCCAGCATGCGCAACATCTGGAGGACCGCCAGCCCCTGCCCGTTGGGCGGCAGCTCCCAGACCTGGTACCCGCGGTAGTTCACCGCGAGCGGCTCCACCCATTCGCTGTGGTAGTTCTCGAAATCCGCCTTGGCAAAAAAGCCGCCCACCTGCCCCGAGTAGGCCACGATCCGTTCGGCGATCTCGCCGCGATAGTAGGCGTCGCGCCCCTTTTCGGCCAGCAGCCGATAGGTCCGGGCCAGTTCGGGATTGCGGAAGATGTCACCCTGCCGGGGGGCCTGACCGCCCGGAGCGAACAGCTTCTGGAAGTTGTCCCGATCCTTGAACGCCCGGACGCCGCGGCCCCAGTAGTACGCGATCAACTCGGACAGCGGGAAGCCCTCGTCCGCATACCCGATGGCCGGCTGGAGCACGTCGCGCATCGGCAGACGGCCGAACTTGCCGTGGAGCGCGAACCAGCCGTCCACGCAGCCGGGCACCGTCCAGGGGAGCGGGCCATATGCCGGCATCCGCCGGATGCCCTTGTCCTGAAAATGCTTCAGCGTCAGGGCGCCGGGGGCGGGTCCGCTGGCGTTCAGTCCGTACAACCGCTTTGCGCCGTTGTCCCATACCAGGGCGAACAGGTCCCCGCCGACGCCGGCGCCGGTGGGTTCCATCAAACCGAGGGCCGCGTTCACCGCGATGGCGGCATCGACGGCCGACCCGCCCCGCTTGAGCACATCGATGCCGATCTGGGCGGCCAGCGGCTGGCTGGTGGCCACCATGCCGTGAGTACCGACCACCTCGGAGCGAGTGGCGAACATCCGGCCCGTCACGCGGTCGGCCGCCCGTGTCCCGGGCGCCCACAGGAACCAAACGGCGACGGCCGCCAGAACGACGGCCGTCACCATGAACACATGCTTCCGATTATTTTGCGATGCGCGCGACTCAGGCTGGAGCGCCGAGGACATAGAACCACCTCCGGACGGGGATGGCGCTATTATTTCACCTGCACCCCCTGGATGTCCAGATCCACGGTTACTTCCTCGCCCACCACGACACCACCGGCATCCAGGGCGCGGCTCCAGGAGACGCCGTAGTCCATGCGGTTCAATTTCACCCTGCCCTGAACGCCCAGCCGGGTCTTGCCCTGCATGTCCTTCATCTTTCCCAGGATCTCGAACGGGATGTTCACCGTTTTCGCGACACCGCGCATGGTGAGCTTGCCGGTGGCCACGTAGCCGTCTCCCTTCCTGACCACCTGGGCGCTCTTGAAGGTGATGTCCGGATAGGTGGCCGCGTCGAAGAAATCGGGATTGCGCAGATGCTCGTCACGCTTCTCGTTGGCCGTGTCGATGCTCGCCACTTTGATGGTCACGTTCACCGACGACTTCGTGATGTCCTCGGGATCGTAGACGATGGTCCCCTCAAACGTGTTGAAGCTGCCCCTCACATTCGACAGCATCATATAGCGCACGGTGAAGTCCACGCTGCTGTGCACCGGATCGATGGTGTAGGTCTCGGCGGCGCCCAGTACCGGAGCCGCTACCATCACCAACGCCACAAATCCCAAAAGTAGCCTGTTCATGACCAACCTCCACGTATGTTCTTCTGGCTTTGCTCCGTCATTCGACGCAGCTCCGGTTTAGATATTCCCAACCGTCTCCGGGATTCAGGGCGCCGCACTTTGCCCCTTGACAGCCGCGGTCGCCGGGAGTAGTATCCGCTGTCCTATTTGTTCTCAACAGTCTATAGATGTTTCCTCCATGGAGGCGTACTGGTGTTCCACCGGTGCATCTCCGATCCCCCGTCAATACGAGAGACCGGTCCTGCATCGGCGTGAGGCACAGGTGAAGGCGCGCGGCGCCGCTGAGTAGCCAGTGTTTTGCGCGACTTCGACCTTTGTGCATTAGAAGACAAGGTTCCCAATTCATATCTCAAGGAGTGTCGCATGCGTAAACTGTTGATTGCCGCCCTGTCCGTTCTGGCCCTGATCGTCCTGGCCGGTTGCGCCAGCGTGCCCCAGGCCGAGATCGACGCCGCCACCGCCGCCCTGACCGAGGCGAAGTCCGCCGGCGCCGATGTGTACGCCGCCGAGTCCCTCCAGGCGACCCTGGACAAGGAGTCCGCCCTCAACGCCGAGCTGGCCACCCAGGAGGGCAATTTCTTCAAGTCTTACGACCTGACCGCGCAGTTGGCCGGCGAATTGAAGCAACTGGCCGAAAAGGCCAAGGTCGACGCCGTTGCCGGCAAGGAACAGGCCAAGCTGGACGCCGAGGCCGCCATCACCGCCACCGAGGCCGCCATCACCGCCGCCCAGGAAGCCCTGAAGACCGCCCCCAAGGGCAAGGGCAGCGCCGCGGACCTGGCCGCCATGACCGGTGACGTGGAAGCCGCCGTCAACGCCATCGCCGAATGCAAGACCATGATGGGCGAAGAGAAGTACCTCGATGTCAAGACCAAGGCCGAGAGCGCCAAGGCGCAGGCGGACAAGGTCGTGGCCGACATCCAAGCCGCCATCGAGATGAAGCGGGGCCGCAAGTAGTCCCGATTCACCGACCGTCGGATAATTCAGCGGGGGCTTGTGTCACAAGCCCCTTTTTTGATATTCATGAGATCGATGATACGACTGCCCTGGCTTCGAATCTCGGCGTGGGCGCTCCCCATCGGAGCCGCCGCCTTCCTGTTTTTGTTCTTGCTGCCGCGACTCTCGGACGGCCGGCTCACCCTGCCCCCCGATGCGGACGGCCGCCTGCTCCGGGCCGTGATCCAGGCAGCGGAGACCGAGGACGCCTCGGAATACGCGCCGGCTCGACTGGCCGCATCGCGCTCGGCGCTCGACGAAGCGCTGGCCGAGGTCAACGTCCAGCGGGGCCGGAGCTGGTTCCGCCGGAATCTGCATCCAGCGCAGGCGCGACTGTCCGCCGCCGCCATCGCCATCCTGGAATTGTATCGCGAGGTCGCGGATCGGCGCAGCGCCGACCGGGAGGCCGCCGCCGGCATCCTGCAGCTCATCGGATCGCAGTTGGACGCGCAGTCCGACGTCTCGCGCCACACCGCCACGGACAGCCGGATCCGCCGGAGCCTGGCGTTGACGGAAATGCGCCGGCGCGAAGCGCTCGACTGCCTGTCCCGGGAACGTTACGCCGCCGCCGTCCGCGCCGCGCGGTCGGCCATGGACGCCCTGCTGGCCGCCCAGCAACAAAGCCGCAGCCTGCTCAGCCGGTTCGACGATCCGGCTAATCTCGACCGGTGGCGCCGCTGGATCGACGAGGCGGTGGCCCATAGCCGGCGGTCCGGTCTGGCCATCGTGGTCGTCAAGACGCTGCATCGGCTGGACGTCTACGAGCGCGGCCGCCTGGCCCGATCCATGGCCGTGGACCTGGGCGCCAACTCGATCAATCCGAAGCTGCACGAGGGCGACCGGGCCACGCCCGAGGGACGCTACCGGGTCACCCTGAAGAAAGGACCCGGACAAACCATTTATGGATTGGCCCTCCTCATCGATTATCCGAACACCGACGACCGACGCCGGTTTCAGGACAACCGCCGGCAGGGTCTGATACCGCCCCGGGCGGGGATCGGCGGGCTGATCGAGATCCACGGGCACGGCGGCCGCGGCTATGACTGGACCGACGGGTGCGTCGCCCCGACCGACGAGGACATGACCTGGTTGTTCCGGCGTTCCGCGCCGGGCACACCGGTGGTGATCGTCGGCAACGACGGCTCCGCAAATTCCATCCAGCAATATCTCAACGGAAAGGACATCCATGAAACACGCCCCGGGTCCCACTGATTACAGAACGATCCAGCCGGCCGGCGGCGCGATGCCCCGACGCCCCGTGCTCGTCACGGCCGTCGTGATCTGGGACGCTCTGGTCCTGATCGCGCTGATCGGTTACGCGGTTTTTCTGGGCACCGGATACGACTACCGGGGGCTGACCGCCGCCGACGCACTGGAGCTTTCGGAACCGTTTCCGGAAGGAGACGATGACGCCGTGCTGGCCAAGATCGAGCGCGAAGGTGACAAGGTTTTCAAGAAACTGACCCCGCGCGGATCGCATGTCGTGATCGATCGGGTGCACAACCGGCTGTACCTGTGGCGGGCCGACACGCTGCTGATCGAGGCGGCCATCTCCTGCGGCGCCGGCTCGCGCCTCACCGACGCGAAAACCGGCCGTGAGTGGACGTTCGACACGCCGGTGGGTCGGTTCCGGGTGGTGAACCGGCGCGAGTATCCAGTCTGGGTCGCGCCCGACTGGGAGTTCATCGAGGCCAACGAGCCCATCCCCCGAAGCCGGTCGGCGCGCGTCCAGGAGGGCATGCTCGGCGAGTACGCCCTGGACCTCAACATACCGGGCTACATGATCCACGGCACGCTTTACAGCCGCCTGCTGGGACGCAGTGTCAGCCACGGCTGCATCCGGGTGGGACGCGACGACCTGCGGGTGCTTTGGCGCAAGGTGCCCATCGGCAGCACCATATTCATCTTTTGACCGCCTCCGGCGAGGTCACCATGCAGCGCATACACGAATCCACCGATCCCACCGCTTTCCGGGCATCACGCCCGGCTGCCGCAAGCGTTCTGGCGGTGGCCCTGGTGCTCATCGGCTCCGGCTGCGGCACTCCACCGCCGGAGCCCTGGCCCCAGCCCAGCCAGGCCCAGCAGGCCCAGTTGCTTCAGGAACGGACTCGATTGGCGGCGGACAACCTGTTCTACTACGAACTGCGCCTGGGCGAACGAGCCATTCACCTGTGCCATTCGGGCGTCAGCCTGCGGAAATACCCGGTCCAGACCATCGAGTTGGGACAACCCCGGTTCTGCTACGTCACCCGCGAGATCGACCGGCCGTGGATCCAGCGCACCTGGATGGACGGCGAGCTGTCACCTCCCTGGGAAATCCGTCGCATCCGGATTATCCCGGGCGACGAGAGCACCCGGCCCACTCCCGAAGCGGCGGGGATCATCCCACCCACCATGGAGGAGATCATCCCGGTGCCCGCCGATTTTCGCCTCCGCTTCAAGGACGGACTGGACGTCTGGTTCCACCTGGACGGATCCATTCCCTATGCGGTTCGCGAGTCCGCTTCCCCATGGGAGCGGCAATGGGAGGATTTCGGCGAGTCCGTCGGGCTGGGTCCGGCGTCACGCGTTCGGTTGCGCGTGGTCATGGACGCCGCCACCGGCGCGGCCATGTTTCGTTCGTTTCCCCAGGACCTGACACTGCTCGTCACGCTCTGAGACCGTGTCGAACAGGCATCCCCCTGCGCCGTCCGATTATCAACAGACCCACGGTGATTATCAGACCCAAGCCGGCCGCGACCAGCACGGTGTTCCAGAACGGCGGCACGTATTGGAACTCCACCCGATGCCGACCCGCGTCCACGGCCACGCCGAGGAACAGACCATCCACGCGGCACACCGTGCCGTCACGGTCGTCCACCCGGACGCGCCACCCGGTGAAAAACGCGTCGCGGAACACGACGATGCCTGAAGCCGGCGCCGCCACATCCATGACCACGCGGTTCGGTCCGTCATGGCGGACGTGGAGCCGCGCCGGCGGCGTTACGGCCGGTTCATTTGAACTCACGTCGACCGGAGCGGCCGGATTGCCGCTGGGCCAGGCGCGAACCGCGTCCGCCGACGGCAGTGGCCCCGTCGTTCCGTCGTCGACGAACACCGTGTCCCGCGGCAAGGCAACCAGCGCCGCCAACAGACGCTCCATGTCACCCGATGGCAGCATCCGCCAGCGGCCGACGAAGCCGCACCTCCCGAAGGCGTCCGGCACGTCGTACACCCGGAGCAGGTGCCGGTCGTCCAGCGGGATCATGTCCGCGCCGGTCAAACCGGACACACGATAATCGCGCAGCGACAGGAGGTGCCGGACGCCCGCCCGCTGGAGCAGGCGCACCCGGTCCGCCGGCGGCCGGGCCAGAAAGCCCCGCTGAAAGTCGGCCATCCGCCGGGGATGAGTCCGGTCCAGCATCAGGTCGAAAGCGTAGTGGACTCCCTGGGTGACGCCGAAATACGGGTACCCGCCGTTCTTGAAGAACAGCATGAACCACGAAGCATTCTGACCCGGGCGTTGGATGTCCGCCGGATGGGGTTCCACGCCCACCCGACCGTCTGTCCGATCATCAACCCGGCCGGCGAGCCGTTCGAACACCGCGGCGGGCTCCGTGAGTATCCGGGCCGGCGCCACCGGCACCGCGCCCATGCCGGCCCACCCCAGTTCCAGCAGGATGGCGGCTCCCGCCGCTTGCGCCCACTGCCGCCCATGACTCGCGCCCGCGAAACCCGTCCGAGCCAGACAGGCGACGAAGATTGCCAGCACCGCCAGCGGTATTAATCCGCGCAGGCTGACTCCGGGAATGAGAAGTCCGGCGGCGACAAGCGCCGCGACGGGCGCCAGCATCCACGCCAGGTCCGACAACCTGCCCGCCGAACGCCCTCCGGCACGGCGGATCCGATCCAGTCCCCGCGCCGCCACAATCAACAGTAGGCCGGCCGCGAATAATACGAATTTCTGCGGATAGCGTCCCCAGGCCAACACGGGCAGGTGCGCATGCATAGCGCTGAGTGTCGGCAGATAGCCGCCGGCGGCGGCGATCAGGAACACCGCCGCCCCCGCCAGCATTCCGACCGTGGATTTCCGCCGCCCCCGCGCCACCGCCGCCCCGAGTAGCGGCAGCGTCCCGAAGCCGATGAAAATCGAGACCAGGTAGGGATTGCCGACAACGCCCAGCTCACGCCCACGGTAGGCCCCCGTGCCGTCGAAGCGGAATCCCAACGCCTCCGGCAGCCACAGTTCAACCGCCAGCAAGGGATGCTGGGCGTAGACGCGGGGGTCGGACGAACCGGCGCCGCCGCGGTCGGAATGGGCCAGCAGCCGGGCGCCCTCGAGCAGCGCGGGTCCGGACATCAGGACAGCCAATCCGACGGCACCCGCCAGGCAACGCCAACCGGTTCCGAATCCCCGGCTCCTCCGCCGGGTCAAGGCCCAGACGGCCAGCCGGCCGAGCGTGAGCGCGACGAGGCCCCCCACCATCAGCGGTTCGGCAACTGTGGCCACCAGCGCCCAGGCAACGGCCAGCCAGGCGGTATCCGCCCGCGAGCCCCGGCGGAGGACCGCTTCCAGCCGCGCCATCGCCCACGGCGCCAGAAACACGTAAGGCACCAGGTTGAGCACGCAGTGCAGCGACAGCACCGCCCCGCTGGCGGCATACCAGAGGGCGGCCCAGGCGGCGCCCGTCGGGGTGACGCGAACGCGGCGGCACAACCCGTAAAACGCCCAAGCGCCGAGCAACAGATGGCCCACGAAAAACAGATGGAAGGCCAGGTCCGGCGGCACGATGAACCGGATCCACGCCGGCGGGTACATCAGGAGATAGTTGGCGTTGCCCAGGACGGGCACGCCGAAATGAACCATGGGATTCCACAGCGGCCAGTGCCCGGCCCTCACCCACTCCGCCGTCACCTGCCATAAGGGGTAATGAAAATTCAGGACGTCCCGGTAAAAGAAGGCCTGTCCGCCGAAGAGAACAGCGGCGAATCGGACGGTCAGCAGCCCGGCGGCCGCGCCTGTCAGAATGCAAACAGTCCGTCGATCCGTGTTCACACTCACCCGGCAAGCACTGTACGTTCAATCGATCTTAACCATTGGCGCCATCAGGTGTCAACATCGAGAGTGGTCGGCCAATGAGTCAAGGCCATGCGCATAATGACCTACACCGCCGGCAGAATCATGTTAGGATAGTAACATTACATCAGGCCGACGCTATCATCCACCATATGGAAACGAGCATTTCCGTTTCACCCGATCGATCCCGTAACACTCACTCGCCCCGACAAAAGGTTTTTCTGACACTGGCTATCCTCGCGGTTGTGACAGTCGGGGTGCTCGTTCGTCTGCCGCCACCATTGTCACCGAGTTTTCTTCTCGAATCCGATTCCGCCTTTCACGGCCGCATGATCGCTGCGGTAATGGAAACAGGATCGCTGCCTGACGCCGATCCAAAGTACGCCGCGGATCCGTTGCGTGACAACCGCCAGATGTACCCCTCGGTTCTTCACCACCTATCGGCCGAAATCGTTCGGGTCATACAGCTTGCTTCTCCCGCAAATTTTTTCGACTGCTTAATGATCATCGGAGTGATATTCGGTGCGCTCACGGTCCTGCCAATGTGCGCGATCGTGTGGACACTTACCCGACGGACTGCGGAGACTGTTTTGGCGGGAGCATTATTTGCCGTCGCAACACCGGTGGTGCTGCGCTCAGCTTTCCATGTGGTCCGCCACGAGACCCTGTCGGTGTTTTTTCTACTGACGATCATGGCAATCATGATCCGTTGGCGCACCGGAACGCCTCTTGTCAACTGGCAGTATTGGATCCTGCTGGTCACCGCTGGTTTTTTCGGAATGCTGGGGGCCGGCACCTGGCGGTTGTTCCCGCCGCTCGTCGCAATGCTGATGCTGAGCGCGGCCGCTGCAGATTTCATGTCTCCGCGGGCGCATGCATCGGTCCTCCCGCCGACACTGGCTGTATCAGTCGGCTGCCTGGCGGCATGGCCGCTGTTCGATTATTACCGTCTCGCCGAAATGGGTGAAGCGCTCCTGCTGGTGCCTCCCATTGCCGCCACAGGAGTGTACGCGCTCCTCAGGCGGGAACACTCGCAACGATGGGTGGAAAAACAGCGGCCAAGTGTCCGAATAATGCTGTTGGTTGTTGTTCCAACGGTTGCCGTGTTAGTCGCCGGTTTCGGATCGGCGACAGGCCGCGCATGGCTGGGCCCCGCCCTCGGCTTGAATTGGAGCGCCCCGGCGGGCTCGCTGGCAGCAGTATTGGTCAGTGAAATGCTGCCTGTGGATTTCAGGACGTTCATGACGTGGGATTATCTGAGCTATTTGCCTGCCCTATACCTCGGCTGGCTTGTTTTTTTGGCTTTCCGTCCGGACAGGCGCGATCGAGACGCCTTCCTGGGTCTGGCGGCCGCCTGCTTCCTTTTCTTGACCTTGCTATTCAACCGCATGGTATTCCTCGGGCTGCCGCTCGTTCTGGCACACCTGCTAGTCGGTATCAGCCGGCTGGATGCCTTGCGGCAGCCACAAGTGCCGAACATGCTTCAAAACAAGACTCTTCGTCTCATCATGCTCGGCGCCATGCTGCCGTTGCTTGCAGGATACGCGATTCATAGCCGAAACAGCCTGACTCTGCTTGCCCAACCAGCGCCCGACCGATCGGCGGCATACCACTGGTTAACCGCGCACGCGCAGGCGCAGGATCGCGTGGCGGCTGGCTGGTCGCACGGTTTTGAGCTTCAGTGGTACACACCGGCGAAGACGATCATGGACGGGTACCTGGAAGACATGGAAAACCGGCGACGAATCCGATCATTCACCGACGCCCTGTTCGCCACGGACCAGGGAGCGAGTCTGACATCGTTTTGCGCTCAGCACCACATCCGATACCTGCTGCTGGATAACAGCCATCTTTTGCCTCTTTCCCGCAGAATGAACCTTCCCTGGCGTGAGTGGTTCCGTACGGAGGCCTTCGCCGGTGCCAGTCGGGTTGAGGTCCTGCCGGCGGGCAGAAGCGTCACCTGGTTGAAACTGATGATCGCGCCGGACCGATCCTCATCCTTTCTCCCGGTTTTCGCCCGGGGCAATCTGGTTATCTTTAAAGTAACAGACCGGCAGCCCGGCACATCCGCCCGGTGAGGTGCATCAGCCCGCTCAATGCCGGCCTGAGGTTTTCCTCTTTGACAACGCTTACCACCCGGTTTTACCATGACCGAGACTTGCGGTGAGACCAAGATGATCTTCATTGAAGGACTGCTGAGTATTGCCGGTGCCGTGCTGATCGTCGCTGGACTGGTCACGGCGGGCCGGTTCGCGCTGTTGCGAGTGGTGCCCGATTCGGCCCGCCCCGGGTTGCCCGACCGAATGCTCGCGGTGGGGCTGGGCATCGCCGTGTGCTCCACCGGCATCCTGGGATTGGGGATGGCGGGCTTGCTGCATCGCGCCGTACTGGCCGTCCTGATCGGGGCGGTGGGCGCTCTGGGTGTCAGGGAATGTATCCGTTGGAGTCGCGGCCGCGCGGCCGATTCCAATCCCGGGCGGCTGGGGTGGGTGTCTGTGACGGCTCTGGCGGTGGTCACCTTGCCGGCGTTGCCCTTCCTGCTGCTCCCCCCCCTGGCCCGCGACGCGCTGGTCTACCACCTGGAGGTGCCTCGCCAGTACCTGCTGCACCACGGGCTCATCGAGCTGCCGCGCAACGTCTACGCGTACTTTCCCAAGGGAATCGAGATGCTCTTCACGGCGGTGCTGGGGTTATTTCCGCCCTGGACGACCCAGCTCGTGCATTTCAGCTTTCTCGCGCTGACGGTGCTGGCGGTGTTGGAGTACGCCGCCGCCGTTGGCCGGCGGGCCCCGCGCTGGCTCTGGCTGCCGGCGGTTCTGGCGTTCGCGTCCGTGCCCACCCTGTGGCTCGACGCCACGTATGCGTACATCGACGCCGGGTTGATGTTCTTCGCAACCCTGGTGGCGCTGGGGTTGGACTGGCACCACCGGCGGGGAGACCCCACCCTGTTGGGCGCGTCGCTCCTGCTGGCGGGATTTGTGGTGGCCATCAAATACACGGCCTTCTATTACGTGTTGGCGATTCTGGGCGTTTATCTTGTGTTCAGTCTTGTTCGACGGACGACGGCGGCTTACTCCTGGCGGCATCCCGTCCTGTTGTCCGCCGGACTGTTGCTGTTTGCGGGCCCCTATTTCGTCTGGAACGCCTGGCACACCGGCAATCCGGTTTTCCCGTTTTTCGGCGGTCTGTTTCCCACTGCGAATCCGTTCTGGACGTCCCCGCAAGCGGATGCCTTCTGGGGCTTTCTGGCCAGCTATGGGCGACCGTTCGGCTTCCCGTTGGCCCCCGTGCTGAATTATCTGGTAGCGGCGTTCAATCCGGTGCTTCACCTCCGCGAGTATTTCGACGGAGTGTTGGGCCCGTTTCTGCTGACCGGCCTGCTCGCTTTTTTGCCGGCCCGCAACCGCAATTGCTCCGATGGACTGGCGGGGGCGCTCATCGTGGCATTCGCCCTGGTCTGGGGAGTCCTGCTCCGCCAGGCCCGCTTCCTGCTGCCGGCGCTGCCGCTGCTGCTGCTCCTGCTGATCCAGGCGGTGGAGGGGTGGTGGGGAGATCGGCCCTGGCGGCGCGCGGTCTGGGTCGCAATCTGTCTGGGAGTCATCGCGTTCAACCTGGCGGTCCTCCTGCCCGAACTGGCCCGGCAGCCCGCGACGGAGCTCATGTCCGGCCGGACGACCCGCGAAGAGATCCTCAATACCCGCCTGCCGGTGTACGCCTGCCAACAGTACATCAACCGCGAGCTCCCCGCCGACGCCCGCGTCTGGACGCTGCAGACCGGCAACGAGCTGTTCTATCTGGAACGCCGTTACCTGGGCGACTACGTCGTGGAAGATTACACCTTTCACCGCTGGCTGGCCGAAGCGCGCGAGCCCGCGGCGATCACCCGCCGGTTCGCCGACTGGGGCATCACCCACCTGTTGATCCGGACCGACGCGGTCTTCGCGCCGGAGCTGTACGCCGACCTACCGGCCAAATACCCGCTGATGCGCGCGTTTTTCACTTCTCAGGTCCGCCTGTGTTTTGAGTCCAACGGTTTCGCGGTGCTGGAGTTGCGGCCGTTGCGCCCGATTGACAATCCGGCTTCGGGTCCGTGACATGGCGCCAACAGCCTCATCCGCTCCCCCTCCGCCCGCCTGGCCGCGCCACGCTCTGTGGACAGGCGCCCTCCTGTTCGCCGCCGTCGCCTTGTCCGCCCTGCCCACCTGTTCCGGTTACGGAATCACCTGGGACGAGCCGATCTACCTGGAAGCCACCCGGCAGGTTCAAACCTGGCTCTCATTGCCGGCGGCCGACCGGTTCAACGCCCCGGCGATCGACCGATTCTGGCGGACGGATCCCCAGCGCAACGTGCACCCCGCGGGGATCAAATGGCTCTACCTGGCCGCCCGGCACAGCGTGTTCTGGGAATCGGATCCGTACATTCAGAACCGGGTGCTGACGGTTCTCCTCTTTGCGGCGGCTCTCGCGGTTTTCTGCCTGTGGATTGCCGCCGGCCGCCCCGTGCTGGCATGGACAACCGCGGCGCTCTTTCTGACCCTGCCCCGGTGTTTCGCCCACGTCCACTTCGCCGCGACCGATAGTCCCATGACCGCTCTGCTGCTGCTGCTGGTTCCGGCACTGGACCGGGGACTGGCCCCCCGTTGGGCGTGGATCCCCGGCGTGCTGATCGGGTTGGCCGCATCCTTCAAGATTACGGCGGTGATATTATGCGCGCCGCTGCTGGCGCTCTTCCTGGCCTGCGCGTACACCGACTGGAAATCGTGCCTCGCCCGTTTCTGGATCGTGGTCCTGACCGCCGGCATCGTTTTCTACCTGCTGAACCCGGACTGGTGGCTCACGCCATGGGCGCGGCTGGGTGAGTTTGCCGGAGCCACGGCCAGCCGCCGCCAATGGGCGCCGTTCTCGCTGCTCTATTTCGGACAGTTGTACTCGTATCGCGGCCCGTTCCATTATCCGCTGGGCATCCTGCTGGTCACGACCCCGCTGATTCACCTGGGGCTGCTGGTCGCCGGCATGCTGCGACTGCGTCTGCGCCCGTTCCGCGCGTGTTGCCGCCATTGGGCGATGGTCGTCGGCGGCGCGGCGCCCATCGTGCTGCTGATGGTTCCGTTCAGTCCGACCAATGACATGGAGCGCTACCTGCTGCCGGCCTATCCATTCCTGGCCGCGATGATGGCCGTTGGGCTCCAGCCGCTGTGGGAACGATTCCGGCCTGTCGGCAAACCGAACGGGCCGGTGCTGCACCGAGTGGCGCTGGCGGTCATGCTGAGTCTGGCGGCCGGATGGACCGTCAGCCGCAGCGTGCGGAACCATCCGCGCGAACTCTGCTATTTCAACGAGTGGGTCGGCGGCGCCGCCGGCGGGCGACGCCTTGGATTCGAGGTCACCTACTGGTGGGAACCGCTCGACGATCGGGCGCTCGCATCGATCAACCGGATCTGCCGCGGGTCAACGGTTTTCTTCCCCATTGCGCCGACCGACCATTATTTTCGTCACATGCAACAGTCGGGACGGATTGCCTTCGTTCCCGTCGCCAACCTCGGTCAGGCGCGCCATGCGCTCGTCTACGGCCGGCCGTTTGCAGAGTTTTGGGAATCGCGACTCCGCGATCAGCTCCAACAATCCGGCCACACGATGGCGCTCGCCTGGTCCTCGGAATGGCAGGGTGTTCCGCTACTGCGCCTCTGGACCATTCATCCGGCGAATTCCCGCTCGCCAACGGGCCGGAGTGCCGTCAACGGCCCGGTCCGACCGAACGAAATTCCGACCCAACTGGTTGCCGGCGTGTGCCCGGATGCTATACACTCAGATGCGCCGGCGTCCGCGATCACGGGCGTCAACCGCATTCGGGCGATTGAGGAAAGTCGATGACCAAAACGGTGTCCTTCGTCCTCCCGTTCTACAACGAGGAGATCAATCTGCCGGTGTTGTGCGAGCGGCTGCTGGCGCTGTCGGCCCGTTGGCCCTACGCGACAGAACTCGTGTTTGTCAACGACGGCAGCACGGACGGCAGTCTCGCCTACCTGACGAGCCTGATCGCTGCGCACGGCAACATCCGGGTGGTGGACCTCTCGCGCAATTTCGGCCAGATGACGGCGGTGCACGCCGGCCTCCAGCATGCCGCCGGCGACGCGGTGATCATCATGGACACGGATTTGCAGGACCGTCCGGAAGCGGCGCTCGATCTCGTGGCGGAATGGGAGCGCGGCGCCGACGTCGTGTACGCGATCCGGGCCAAGCGAAAGGAATCGTTCGCCAAACGCATTCTGTTCCGGAGTTTTTACGCCGTCTTCCGCCGGCTGGCCGAGATTCCCATCCCCGAGGAGGCCGGCTTGTTCAGCCTGATGGACCGCCGGGTGGTGGATCTCCTCGTCGCGTTGCCCGAGCGGAACCGGTACATCCCGGGGCTGCGCGCCTGGGTCGGTTTCCGTCAGGTGGGCGTGACGGTGGAACGGGACCGCCGGGGAGACAAGCTCCCCCGCCAATCGTTCATCGGATTGGTCAAGATGGCCTCGGACGCCATCTTTTCCTTCTCGCGGGTGCCGTTGCGGATCGCCACGACGCTGGGCATCGTGGCGGTGTCGCTGGCGGTCGTGGCCGCCGCGCTCGTCCTGTACATGCGATTCGTCTCCCATCTGGCCATCCCCGGCTGGGCCTCGACCCTCATCAGCATCTTCTTCCTGGGCGCGGTCCAGTTGATTTGCCTGGGAATTTTAGGCGAGTACCTGGGTCGGATCTACGAGGAGGTCAAGCGCCGGCCGCATTACGTGGTCCGGCAGGTGCTGGGACGCCCGCCCGGCAAGGCCGCGGCCACAGAATCATCGCCAGAACCACTATAAGCCCCGCCGCGGCCACGAGCCGCGACACCGCCCCACCCGCCGGTTCATAGCGCATCTCCAGTTGATGCGTTCCGGCCGGAACCGTGACCGCCCGAAACAGGTAATCGGCCCGATGGATCGGCACCTCACGGTCGTCCAGCCGGGCTTTCCAGCCGGGATACCATGCGTCCCGGACCACCAGTAAGCCGTCCGCCGCCAGCGACAGATTCAGTCGGATGACGCCGCCGGATTCCGAGACATGCTCGATCCGCCCGGTCGCCGCGTCGTCAGTTTCCCGGCTCGGGGGAACCGGGCCGGCCGCTTCGATATCGGGCGGCGACGGGCCTTCCGCAGCCAGATCACCGGCGCTCACGGGTGTCGCGCGCGCCGGCCGCCACGCGGACCATATTTGGAATCGTCCGCGGCCGCCGGTCACCTGGTACAGTCCGTAGCGGTGGCTGGACCCGGTGGGAAAGACGCCCGTCAGGCGGAGCGCTTCATGCTCAATCTTTCTCGGACTGATGTACCAGCCCACTCCCAGGCGCTGCATCAGCCGGATCCGCTGGATCAGCTCCGCCTGGTCAAACCACCGGCGCATCTGGATCTGGCCGACGCCTTCCAGGCGGTCCTGGGCATCGTTGAACGCGTAATACCCGCCGGACGTGAACCCGGAATAGGCGTAACCGGCCAGACGATAACAGCTCGAAATCCAGATGTCGCTGTCCGTGGAGCCGGAGTAGCGGATATCGGCGGGCGGGGCGTCCACGGCGAGCCGCGTTGTCGCCAGATCGATCCGTTGGGCGCGGATCGCTTCGAGCACGGGCACCGGCTCGGTGAAATGTCGTCGATCGGCGACCGGTATCGCGAAACGGTTGCCGGCGGCCAGTTCCGCCAGCAACCCGGCGCAGATCGCCGCGGTCCGCCAATGCGCCGGCAAACGAAGTCGCCTCGGCTCGGCGGCCAGCAAAACCGCCGCGGTTATCCCCGCCGCCAGCAGCGGCATAACCAGAAGTGACGACAGGCCGCCTCCGGGAATCCACGCGCCGGCGGCCAGCACGGCGATGATCGCGCCCCCCAGACCGATCCGTTCCGCCCGACCCCGCACCGGCAGGCCGTCGCGGCGATACACCCGTTCCAGTCCGGCCACCGCCGCCACCAGGAACGCGCCCGCGGCGAAGAAGGCGAACTTCTCCGTGTAACGTCCCCAGCCCAGCAGCGGCACGGCGCCGATCAGCGGGCTGAAACCCGGCAGCCACGGACCAGCGGCCGCGAGCAGAAACACCGTCCCGCTGCCGCAGGCCCAGGCCGCCATGCGCCGCCGGGCACCGCCCAGGCCCAGCACGATCAGGAGCAGCGACGTCAACCCCATGAACAGGGACACCAGATACGGCTGGCGTCCGTCGGTGTAGCGCCCGCCGGCGAAAGCCGGTGAAATACCGGAGGTCAGGCCGAAGGGGTTGGGAATCCACAGTCCGATGAAACGGGCGGGATGCAGACTGTAAAGCGAATCTCCGGCGTCGGACGCCTGCACCCGGGGTGTCTGGCCCAGCAGCCGGAATCCTTCCAGCGTCACCGGCAAGGTCAAGGCCGCGGCCGCAATCAGAGCCAGCAGCAGGTGACCGACGGTGTGACCGAGGCCCCGCCGATCCCGCAGATGCCCACAGTGCGCGATGGTCCGACCGGCCGCCACCGCCGCCAGACCGACGGCCATGAGGGGCTCGAACACGGTCCCCACCCCGGCGCCAGCCAGGGCGAGACCGGCCGCCGCCCGCCGGCCGCCCCCCTGCAGCAGCCACTCCAGGGCCAGGAGCAGAGCCGGCGCCAGCGCGATGTACGGCACCAGGTTGAGCACGCAATGCAAGGACAGAACAACACCGCTCAGCGCGTACGCGATGCCGGCGGCGACCGCCACGGGTCCCGAGATGTCCCACCGCCGGACCAGCCGGCCGAAGGCGAATCCTCCCAGCAACAGGTGGCCGAGGATGAACACGTTCATAGCCGTCAGCGGATCCAGAACAGCCCGGATCCATGCCGGGGGGTACCACAGCAGATAGTTGGGATTCCCGCTGATGTTCTGTCCGAAGTTGTTCTGCGCGTTCCAGAAGGGAACCTGCCCCGCCCTGAGCTCGGCCGCCGTGACCGCCCAAAGCGGATAATGGAAATTGAACAGGTCCCGTTCGTACAGCGTCTGGCCGCCGAAAAGCACCGGCGCGAACAAGACGGCCGCCAGCGCCGCGATCGCACTCGCCAGCAGAACCAGACGGAGTCCCGGGCGCACGGCGATGAACCTCCTTGATCTAACTGAAGAGTTACATTATAGTTTCGGCCCAGGAGGGATGCAATGCGCTTTGCGGCGGCGATCCTGGCCGGCGGCGTCGGACGCCGAATGGACCAGACGGTTCCGAAGCAGTTCATCGAGCTCAACGGCCGTCCCCTCATCACCTGGACGCTCCGGCCGTTCCTTGTCGTGGGATTGTATCGGCCGGTTGTGGTGGCCATCCACCCGGACTGGCTCGAGCACCTGCGCCGGATACTGGCGGCCCAGGGTTGGGAGCGGACGGTGGAGGTGCTGCCCGGCGGCGCCACCCGCCAGGAGTCGGCCTACCGCGTGATTCAAGCACTGGACGGCGCCCTGGCGCCCACCGACCGGCTGCTCATCCACGACGCGGCCCGCTGCCTGGTGACGCCGGACCTGCTGGACCGCTGCCGCGCCGCGCTCACGGAGCATGCGGCCGTGACCGCCGCCGTCCCCACCGTGGACACCATCGCCCGCGTCGAGGACGGCCGCCTGGCCGAAATACCGCCGCGTCACACCCTCCATCAGGTGCAGACACCCCAGGGATTCGCCTTCGATCTCATCCGCGAGGCCCATCTCGCGGCGATCCGTGACGGCATCTCCGACGCGTCCGATGATGCCGGACTCGTGCTGCGGCTGGGGCGGGCGGTTCGGATCGTTCCCGGCGACTCCGCCAACATCAAGGTGTCCAAACCCGCTGACCTCACGCTGGCGGCCGCCCTCCTCGGCGAAGCCGGCCCGGCGCGCTGATATCGCAAGAATTGCTTTGGCGCCTCATCGCCGCTGGGGTAAAATACATTCATTGCCAACGGTTCACGGTCCGGCAACCGGCTGAACAACCAAACCTCATGAACAGCGAATTCCCCAACCCCCAACCGAAAGTCGCCGCCTACTTCACGCCGGACTGCTTTGCCTACTCGGCGGGCACGGAACTGCAGGCCCGGCTCTTCGGCGAATTCCATTTCGACACCTATCACGTGCGCTCCCAGACCAAGCTGTCCGGCATCATCCGCGTGTCGCTGCCGCTGATCGAACTGGGCGCCGACGACCTCTGGCTGCCGGAGATGATCCGGCCGGTGGACCCGGCCACGCTGGTTGACACGCCACCAGACGCGGTGACGCTCCGGGACTCCGAAAGCCGGCTGTTTCGTGAACACCACGCGATGTTCAAGGACAAGGTGATCGAGACCATCCTGAGATATCACCGGATCCGCCTGCTCCATCATCCCACCCTGAAGCTCTTCTCCGAAATCGGCGAGTCGCGGAACGAGTTCGAGGCCCGCTGCCTGGACATCCTGCACCGCGAGGTCCAGGAGGAGCTCCGCGAGCTGCAGCACCGCTACGAACGGATGATGGACGGCATCATCCAGAAATCGGGCTTGAACTACATGCAGTCCATCAACGAGGATCCGACCACCGACCGCATCATGTCCGGCCAGAAACAAATGATTTTTTCAACCCGGGACGGACTGACCCGGATCTTCCAGGACCTCCGGGATCTGCCCGACCATCCTCCGGCCGACCGGGCGCCCAGCAACGACGTCGAGGATTCGCTGGCCAGCCTGTACCAGCAGAGCTGGGCGGACGCCAAGTCCGTAGCCGACCGCCTGAAACAGCAGATCAGCCTCATCGAGGAGTACGCCTTCCATCTTCAGTATGGCGACATCGCCATGGTCCAGCTCGCCCTGCTCTGGGAACCGGTCTGACCGGGGCTGACCGCCGCGACCGGAACGCCGATCACGCATCAAAAGCACCCATGTCCGTATCCAGAATTCAACGCACCGCGCACCGACTGAGCCTGCTGCGGAGCTATCTCCGCCGCCGGACCGTGTGTCCGGGGCTGCCGGTGACCGCGATCATCTCCAGCACATCCCGCTGCAATCTGCAATGTCCTATGTGCCCGCGGGCCATCACCGAGTTCGGCAACGCCGACATCGACTTTGAACTGTTCCGTCAGATCATCGACGAAGGCTGCCGGCATTTCGAGTTCGCCGTGCTTCAAGGCGCCGGCGAGCCGCTGCTCAACCGGGAGATCGTCCGCATGGTCCGCTATTGCAAGGAGCACGGCATCCGGGCCGGTTTTTCCACCAACGCCACCCTCCTGCGGGGCGACCGGATCGACGAGCTGCTGCAGGCCGGCCTCGATTACATCATCATGGCTTTCGACGGCGCCACGCCCGAAGTGTACGAACGGTACCGGAGCGGCGCCCGCTTTGACGAAACCCGTCACAACATCCTGGAGTTCCTCCGGCGGAAACGAGAGCTACGGAGCCCCATCCACGTCACCGTGCAGATGGTGCGTTTGCCGGAAAACACCGCCCAGATCCCGCAGTTCCGCAAGATGTGGCGCCTCCCCGGCGTGGATCAGGTCCGCATCAAGGAAGACGAGATCGGCGTCGAGAACGTCTGCCTGCCCGCGACGCCGACGGCCGCCCAGGCTAAAAACCCCTGCCACTACCTGTGGCAGGGGCCCATTTACATCGAGGAAACCGGCAACGTGTTCCCCTGCTGCCACGCCTGGACCGGACAACCGCTGGGCAACGTCCGGGAGGAGCCGCTGGAGCGGATCTGGAACAACGCCCGCATGCGGGCCATGCGGACCGCCCACATCCGGGGCGACGCCAGCGCCTTCCCCGAGTGCGTCCAATGCATGGCGGCCCGGCCACGCCTGCCGCTCATCATCGGCAGCTTCCTCGTCGACATGTTCAGCGTGCGAAAAATCATCCCCGTCATCGAGCGGCTCAATCTGCTGTGCCGCTTCGGGCTTTTCGAGAAGCGTGACAAAACCGGCCGTTGACGGAGGCGATTTGAGGCCGGGCCGATCCGCCCGCGCCATGCAGCCACGCTCAAACGCAACATCTGCGAACTATCCGCTGCGGATGCGATTGGGTGAAATCCGAGCCGATCAGGATGCCGGCTCCGGCACCGGACCGGATCCTGTGGCGGCATCGATGGCGGCGATCAGTCGGGGGAATTTTTTCCAGTTCCGCTCGAAGCGGCGGCGACATTCCCGGGCGACCCCCTCGAGCTGCTGAATCATCCCGCCAACGAATATCAGCGTCTCCGTCGTCGCCCCGCCGTCTTCGGCCAGGCGATCGGCCATCTCACGAAGGCGCGCCTGTGCCACCTGGGCGTCCTGGTGCTCGCCCAGGCAGTCCTGAAACTCCACGCACTTGCCGATGGCCTCAGCGAACACGTCGCCGAAAAGGTCGTTGAAGAATTCACACGTGTACCGAAGCCGCTTGAAGTGGATCCGGATGCGATGCAACTGGGCCGGCTCCAGCTTTGACGGCTCGCGTTTGAACCACCGCTGGAGGCGGGCCGTCGCCGCGTGGATCAACGGGGGCGCCGCGTCGAGCACGCGCCGAAGCTGATCGAACGGCAGGTCCGGTCGCTCCCCTTCCGCGATTCGCTCCATCCAGGTGAGGATTCGCTGGAATCGCTCTCCGCCCAAGGCGTCGTCGAGTGCGTCCAGGGCGTCGGTGCGACAACGCCGCAGATGCGCACCGATGGCCGCGGGCACCGGCGGCCGGCCCGCCAATTCGACCGCGTAGCGGCGGATGTTCTGCTGCATGATGTCCAGATCGCGCACCTGGCCCAGCAGTCCGGCGATCCAGCTCAACTCATCCCGCAGAGCCGCCGCGTCCGCGGCGCCCAGTTCGTCGCCGAACAGCCGCAGGGCGAAGCGCGCCCGCCGGGTGGCCACGCGGATATCGTGCACGAATTCGGGATCCAGGTCCATCCGGGCGCCCTCGACGTTGGCCCGCATTTTGAAGGCCTGCCTGACCAACAGCTTGTGGCCCGCCTGGCGCAGCGTATCGTCAGGCCGCAGCTTCAATTCAGCGGGCACGGGCGCGCCCGGCAGGTGCGCCCCCGCCACCTCCAAGCCGTACACCAGGAGGTCGCCGGGCAGCGGTCGGATCCGGAACAGGTCGCGCAGGAAGCTACCGATCACCGCGACTTCGGATGCCTGGCCTTCAGGGATCGACAGGCTCAACAGCCGCCGTCCCGGCACCCACTCGCGCGCCATCGGCCGGGCGAAGGCCGCATCGACCAGCGCCAGTTCAAACTGCTGTCCGGAAGGCGCCGTGAGCTTGAACACTCGCTGATGGACACGCACGCGCAGCACCGGCAGCAACCGCTGCCCCCGCCAGGTCACCGGCGCATCATCGGGTGGCGGCGGGTCCTCGGGTATCTCTTCCAGCGGCGCCTCCGCCGCCGTGGCCGGCTCCGCGATGCGCCACCGCCATTCCGCCGGATCCTGCACGCCGAGCAAGCGGATGCTCCGCCGGAACAGGCTGCCGGAATGGGTGTCGTAATACGTACCCCGCCATGCTTCCGCCCCGACCGCCTCAAGGTGATACCCCAACGCCGCCAGACCGCTCCAGGCCCTGCGCTGGCTGCCCATGAATAGAAAACACCGTTCGACGGCCTTCATCCGCTCCACCGCCCGGCCGGACTATTGATCACACTCCCCGCAACTTGACGCCGCGCAGGTATTCACCGCCGCGGGCCCCGGGCACCGCGCGCTCCTCCAAGTCGGCCACCAGATCGTTCACCGCGTAGCGGAACCGGACGATGCGGGCGTTCACCGAGGTCGGCCCGTTGAATTCCGCCACGGCGAAGGCGCCGCGGGAGTCGCCGTCCACCGGCCGCCCCACCGCGCCGCAATTGATGACCCGAATGCCGGCAACCTTTTTCGTGAACGGGATGTGGGAATGCCCGCAGACCAGCACGCGGACAGCCGGGTCGAGTTCGAACCGCTGGAGAGCTTCGGCGGTCACGCTGGGAAAGATGTACTCCTCATCGGAATGGGGCGTCCCGTGGACCACCTGGACGGGGACGGATTCCAAATCCATTTCGAGCACAGCCGGAAGCGCGGCCAGCCAATCCCATTCCGCCTCGCCCAACTGCCGGGCGGTCCAGACCAGGTGGGCGCAATGCGGCCGCTTCAACCATCGTTTCCGGCGCTTGTTCTTGCCCCGCAACGACAGGAGCTTGCGCTCCACGTTGCCGCCCACCGCGAGCACGGACCGTTCACGGAGCAGCCGGATGACCTCGACGGGGTGCGGGCCGCCGCCGACGATATCGCCCGCCACGATGCATCGCTCGGCCTTCAGCAGCCGGGCGCGATCCAGGGCGGCGCACAGGGCGGGAAAGTTGGCGTGGATATCCGACAGGAACACGACGCGCATGGACATTCTCCGCTAAACCTCGTCCTTGTCGCTCAGACTGCCGAGCGACTCTTCCAGCAGGTCGATGACGGCGTGCAGGGCGACCAGGTCCTTCAGCCGGCCCTTCTTGGGCTTGAACTTGCTCTGGCTCAATCGTGCGAGGAGCGCATCGCGCTGTTTGCCCTTGGGCGCCAGCGGTTTCTCGCCGGTGGCCGGATCGCCTTCCAGCAGCCGGATCATCGCGGCGATTCGGGCGCTGTGTTTGAGTTCAAACTGGGACACGGACTCCTTCAAAACGGATCGCAGCGCCTTCAGTTCCAGGATGAGCGCCTCGAGTGCCTGGCTGCGGGCCGGCTCGGGTTTTGAACGCCGTCCCGCCCCGGCCTTGGCCGACTTGTTGTCCGGCGGGGCGTTGTGCTTCCGGTGCGGATCTGATTTCATGTGGTGCTCCCGCTCCTGCTCAGAATTTTACCAGCGCCTGCTGCAGCACTGCGTCGATCCGCTTGCGAAGATCGTTCTGGGTGGCGCGGACGGAGCGGTTGGCGTTGACGGTCTCGAAACTGAAACGCCGCTGCAGCCGTCCGAATTCCTCGCGGATACGGCGCTGGTACCACACAAAGCTGTCAAACCAGTCTCGGGAATGCCCGATGTCCATGCCGGACTCCCAGTAATCCAGGCACCCGTGGGATTCGAGGGTGCGGTCCACAAGATTTCGAACCGACAGCGCAAGATAATACACGGCGTCGGGCACCAGCGCGCGGGAATACAGTGTCTCGACCCATGCCGGATTGGCGCCGCGGACGACATCGCGGGCGATCGGGGTGAAGATGTAGCGGTCCGCCAGAACGATGGAGCCGGCCCGCAGCGCCGGCACGATGCTGTTTTCCAACTGGTCGTAAAAATCGGTGGCGTAAAACAAGGCCATCGTCCTCGGGCTCAGCACGTTGCCCTGCATGGCGTTTTCCAGCTCGGACGACACCAGGGCCGAACGTTTCAACCCTACCTGGGCCACGGCGAAGCCCTTCTGCTCCAGCCATTCGGACAGCATGTGGATCTGGGTGGAGCGGCCCGACGAATCGGGGCCTTCCACCACGATCAGCAAGCCGCCGAGCCGTTCCGGGTCGACGCCCGGCGGCGGCGCCTGGTAGCATTGCTTGGTCAGCATGGTCTACACCTTCCCGCGATATTTGGCCAGATCGATCTGTTCGGTGATGATGCGGCGCACCTGCTCCTGCTGCTGGTGGATGGGCAACGTGGCGTCGACCAGGGTGAAACCGAACTCGGCGGCCATCAGGTCGTACTGGCCCATCACCCGGCTCTGAAAAATCCGGAAGCTCTCCTGGATGTCGGCGGACAGGCCCAGATCCATCCCGGCTTCGAAATATTTCAGATCCGGCCGCCCCTCCAGAATACGTCCCAGAGCGATCTCCAGTGGCAGTTTGAAGTAGAACACGATGTCCGGCTGGCGGGCGTAACTGTAAATCTCACGCACCCACGCCGGATCATTGCCGCGGACATAGTCACGCGCGAACGACGTGAACTTGTAGCGGTCGCACAGGACGATGTAGCCGCCCTTGAGCATGGGCAGGATCTGACGATCATAACGGTCGGCGAAATCGGTGGCATGGATCAGGCTGAAGGTGGTCGGCGTCAGGAGCTGCCGCTTCTTTCCCTTCCGGGTCGCTTCGCGTACCAGTTCGCTGGAATTCCACTCGGTGAAATACACCTTGCAGCCGAATCCCTGCAGCCACTGGTGCAGCAGATAGACCTGCGTGGATTTTCCGGAGCCATCCAGTCCTTCGACCGCGATGAGCTTGCCGGGGACCGGCTTCTGGTCAAACATACACATCCTCATCAGTTGAAATCTTCAGCTTGCGGCGGAATGCTTTTCGGAACAGGCCCATCTTCTTTTGGACGGCCCAACGCTCGATGAGCAGATCGCCGTCGCCGACAATCTCCAGCAGGATTTCTTCCTCATCCGCCTTCACGACGCGGGCATCACGCACCTTCTGCAGGTGTTCCCGGTCCAGCGCATCGGCCAGCCGCAGGACCGCGGCGATTCGCAGTACCCGTCCTTGCTCGTCCTCGGCCAGTTGCGCGAACTCCGGATGACGCACGGACGGCTCGGTCTTGCGATGGTAACGCGCTACCGCCGCCACCATTTGCATCTCCCGGGGACTCAGGTTGGCGAGCTCGGAATTTGAAATCAAGTAATGCGAGTGCTTGTGGTGGCGCTTGTAGCTGATGTAACTGCCGATATCGTGTAACAGCGCCGCCGTCAGCAGCAGGTTCCGGTCGGTCTCGGGAATCAGGCCGGCCTGCAGCAACTGGTCGAAGAGAGACCGGGCAAGCCGGGTCACATGGCGGGCGTGCGCCTCGTCGAACATGTAACGCCGGCCCAGCTTGACCGCCTGGCTGACCACTTCCTGTTCCACTCGGTCGCGATGGGCATTCCGCGTCGCCAACTCATCGACCAGGTCCAGCAGCACGCCGTCCTTGATTCCCACGTGGGGTACCGTGATGACATCCTGGCCGGCCAGTTCGGCCAGCCGCACGAACACCATCGCCGCCGGAAGAATGACATCGGCGTGATCTTTCCGCAGGTCGAACTTTTCCATCCGCTGGCGGTACGACAACAGCGCCAGCGTGTCGATCAGCGCGCGCAGTCGATCCAACGGAATCCGGCTGATACCGTCGGTCCCTGGACCGCTGCCCGTCAGCCGGGCCGCCGCCTCGATGGTGCCGCCGGTCGCCAGGAAGCCGGCCGGTTTGCGGTGCTGGGTGGCCGCCGGGATCCGCAGCGTGCTGATATACTCGGTCAGCAGGCGATGGAACCGGCCGGGATCCTCCCCTGAACCGGCGATTTCTTCCAGGAGTCTGACCGAGCCCATGGTGTGGGATTCGCTCCAGTGCACGCCCCGGGCGTCAACCAGCGAGACCTCGACGCTGCCACCGCCCAGGTCGGCCAGCACCCAGGGCCGTCGGCCCAATTCCATCCGTTGGCGGACGGCCAAATGGACCAGACGGGCTTCTTCAGAACCCGAGATGGGGCGAAGCTCCAGGCCGCATTCCCGGCGCACCCGCTCCACGAAATCGGGGCCGTTTGTGCTCTCGCGCACCGCGCTCGTGGCGACCGCCCGATAGTGCACAACCTTGAGATCTCGGAATCTGCCCGCGAACACCTGGAGCGCCTGGACGGCCGCAGCCGTGGCGGATTGGGTCAGGCGACCGGAAAGAAACGTGTCGTGTCCAAGCCGCACCGGCACCCGGTCATAGGCCAACACCCGGAAATGGCCGGGCGTGTCAAATTCCGCGACCTGCATGCGGATGGCGTTGGAACCGACGTCCACCGCGCCCACGCGTACCGGAAAGCTCAGCGTGGCTCCCGCAACAGCGCGCCGGCGGCGGCCGTTTTCCCGACTGGATTGTTTTTTGCTGCGCGCCATGCCTTAACCGCCCGAACGGACACAGATTCCCTCAACCGTATCGATTATACCGTTCAGGGCTCAAAACAATACCAGGCATTTATTTGGCTGATGTGTGCGCCAGATTAAGTTTGTGTCAGGCCACCGTGATGTCCTTGCACAGGTAGACGTCCTGGATGGCGTTCAGAAGCTTGATCCCGTCCGCCATGGGCTTCTGGAAGGCCTTGCGGCCGCTGATCAGGCCCAGCCCGCCGGCACGCTTGTTGATCACCGCGGTGCGGACCGCCTGACCGAGGTCGTCCTTGCCCGATGCGCCGCCGCTGTTGATCAGGCCGATCCGGCCCATGTAGTTGTTAACCACCTGGTACCGGGTCAGGTCGATGGGGTTGGCGCCGCTGAGTTCGGTGTAGATCCGCTCGTCGAACTTGCCGTACTTCGTGTTGTCGACGTTGAGCACCTTGTAGCCGCCGTCGCAGTCAGGCATCTTCTGCTTGATGATGTCCGCCTGGATGGTGGCGCCCAGATGGTTGGCCTGGCCGGTCAGGTCGGCGGCGGTGTGGTAGTCCACCCCGCCCTTCTTGAAGGCGGGATTGCGCAGGTAGCACCACAGGATGGTGGCCAGGCCCAGCTCGTGGGCCATCTGGAAGGCCTCGCTGACCTCGACGATCTGGCGGCCGCTTTCAGGAGCGCCGAAGTAGATGGTGGCGCCCACCGCGGCGGCGCCCATGTCCCACGCCTGCTCGACGCTGGCGAACATGATCTGGTCGAATCCGTTGGGATAGGTCAGCAGTTCGTTGTGGTTGATCTTCAGGATGAACGGAATCCGGTGGGCGTACCGCCGGGCGACGGTGCCCAGCACGCCGAGCGTGGACGCCACGGCGTTGCAGCCGCCTTCGATGGCCAGCCGCACGATGTTTTCCGGATCAAAAAACTGCGGATTCGGCGCGAAGGACGCCGCGGCCGAGTGCTCGATGCCCTGATCCACCGGCAGGACGGACATGTATCCCGTGCCGGCCAGTCGTCCGTGATCGAACATCGCCTGCAGATTCCGCAACACGGGTGTGGGCCGGTCGGAGGGCAGGAAGATCCGCTCCATCCAATCGGGACCCGGAATATGCAGCTGCTCCTTCGGCACCTTGGGGACGTGCGTGAGCAGCGCGTCGGCCTCGGCACCCAACAGCTTGCTGATCTCGTTGGCGTTCATCATGTCCGTTGCCTCCTGCCTTTCATATTTATCGGTCAGAACCGACGAATTGTCGCGCGTAGTGGCGGGTGCTCAACGACCCGCCCGTCTCCCGGGCCAGGAGTTCGCCCCACGGGTAACGGCGACCGGCCCTGAAGATCCGCCGCAGCAGCTGCGGCCCCGTTTCCGGATTCTCCCAGTAGGGCCGCCCGGTCGGATCTGCCCAGCCGGACTCCAGCGCCGCCTGCAGCTGGGAGGCCAGCAGCTCGCCGAGCAGGTAGTTGTGGTAGTAGGCCGGATACGTCGCGATATGAATCTTGGCCGCCCAGTCCGCACCACCCTGCCCGGCGGGCCGCTTCAGCCCCTGGTAGTCGGCGACCAGTCCCCACCAGAGCTGCTGGAGGTCCTGGTCCGGCTCCGCATACAAACCCCGCTCAAAGCGATACATGACTTGAGCCCAGCGGCTGAAGACCAGTTGTCCGAGACACATAGTACTGTAACAAGTTTCGGCGCATTTTGCAACCTCGCCGGTATCCACGCTCAGCCAGGCCCCACGCCAGCGTGCGTCCCACACCAGGCGGCCGAAGAGCATGGCCACCGCCTCCGTGGTGAAGATGTGAGCCGGTTCCCGCAGCAGCCAGGGCAGCTCCGGATCGATGCCCCGGTCGTAGGCGGCGTGACCGAACTCGTGCAGCAGGGTGCCCATCCAGCGGATGTCGGGCCGCACGTTGGCCAACACCCGGACGTCGCCGGCGCGGTCCACGTCCATGCAGAAGGCATGCTGGTTTTTCCCGGCTCGCTCGTACAGGTCGCTGGCGCCGATTACGGCATCCACCGCCAATCCGATGGCGGTGTAGAACCCGCGCACCACCGCCACCGGATCGACGGCGTTGAAATGCCGGGCGTGGTCATGGCCGTCCGTAGAGGGCGGTTCCTGAAAAAACCGGTTCTGGTAGTGCCACGGCATCAACGCGCTCACCGGGGTCCCCAACCGGTCCGCCAGACGGTTGTCCAGCAAGGCTTTGGCGTGGTTGAATGCGTCACGTGTCAGGGCATCGACTTCGTCGAACAGGGCGTCCACCTGCGCGCGATCCTGTTCATGGACGTGCAGCCACATCGCATGGTAATCGGGAAAGCCCAGCTCTCTCGCGGCGGCGTTGCGGAGCCGGACCAGCTCGCGGACGTCGTCCGCCACAGCGGCGCCCACCGCCTTGCTGGCTCGCCAGACTTCTTCCAGGGCGACCGAGTCGGTCGCGGTCTTGAGGATTTCCTCAACGGTGTTGTCCTCGAGCTCTCCAGCCGACGTGCGGACGCGGAACGTGGCGAAGCGCTGCTCAATGCGGCTCTGCAGCCGGACCATTTCGTCGATCCGTTCGAGCGGGATCTGGTGGCTGAGAAATTTCAGATGGAGCAGATCGAGCTGGCGCCGGACCAGGGGATCCTCGTCTGCTGCGCCCGCCCGGATGGTCGCCAGTTCGCGGAACGCCATCCGGTCGGCAAACATCTTGCCCAGCGCCGCCTCCAGGTCGGCTGCCCGCTGATACGCGACGGCCGATCCGGTTGTGGCCGCCTCCCAGGCGGCCAGGTTCCCTTCACGGTTCAACGGGACCACCTGCGCTTCAATGGCTTGGATGAAACGGTGTGCCCGCGATGCCGATGTCATGGCCGCTCCTTCAACCGGCAGGGATAAAAAAGGCCGAACCATTCAGTTCGGCCTGTGGGTTCGATCGGGTCACGGCGGCTCACGCCGGGCCGGTCCCCTTCCAGGTCAGCACCGGTTTGCGCGCCGCCAGGGTCTCGTCAAAGCGGGTGTTACGGATGTCCTGGGGCGCGTCCTGCAGCAGTTTCGGCGCTTCCCTGGCTTCCCGCGCGATCTGCCGCATGGTGTCGATGAACGCGTCCAGTTCCGCCTTCGATTCGCTCTCGGTGGGCTCGATCATGATCGCGTTCGGCACGATGAGCGGGAAATACACCGTCGGCGGATGGAAGCCGAGGTCCAGGAGACGCTTGGCCATGTCCATGGTGTGGACGCCCGCCTCGGCCTGGTTTTTGTCATCGAACACCACCTCGTGCAGAGTGGGCTGCTGGTACTCCAGGTGAAAATCCCGGCTCAGATGGTGTCGGATGTAGTTGGCGTTGAGCACGGCGTTCTCGGCCACCTGGCGGAGGCCATCGGACCCCTCGCGCAAGATGTACGCCAAGGCGCGCAGCAGAACCCCGAAGTTGCCGTAGAACGCCGCCACCCGCCCGATGCTCTGGGGGCGGTTGTAGTCCAGAAACAGATTGCCGTCGGGTCTGGTGGCCACGACCGGCACCGGCAGGAACGGCACCAGCTCCTTCACCACCACGACCGGACCGGCGCCGGGACCGCCGCCGCCGTGGGGCGTGGAGAACGTCTTGTGCAGGTTGAGATGCATGACGTCAACGCCCATGTCGCCGGGCCGGGCGACGCCGATGAAGGCGTTGAAGTTGGCGCCGTCCATGTACAGGAACGAGCCGTTGGCATGGACCAGCCGGGCCACTTCCTGAATGTTCTTCTCGAACACGCCCAGCGTGTTGGGCACCGTCATCATCAGGCACGCGACGTCCGGATCCAGGTGGCGCCGCAGCTCGTCGAGGTCGATGCAGCCGCTGGCATCGGACTTCAGCGTGACCGTGGTGTAGCCGCACAAGACGGCGCTGGCGGGATTCGTGCCGTGCGCCGAATCCGGAATCAGCACCTTCCGGCGGGGATTGCCACGGGCGGTGAGCGCCGCGCGGATCAGCATCATGCCGGTGAGTTCGCCGTGAGCGCCCGCCAGCGGTTGCAGGGTGACCCCGTCCATCCCCGTGATCTTCACGAGCAGGTCGGCGAGCTTCTGCAGCACCTTCAGGCAGCCCTGGGTGTTCTCGTGCAGCTGCAGGGGATGCGCCTGGACAAACGCCGGGATGCGCGCCAGCTTCTCATTGATCTTGGGATTGTATTTCATGGTGCAGGAGCCCAGGGGATACAACCCCAGATCGACGTTGTAGTTGTAGGTGGACAGGCGGGTGTAATGGCGGACCACCTCGACCTCGTTCAGCTCCGGGAATCCGGGGATGTCGTCGCGGAGCAACGCCGCGGGCAAGTAATCAGTCATCTCGCCGGACGGCACGTCGAGGGGGGGGAAGTCGCAACTGGATCGGTTGCCCGGCGCCTGTTCGAACAGCAGTTTCTCGTCGATGGATATGGTGTTGCGTACGCGTTGGGTCATGAATGTTCTCTCCTTGCCGCCGGGCTCAGGGCCGCGCGAAAAATTCGCGGGTGGCCGCGACCAGCGCGTCGATCTCGGCCCGCTGGTTGACCTCGGTCACGCAGAACAGCATGTCCTGGTCCAGCCCGGGGTAGAACCATTTCAGGGGGACGCCCGGTACGATCCGGCGCTCCTTGCAGAACCGGGCGAAGGCGTGCGGGTCGCCCGGCAGGGTGAGCACAAACTCGTTGAAGAACGGCGCGCTGAAACGCGGCCCGACTCCCGGCACGGCGCAGAGCTGCTCGCGGGCGTAATGCGCCTTGGCCAGGTTCTGCCGGCACAACTCGCGGAGGCCGCTCTTGCCGGTGTAGGCCAGGTACACGGACGCCATCAGCGCACAGAGGCCCTGGTTCGTGCAGATGTTGGAGGTGGCCTTCTCGCGCCGGATGTGCTGCTCGCGGGTGGAGAGCGTCAGCACGAACCCGCGCCGGCCCCGGGTGTCCTCCGTCATCCCGACGACGCGGCCGGGCATCCGGCGGAGGTGCTCGGATCGGGTGGAGAAGATGCCGAGGTACGGGCCGCCGAACGAGACCGGGATCCCGAACGACTGCCCCTCGCCGGCGACCACGTCCGCGCCGAGCTCGCCGGGGGCCTTGAAGGCGGCCAGGGAAGCCGCCTCGGTCACCGCCATCACCAGCAGCGCCTTGCGCGCATGGGCGATCCGGGCGCACTCGGCCACGTCCTCCACCGCCCCGAAGAAGTTGGGCGACTGCACCACCACGGCGGCGGTGGCGTCATCGACCGCGGCCGCCAGGGCAGTCAGGTCCACGCGTCCGGTGGGATCCCACGGCACTTCCTCCACGGCCAGGTTGAAGTTCGCCACGTAGGTGCGCATCACCTGGCGGTAAAACGGATGCAGCGATCCCGCCACGATCACCTTGGCGGTGTTGCTCCGCGCCCGCTGCGCCAGCAGAACGGCTTCGGTGACCGCGGTCGCGCCGTCGTACATCGACGCGTTGGTCACGTCCATGCCCGTCAGCTGGGACACCATGGTCTGGTATTCGAAGATGGCCTGGAGCGTGCCCTGGCTGACCTCGGGCTGGTACGGCGTGTAGGCCGTGAAGAACTCCGACCGTGAGATGATCCCGTCAATGACGGCCGGCACGTAATGGTTGTAGGCGCCCGCGCCGAGGAAGGTCGTGAACTCCAGCACCCCGTCGTTCTCGCGGCTCAGCTGGTAGAAGTACCGCTCCAGCTCGAGCTCGGATTTGCCCCGGGGTATGGGCAGGTCGGCGGTGAGCCGCAGCGCGGCCGGGATGCACTGGAACAGGTCCTGCACGCTGGCCAGGCCCATGCTGTCGAGCATCGCCCGGGTCTCCGCCTCGGAATGGGGTATGTACCGCATCAGTGTTTCTTTTCCTCGCCCAGGTACGCCTCGTAATCATCGGCGGACAGCAGGCCGTCCAGCTCGCTTTTTTCAGAAAGGCGGATCTTGGCGATCCAGCCGCCGCCATGGGGCTCCTGGTTGATGAGTTCCGGCTTGTCGGTCAGCAGGTCGTTGGCCACGATCACTTCACCGCTGACGGGAGCATACACATCGGAGACCGCCTTGACCGACTCGATGCTGCCCAGCGTGTCGCCGGCGGCCAGCACCTTGCCCACTTCGGGCAGCTCGACGAAAACGATGTCCCCGAGCTCTTCCTGGGCGTGATGGGTGATGCCCATCGTGACTTCGCCGTTCTCCACCCGGACCCACTCGTGTTCCTTGGTGTACAGATAATCATCCGAATACATATCGACCTCCCGGAGTGATGTCAGTAGCTGCGTTTATAAAACGGAGTCTCCACAACCTGGGCCGCCACCTGCTTGCCCCGGATCTCAACGGCAAACTTCGTGCCGACCGCGGCGTGTTCGGCGGGCAGGTAGGCCAGCCCGATGTTCTTCTGCAGGTAGGGCGCGTAAGACCCGCTCGTCACGTGCCCGAACGGCTGGCCGTCGACGAACACGGGATAATGATCCCGGGCGATGCCGCGGTCCAGCATCTCAAAACCCACCAGCTTGCGCCGGAGCCCTTCCTCTTTCTGCTTGAGCAGGACGGCCTTGCCAATGAAATCGTCCTTCTGCAGCTTGCAGATCCAGCCCAGGTCCGCTTCAAGGACGGTGGTGGTATTGTCGATGTCGTTGCCGTAGAGGGCCATCTTGGCCTCGAGGCGCAGGGTGTTGCGCGCCGCCAGGCCACAGGGGACGACGCCGAAGGGACGGCCGGTTTCCATGAGCCGCTGCCAGATCTTCGGCGCCGGCTCGTTGGCGACGTACAGCTCGAAGCCGTCCTCACCGGTGTAACCCGTCCGGGCGATGATGGCCGGCACGCCGTCCACGTGCCCTTCGGTAAACCAGTAGTACTTGATGGCGGACAGGTCGACGTCCACCAGCGGTTGCACAGTCTCCAGCGCCTTCGGGCCCTGGATGGCGATCTGCGCATAGCGGTCGCTGGCGTCCTCGACCTGAACGTCGCCGGTCTGATGCTCCAGAATCCAGCGGACGTCCTTGTCCCGGTTGGCGGCGTTGACGCACAGCATGTACCGCCGCTCGTCGAAACGGTGCACCAGCAGGTCGTCCACGAACGTGCCCTCCGGATACATGAGGCCGGAATAGTGGATCTGGCCGTCCTTGAGCTTTTCGACGTTGTTGCAGGTGAGCTGCTGGAGCAGCTTCAGGGCGTCTGGACCGGTGACGAACACCTCGCCCATGTGGGACACGTCGAACAGCCCCACCCCGCGGCGCACCGCGAGGTGTTCGTCCATGGTGGAACTGAACTGGACCGGCATCTCATAACCGGCGAAGGGGACCATCTTGCCGCCGCTCGCCCGGCACACTTCGGTGAGCGGGGTTTTCTTCATCGTTTCGCTATTCAAGGGAACCTCCCGGGTAGGAACGTTTCGGCCAGCCGACCGAAAGGAATTGAACGTAACATAATGTAAATCAACGTGTCAAGGACTATCCCGGCGCCGCGACCGCGAGGGGAAAATCGGCGAACGCGTTCATGCGGATGGAGCCCCGGCGCCCCTCGGCGAAGGCGTGGCGGCCGGCCGCCGCGATCATGGCGGCGTTGTCGGTGGTGTACTCCGATGACGGGTAATAGACGCCGATGCCCAACTCCCGTCCCAGTTCACCGCTGCGTCGGCGCAGCTCGGAATTGCAGGCGACTCCGCCGCACAGGATCAGCGACCGCGGCCGGCGCTCCTTGCAGAAATGACGAACCCGGTGCAGCAGGTGCCCCACCACGGTCCGCTGGAACCCCTTGAGGATGGCCAACACCACCGGATGCTCGCCCGGCGGGACGGCGGCCTCGCCGAGCCCCTCCTGCCGGACGCGATACAGCACGGCGGTTTTCAGGCCGCTGAAACTGAAATCGAGCGAGCCGTCCGATATTTTCGGCGGCGCAAACGTCACGGCATCTCCCGCCCAGGCGGACGCGGCCCGGTCGATGAACGGACCGCCGGGATACGGCAGTCCCAGCAGCTTGGCCACCTTGTCGTACGCCTCGCCCGCGGCGTCGTCGCGAGTGGCGGCCAGCAGCTCGTATTGCCCGAGCTTGGCCGCATGGTAGAGACTGGTGTGGCCGCCGGACACCACCAGGGCGATGACCGGAAACGGAATCTCCGGATGTTCGATGAACGGTGAGAAGAAGTGACCTTCCAGGTGATTGACCCCGACGACCGGGATGTCCAGCACCCGCGCCAGCGCCTTGGCGTAGCTCAGGCCCACCAGCAGCGCCCCGATGAGCCCGGGTCCCTGGGTGACCGCCACCAGGCCGATGTCGCGCCGGCCGGCGCCCGACTGGCGCAGCGCTTCGGCCACCACCGGCCGGATATTCATGAGGTGGGCCCGGGCGGCCAGCTCGGGCACCACGCCGCCGTACGGAGCGTGCAGGGCGATCTGCGTGGCCACCACGTTGGCCAGGGGACTACCGTCGCGGTCCAGCACCGCCGCGGAGGTCTCGTCGCAGGACGATTCGATGCCGAGGGTGACGGGCGGTCCGTCAGCGCGGGACGCCATCGGAGCCTGCCAGCCGGGGCAGCGTGTCGTCGAACGGAGGCGTGGCGATGCCGCGTTCGGTGATGATGGCCGCGATCAGCCGGTGGGGGGTCACGTCGAAGGCCGGGTTGCGGATGGCCACCCCGGCGGGCGTCACGGGAAGATCCCGGAAATGGGTGATTTCGCGGGCATCCCGCTCCTCGATGGGGATCCCCTGCCCCGACTCCAGGGACAAGTCCACGGTGGAGACGGGCGCGGCGACGTAGAACGGAATGGCGTGATACTGGGCCAGCACCGCGACCATGAACGTGCCGATCTTGTTGGCCGTATCGCCATTGCGGGCGATGCGGTCGGCCCCTACGACAACCGCCTGGATCTCGCCGCGGGCCATCAGGTGCCCCGCCATGTTGTCGGCGATGACGGTCACCGGGATGTCCAGTTGCTGCAGTTCCCACGCCGTGAGCCGGGCACCCTGCAGATACGGCCGGGTCTCGTCGGCGACGACGCGGATTGTCTTGCCGGCTTCCACCGCGGCGCGGATGACTCCCAGCGCCGTGCCGTAACCGCCCGTGGCCAGGGCGCCGGCGTTGCAGTGCGTGAGCACCGTGATCCCGTCCGGAAGCAGCGTCTGGCCGAACGCGCCGAGGCGCCGGTTGCACGCGATGTCCTCAGCCAACATGGCGCGGGCTTCCGCCTCCAGCCGGTCGGCCACCTCATTCCACGGCCGGTCCGGCAGGCCGGCAAACACCCGGCGCATCCGGTCCGCCGCCCAGAACAGGTTGACCGCCGTGGGCCGGGTCGCGGTGATATCGCCGCAGACCGCCTCAAACCGCCGCGCCTGCTCGGCGCGCGCCAAGCCGGCGGGAATTCCCCGCGCTCCCAAAGCGATGCCCATGGCCGCCGCGACCCCGATCGCCGGGGCGCCCCGGATCACCATGTCGCGGATGGCGGCGGCCACCTCATGATGGGTGTGGCAGCGACAGAATGCCACCTGGTGCGGCAACTGCCGCTGGTCGATCATTACGACGCCGTCGGCCGTCCATTCGATGGTCGCGAGCATGGCTCCTCCGTCACCTCATTCCAGGTCCTCTTCGATCACTTTGCGGCGGGGTCCGATCACCGGTTCGCTGGAAACCGGTGCTTTGGACAAGTACGGCTCGGTGCCGGCGGGAAATCGTTCGGGGGCGTGGCTTTTGAGATAGTCCTTCATGAAATCGATCCAGATGGGCAGGGCGACGCGGGCGCCTGTTTCATCATCGCCCAGGGATTTCTTTTCATCGAAGCCCACCCAGGCGCCGGCGGTCAGCGACGGATTGAATCCGATGAACCAGGAATCGGTGAAGTCGTTGGTGGTGCCCGTCTTGCCGGCGCACGGCGCGTTCAGGGACTTGGCCTTCTGCGACGTCCCGAATTCCACCGAGCCGCGCAGCATCGAGATCATGTCCCGGGCCGTGTCGCCGGGAATGACCTCGTGCACCTCCTTCTTGTGTTCCTCCAGGATGTTGCCGTGGTAGTCCTCGATCCGCTGGATGAAATACGGCTCCATCCGGTAACCGTCATTGGGAAACGTGGAAAAAGCAGACACCTGCTCCAGCAGCGTGATCTCGAACGCGCCCAGGGCGATCGAAGGATACGGCCTCAGCTTGGACGTGATGCCGAACTTCCGGGCGGTCCGGATGACGTTGGGAATACCGATGCCCAGCCCGATGCGCACCGCGGGAACGTTGATGGATTCCGCCAGCGCCTGGCGCAGGGTGATGGACCCCTTGAAGTCTTCGGTATAGTTGCGCGGCGTGTATTCGACGCCGAGATCGTCGACGAGAGTCAGCGGCTCATCCAGCACGACGTCATCCGGCGTGGCGCCGGCGAGCAGCGCGGTGGTGTAGACGAACGGCTTGAAGGTGGAACCGGTCTGCCGCCTGGCCTGGATCGCCCGGTTGAACTTGCTGAGCGTCCAGTCGAAGCCCCCCACCAGCGCCCGGATGGCGCCCGTCCGGTTCTCGATGGCCAGGAAGGCGCCCTGCACGGCCGGAACCTGTTCGAGGGTCAATTCCAGCTTTCGTTGCGCCGGATGGACTTTCACCACGCGGAATTCGGCCAGGTCGCCCCGCCGGACCACCTTGTCCACCGCCTTGCGGCGGGTCCACTTGATGCCGTCCCGGATGAGTTCACCGGTGTAGTCGGCGATCATCACGACCGCCCGATCCGGTCCGGACTCGAGCACCAGTCCGGTGCGGACGGTTCCCGCCACGGGCTCGTCCCGCCAGTCGGGCAGGCGGAAGTGATCGAGCCGCAGGCTCGGGTCCTCATCCAGCAGATTGCGGAGCTTGTTGCGCCACCCCATCCGCCGGTCGTATGCCCGCAGCCCCTCGCTCATGGCGCGCTCGCTGCTCGCCTGCATCGACCGGTTGAGGGTGGTGTGCACCTTCAGGCCTTCGGTGAAGATCTGCTTGTTGGAGTAGTTGCGCTGCAGGTACTGGCGGACCATCTCCACGAAATAGCCGGCGAAATTCTTGTCCATCTCCTTGCCGATGATGCGGAGCGGTTCCTTCTGGGCCGCCTCCATCTGGGCCGTGGTGATGAACCCCTCGTCGCACATCTCTTTCAGGACCAGATTGCGGCGCTTTTTGGCGTTGTCGGGCGAGAACAGCGGCGAATAGCGCCGCGGGTTCTTGATGATCGCCGCCAGGAGGGCGCATTCGGACAGGCTGAGCTCCTTCACCGTCTTGTCGAAATAGAACTCCGCCGCCGATGCGATGCCATAGTTGCCGTGAGCGAAGTAGATCTTGTTGGCGTAAAAGGCGAAAATGCGGTCCTTGGTATAGTTCTTCTCGATCTGGATGGCCAGGATCGCCTCCTTGATCTTGCGCTCCAGGCTGACTTCCGGGCTCAGGAACAGCAATTTGCTCAGCTGTTGGGTGATGGTGCTGGCGCCCCGGACGATCTTCATGTGAAAGAGATCGAGCAGGGCCGACTGGATGATCCGCTGGATGTCGATTCCGAAATGACTGTTGAAGCTCTTGTCCTCGATGGCGATCACCGCCTGCCTGAACTGCTTGGGGATTTCGTTGGGAGAAACCAGCTTGCGGCGCTCGAGGTAGAGTTGCCCGATGGCGGTGTTGTCGTCGGCGTAGATTTCCGTCACCACGCTGGGCTGGTAATCCTCCAGCGCCTCCACCTCGGGCAGGTCCACCACATAGCTGAGGTAGAACCCGCCGAGGATGCCCAGCGAGACGAAGAGGATCAGCAGGAAGCCGTACGCCACCCAGAGCACGAACCGCCGGCTGCGGCGCCGAACCTCCGGTGTCACCTCCGGCAGTTCCTCCGCCGGCGGCGCCTCCGCCTCGGGAGGATCCTGATCGACAGGTTGCTCTTGATAATCATCAGTCAAGGTGTTCCGTACCGTCCTTTCCCGACCGGGCTACCGTAATTTTAACGAAAGCGCGGCCAGGATGGTCAGTAAAATCGAGATGATCCAGAGCCGGGTCACGACTTTGGGCTCGGCGATGCCCTTGTGCGTCAGACTGTGGTGGATCGGCGCCCGCAGAAAGATCCGCCGACCGAGCCGCATGCCCACCTTCTCCTGGAGCAGCGAGGAGCCGATCATCGCCACGAAGACGCCGCCCACGATGGGAAACAGCATTTCCTGCCGGGTCAGGAACGCCAGCGCGGCCAGGCTGCCGCCAAGCGCCAGCGACCCGGTGTCGCCCATGAACACCTCGGCGGGATACGTGTTGTACCAGAGGAATCCCAGCAGGGCGCCGACCAGCGCGCCGGCGAATACCAACAGCTCGCCGCTCCCCGGGAAATAAGGGAACAGCAGGTAGCTCGACAGGACCTTGTTGCCCAGGATGTATCCGAAGATGCCGTACAGGGACAGGGTCATGATGGACGGCCCGCTCACCAGACCGTCGAGCCCGTCAGTGATGTTCACCGCGTTCACGATGGAAAAGTACGCGAACACGATGAACGCGGCGAACAAGAGCGGGGCGGGTTCGAAAACCGCGTTCTTGACGAACGGCAGGAGCACCGGCGTTCGCCACGACGCGGGGACCGGGCTCCACGACGAGATGAAGAACAGGGCGAACGGCACGATGAACAGGAGCTGCATGAGCGTCTTGGCCATCTGGCCCAGCCCGAACAGCGAGGACTTGAAACGCACCTTCTGGAGGTCGTCCAGATAGCCCACCAGGCCGAAGTACAGGAACGCGGCCACGGCGACCAGCAGATAGGTATTGTTCCAGTCTCCCCACAGCAGCAGCGCCAGCATGGAGGCCAGAATGATGAGCAATCCGCCGCCGGTGGGCGTGCCGCGTTTCGAGCTGGCGTCCAGTGAGGCGTAATCGCCGCCCGTATCCCGGAACCGCCGCCGGTAGAGGGCGACGATGACGGGGTGTCCGAAAACCATGACGAACAGGAGGGCGGTGATCGCGGCCAGCATCGTGCGGAACGTCAGGTATTCAAACAACCTGAAATATCCGTAAGATATACCGTATTCCCTCAAAAGGTGCATGATGAAAATGGACACGCCTTCCCTGCTCCCGCCGGCCTCCGGCGCCGGCTCAAGACAATTTGTCGTACAACTCCCGATAGCTTTCCCGGATGCTGAATTCGGGCTTGAAGCTGGACGTCGTAATGAGGATCTCCTTGACGAACTGGCGGACGCGGTCCATGTCCTCGCGGCGGATGCGGCCCGCCGCCAGCGCCCGCTGAATGCCGCTGAGGACCGCCTGGCGCAGGCGCACGTTGCGGGCGAACCGGAAGCGGTCCACCATCTTGAAATAATCGTCCAGCGGGAAGAAGAGGGGCAGCACCTGGATGACCGCGGCCTGCACTTCAGACACTTCGAACCGCCTGGCGGCCAGGGTGCGCAAACGCAGCAGGACGTCCGCATGGCCGGCCAACCGGTCGAAGTACTGACCGGCCAGGACCGCGGCGCCGGCGCGCACCTCGAAGTACGGATCGGCCAGGCCGCGCCGGACCAGGCTCACGATCATGCCGTAATCCGCGTCCATCTCGCGGATGGCCGCCAGCACGTTCCGGCGGATGAATCCGTTACCGCTCTCGAAATAGCCATACAGGTCGGACACCTTGTCGGTTCGCTGCAACGCGCCGCACAGCTTGATGCCACGGTTGACAACCTGCCAGTCCGGTGACTTGAGGTCGGTTTCCGCCTGGATTCCGTAGTAGCGGCGGTAGAGGCTCCCGGGCGGCTCGGTGCGGAGGAAAGCCGCGAGCGCGTCGATCTGCTTCTGGATCTTCAGCCCATTGGGCAGATCGAATTCCAGCACGTAATCCACTTCCCGGCCTTCGAGGAGACGGCCCACGGTGTTGCAGATCCTCTCCTTGAAATCACGGATGAAGAACCGTCCCGCCTGCGCGCCCAGACTTGCCAGGCGGGCGGGATCCGCCATCAGCGCCAGCAGGAGGTCCAGAAATTCCCGGTGAACCACGTAATCGACGCCTTCCGGGCCCGGACGCTCAAAGCAGACCTCGCAGCCGCCGCGCTCCGCCAGGCTGATGGCGTTGAGTTCCTGGTGGTCGCCCGGCAAGCCGCGTTTGGGAATGACGATGGCCGGCTTCCCCAGCGCCGCCAGCTCGGCGAGAGTGCCGGCGCCGGCCCGGCTGACCACCAGGTCGGCGGCATGGAGGTAATCAACGATCTGGTGGAGATATGGCGTCAGGCGATATTCCAGTCGCCCGTCGGCGGAGCGCCCCGCCAGGCCATCCGTCCCGGAAACCGGCGCCAGAGCGATGCCGCCGCGGGCTTGCGCCAGCGCCCGGGTATCCGCCCAGGCGTCATATTCGCCGGCGGCCAGCCCCGCCGCGTGGACCAGCACGATCCGGCGTCCGCACCGGGCGAGTTCCGGCAGCGACTCGGCGATCAGGCGGTTGATGGAACGGGATCCCATGGATCCGCCGTACGCCAGCAGCATCAGGGCGTCCGGAGATATGCCGAGGCGCGCGCGGATCGCCTCGCGGTCGGCGGCGGTCGTGAACACGTCCCGCACGGGGTAGCCGGTGTAGACGCAGCGCTGGTTCCAGATGTAGTACGGCGTCTCGGGAAAACTGACCAGCACGGCGTGGGCGAACAACGAGGCGATCCGGTTCATGAGCCCTGGGTAGAGATTCTGTTCGTCCACCACCAGGCGGGACCGCACGAGGGGCCGCAGCAGGAACGACGCCAGGGTGATGGGCGCGCTGACGTAGCCGCCCGCGGCACTGATCAGTTGCGGACGGAACTTCAGCAGGATGGGGATGGATTGCAGGACGCCCCGCGTGATGCGGAAGAGCGCCCGGACCAGCGCGGCCGGCTGCAGGCCGCTCCACGGGGAGCTGTCGATGTAACGGATCGGCAGCCCGTGGGCCGGGACAATCCGTTCCTCGGCCCGGCCGCGGATCCCCACGTACAGGACGTCGCCAACGGGGAACCGGCTCCGGAGAATCTCGAGGAGGGCCAGCGTGGGATACACGTGACCGCCGGTACCGCCGCCGGTCAACAGCACCTTCATTGTTCCGGGATTTTTCTGTTGATCGCTCATCCGTCCGCGCCGGACTGGAAAGTCTGTCACCGTCGCAAGATAACCCAAAGCGCCTTCCTTTGCAACTGTGTTGCGGTGGCCGGCCGGCGCCTCCCGCCGGGCCGGTGCACGGGCTCGAAACGGAGTGGATAGTGACCGCTCAATATTTTAATTGTCAAATCTTCAACGGAGACAGTACAATGGCCACCTGATTCACATTCGGCCTGAGGCCTTTGGCATGACGGATTCAACTGCCATTTCGGTGCTGATTTACCTGGGGATCGTCGGCGGGCTGGTGGCGTTCATGATCGCCGGATCCGTCATGCTCGGCCCCCGCCGCCGGTCGTCCGTCAAGGACGAGCCGTTCGAATGCGGCATCGGCGACATTCAGCCATTCTCGGGCCGTTTCACCATCAAGTTCTACCTGGTCGCCCTGCTCTTTCTGCTGTTCGACGTGGAGATCGCCTTCCTGTATCCCTGGGCCACCGTTTTCAAGAAGCTCGGCGTGTTCGGCCTTGTCGAAATGGGCGTCTTTCTCGGCGTGGTGATCGCCGGCCTGGTTTTCGCCTGGAAAAAAGGAGCGCTGCAATGGGATTGAAACAGGTCGTCACCCGCGTCTTCGGTGACGACAGCTTCATCACCACGAAACTGGATGCCGCCATCGGCTGGTCGCGGAAGTATTCGCTGTTCATGTACCCGTTCGTCACCGCCTGCTGCGGCATGGAATACATGTCGGTGTCGAGCTCCCACTACGACCTGGACCGCTTCGGCGCGGCGTTCCCCCGATTCTCCCCCCGCCAGGCCGACGTGCTCATCGTCGTGGGCACCATTTCCCACAAGATCGCGCCCGTGCTCACCCGGGTCTACGAACAGATGACCGAACCGAAGTGGGTGATCGCGTTCGGCGTCTGCACGTGCACCGGGGGCTTCTACGACAACTACGCCACGGTCCAGGGGATCGACACCCTCATCCCCGTCGACATTTACATCCCGGGCTGTCCGCCCCGTCCCGAAACCGTCATCCAGGGCATCATGATGCTGCAGGAAAAGATCCAAAAGCAGAAGCAGGAGTACTGAGCATGGGTCGCGCCACCGATATTCTCCGCGCCCGGTTCGCCGACCTCTTCCTCGACGCCCACGAACAGCACGGCGACGAGACCGTCGTGTTCCGCCCGGAGGGGATCGTGGCGATCGCCACCTTCCTCCGGTCCGACGCCGAACTCCAGTTCAACGTCCTGATGGACGTGACCGCCGTCGACTACCCCGGCCGGTCGCCCCGTTTCGAGGTGGTGTACCACTTCTATTCCCTGCCCCGCCGGGCCCGCTTGCGCGTCAAGCTCCCGGTGCCCGAGGATCAACCCGCGGTGGATTCCCTGACCCCGCTCTGGAAGAGCGCCAACTGGTACGAGCGGGAGGTCTGGGACATGTTCGGCATCCGCTTCCAGGGCCATCCGAACCTGAAGCGGATCCTCATGTACGAGAGTTTCGAGGGGCATCCGCTCCGCAAAGACTACCCGATCAAGAAGCGCCAGCCGCTGATCGGACCCATGAACTGAGGCCCCATGGCGGACGACATGAGCCAGGATCCCGAACTCGAACGCCGCGACGACCCGGCGGCGGCCCCAGCCGAGGATGACGTCGACGCCCGCCGGATGGTGATCAACATCGGCCCGTCGCATCCGGCGATGCACGGCATCATCCGCATCGTCACCGAGCTTGAGGGGGAGACGGTCCGCCAGGCCGACATCGAGATCGGCTACCTTCACCGGGCCTTCGAAAAGAGCGCCGAGCACGTGGGCTGGAACGGCGTCATGCCGTATACCGACCGGCTCAATTACGTCTCGCCCCTGATCAACAACTTCGGCTACTGCATGGCCGTGGAGAAACTGATGGGGATCCACCCGCCGGAACGGGCGGAGTACATCCGCACCATCATGGCCGAACTGTCCCGTGTCGGCGACCACCTGACCTGCGTCGGGGCCTCGGCCATGGAGCTGAACGCCTTCACCGCGTTCCTGTACTTCATGGCCGCCCGCGAACTCGTCTACGAGCTGGTGGAAGACGTCACCGGCGCCCGGATCACCGTCGCCTACGGCCGGGTGGGCGGTGTCCGGGCCGACCTGCCCGAGGGATTTGTTCCCAAGGCGCTCGGTTTCTTCAAGACCATCAGGCAGAACATCGCCGAGGTGCACGGCCTCCTGACCCGGAACCGGATCTTTTTCGACCGGATGCGCGACACCGGCGCAATCAGCGCGGCGGACGCCCTCGATTACGGCATCATGGGCCCGTTCCTGCGCGGCACCGGGGTCGCTCACGACCTGCGCAAGGCCGAACCGTACCACATGTACTCCCGGATGGAGTTCGACGTCCCCACCGGCACGCAGGGTGACAACTACGACCGCTACCTCGTCCGCATGGAGGAGATGGAGCAGAGTCTGCGCATCTGCGAGCAGTGCTTCAAACAGATGGAGCCGGGCGCCCACCAGTCGGCCATTCCGCCCGAGTACATCGACGCCGACCAGATGGTGGACGGCGCCAAGCACGCCCGAACCGAGATGCTGATCGACCGGGAAGCCCGGCTCAGCCCGAACCTGGAGGGCCAGGAGCATCGCCACAAGCGCCGGGTGATCGCCGACGACAAAGCCGCGGCCATGCCGTCACTGGGCAAGACCTACAGCAACATCGAATCGATGATGAACCACTTCATGCTCGTCATGAACTGCCACGGCATCCGCCCGCCCGCCGGCGAGGCGTACGCCGCGGTGGAGGGCGCCAACGGTGAGCTGGGGTTCTACGTGGTGAGCGACGGCTCGGGCTACCCGTACCGGGTCCGGGTGCATCCGCCCTGTTTCCCGATTCTGGCCTCGCTGGAGCAGGTCCTGGTGGGCGGCATGGTGGCCGACATCATCGCCACCTTCGGCAGCGTCAACATGATCGGCGGGGAGTTGGACCGATGAACCGCCCGAATGCCGGCTGGAACGCGCGAGGATGACGCCATGGAGCTATCGGAGCAGCTGAAGCAGACACTCGACGCGCTCAAGCGACAGTTCCCCCACGGGCTGAGCGTCCTGATGCCCGCGCTGCACGCCGTCCAGGCGGAGCACGGCCACATCCCGCCGGAACTGGAGGAGCCGCTCGGCGCCTACCTGGGCATCCCCGCGGAGATCGTCCACGAAGTGAGCACCTTCTACTTCATGTTCAACAACCGGCCGGTGGGCCGCCACCACATTTACATCTGCGGCAACCTGTCCTGCTGGCTGCGTGGCGCCGAGACACTGCGCGACCATCTGGCCGCCCGGCTGGGCATCCAGCCGGGCGAAACGACCCCCGACGGCCGGTTCACCCTGTCGGTGGTCGAATGCCTCGGCATGTGCGACCACGCACCGGTCATGCTGCTGGACGGCGAGTTCCATCCGGACCTGACGGTTGAACGGATCGACCACATTCTGGGCGGCCTGACGTAGAGCACCATGAGTGAACGCATCCTGAGCAAGCGCTTCGAGATCGAAAACTCCCACACCCTCCCGGTCTACGAGTCCACCGGCGGCTACGCGACCGCGCGGCGGGTGCTGCGCGAACTCACGCCCGCCCAGGTGACCGACGAGGTGAAGAAGTCGAACCTGCGCGGCCGCGGCGGCGCCGGCTTCCCCACCGGCCAGAAATGGTCGTTCATCCCGAAAGATACCGGCCGGCCGGTGTACCTGTGCGTCAACGCCGACGAGAGCGAGCCGGGCACTTTCAAGGACCGGCACATCATGGAGAAGGATCCCCACCTGCTGCTGGAAGGGATCATCCTCTCCGCCTACGCCATCGGCTGCCACCAGGCCTACATTTACATCCGCGGCGAATACATTCCCCAAATCCGCCGGCTGCAGGACGCCATCCAGGCGGCCTACGGCCGGGGCTGCCTTGGCCGGCGGATCCTCGGCAGCGGATTCGACCTCGACGTGGCGCTGTACACCGGCGCCGGCGCCTATATCTGCGGCGAGGAAACCGCGCTGCTGGAATCGCTGGAAGGCAAGAAAGGATATCCGCGCCTGAAACCGCCCTTCCCCGCGGTGGTGGGCCTGTACGGCTGTCCAACCATCATCAACAATGTCGAGACGCTGGCCAGCGTGCCCGCGATCATGGAGGAGGGCGGCGACTGGTTCGCCGCCCTCGGCACCCCCCGGAACGGGGGCACCCGCCTCTTCGGGGTGAGCGGCCACGTGGTCCGGCCGGGCATCTACGAGCAGCCCATGGGCTACTCGCTCAAACGGCTGATCTTCGAGGATGCCGGCGGCATTATTGACAGGCGCGCCCTCAAGGCGGTCATCCCCGGCGGCTCGTCGGTGCCGGTCCTGCGCGCCGATGAGATCGACATCGCCCTCGACTTCGAAAGCGTCGCCGCCGCCGGCTCCATGCTGGGCTCGGCCGGCGTGATCGTCATGCACGACGGCACCTGCATGGTCCGGGCGCTGCAGCGCCTCATCCATTTCTACAAGGACGAGTCGTGCGGCCAGTGCTCGCCGTGCCGCGAGGGCACCGGCTGGCTGCTCAAGATCGTCAACCGGATCATCCGCGGCGACGGCCGCCCCGAGGACGTCGACGTGATGCGCGACGTCGCCGAGGGAATCCTGGGGAACACGATCTGCCCGCTGGGCGACGCCGCGGCCCTGCCGGTGATCAGCTTCGTGACGAAATTCCGCGATGAGTTCGAATACTTCGTCCAGCACAAGCGATCCGCGGTGCTGGCTCCGGTTGGATAGCCATGGACACGGTCACCGTCACCATCAACGGACGCACCATCGAGGCCCGGGCCGGCCAATCGATCCTCCAGACCGCCCTGGACAACGGCATCCACATCCCCCACTACTGCTACCACCCGGGCCTGTCCGTCGCGGGCAACTGCCGAATGTGTCTCGTGGAGATCGAGGGCGTGCCGAAGCTGCAGATCGCCTGCGGCACGCCGGTGCGCGACGGCATGGTGGTCTGGTCGGACAACGACCGCGTCCGCCAGGCGGTCCGCCACGTGCTCGAGTTCCTTCTCATCAACCATCCGGTGGATTGTCCCGTCTGCGACCAGGCCGGCGAGTGCGGCCTCCAGGAGTACTACATGCTGGTGGGCCGGTACGACAGCCGGTTCGCCGAAAACAAGGTGGTCAAGCACAAGAAAGCCACCCCCATCGGCCGCTGGGTGATGCTGGACCAGGAACGCTGCATCCTCTGCTCGCGCTGCGTGCGCTTCACCCGCGAAATCACCCGGACGAACGAGATGGCGATTTTCAACCGCGGCGACCACGCCGAGATCGACGTCTTCCCCGGCCGAGAACTCCACAACCGGTACTCCGCCAATATCGTGGACATCTGCCCCGTCGGGGCGCTGACCTGCCGGGATTTCCGGTTCCGCTGCCGCGTCTGGTACCTGAAGCAGGCGCCGTCGATCTGCCCCGGGTGCGCCCGCGGCTGTAACATCGCCATCCACTACAATCCCGAGCGGCCGCACCACGCCGAGGGCCGCCGCATCCTGCGGTTCAAGCCGCGGCCGAATCCTCACGTCAACGCGTTCTGGTTGTGCGATGACGGCCGGTACGGCTATCCGTTCATCGACGACCGCCGCCTGCGCTATGCCACGTTGCGCGAGGAGGGCGCCGTCCGCCAGTTGTATTTGAAGGATGCGCTGGACCGGTTGGCCGACTGGCTGCGGACCGCCCTCGCCGGACGGACCGCGTACATCCTGTCGGCGGACGCATCCAACGAGGAACTGTTCGCCGCCCGCAAG
>CALAMB010000036.1 GCA_937925645.1 uncultured Acidobacteriota bacterium
GTTGGCTCACGTCATATTTATAGACCTTGTTGCTATAAATATAATACAGCACATCGCCGCTCTTCAGGAACGGCGGCTGATGATGACAACCCAGCGCGGCCCACACCAGCAAGGCAACCATCACAGCCCGGCAGGATGATGTCATGACAACCTCCCAAACACCGGCATGAGTACAGCAACCAACTCGGACCGACCGACAGATTCGAATGGTCTGGTCATTCGGAACCGGGCGGTGGGTACGGTTCCAACTTGGGGTCGCAGCAGGGTCGCTTGGCCGCTTTTTTCAATTGGTTAAAAGTCCAGCGCCAACAGTTCATTTTCAGTTCCGGATTTTCGGGGTAACCATTCCAATCGTAAGGCGGCGGATTCTGAGCCGATCGACCGTACCACTTTGCCGCCACAGCATCATTATGAATGACCCATACTCCCGAACGGGATATTTCTCCCAGTTCGCACTGAGCTTGGGCGTCCCCCTTTTCAGCGAGCTGATGTAACCGTTGCACCAACTCGGCCTGCGCTGCTTTATCTCCCATCTCTGCCCATTCGCGCAGTTTGTGGTCTGAGGCGCAAGACGCAAGGATGATAACCAGAACTGGAATGAGGCTTCGCTTCAACTTCAAGAAAACACTCCCAGCAGAAAGCAGATTGAAATGAGAAATCCCACATGAACTATTACATGGTTGTTATAGAGATAGTCACCTATTTTCTGAGACTGCTTTGTACTTAAAAATATGCCACATGCAATGACAATGAAGGCCAAAACACACCAAATAGATAACCTTGCTTGATCTTCTGTCACGGCTCTCTCTAAAAATCTATACAGGTAGTTGCTCCAAGGTAGTATTAACAATAGAGATGCAAAGGAAAATATGACTACCAACAACTCGATTTTCAAAAATATTCGGTAAAATCGTTTACTCATGGTATATCAGTACTGTCCCGTTAACGGATTTTCATTGCCCTCTAACATGATATAAATGAATCGCTTAATAGGCATTTTCGCTAAAAACGATTTGAACTTTCAGTTAGCATCTCCGGCAGGATATTTCCCATCCGGAGGCGCTGACCATGAACGAAGGCCGCACCGTATTCGCCCAACTGATGGACCATGTCCCGCACCACCTGTTCACGCGCTGCGTCGCCCGCTATCAGGGCGGCCACCGCGCCGCCGTCGGGCAGACACGCATCCACACGGTTGATGACCGTCGCGGGCTGTCCGCACCCCCTCCGCGATGATTCTTACTCGGCGGCGCGGCGGTGAAGGAGCCCCGGGTGGTACACCGCCAGGCGGCGGAGGACGGACCGATAGCGGGTCATGTCCCCCTGGCTCCCCTGGACGTCGGCGCGGTAGAGGCGGACCAGGTTTTCGAACCAGGGATGCCGGGTTAGCGCGGCAAGTTCCACCTCGGGTAGCTCGCGGACCAGCTTGGGCAGCAGGTGGTGGCGGATGTAGAACTGAACCTCCTCCACCAGCTCCGGCTCGTAACCGAGGCGCCGCAGGATCCGGCCGGCCATGGCCGCACCGGCGGGCGAGTGGCCGGGGAACGAGACCGTTTTCTCCACCACCAGGGTGGCCGGCTTGGCGATGTCGTGGAGCAGCAGCCCCAGGGCCAGCCCCAGCGGCAGCCGCCGGCAGCGGCGGAAGCACTCGAGGGTGTGGACCCAGACGTCGCCCTCGGGGTGGTACTCCTTGTCTTGGGGGCAGCCGCGCAGCGCCGCCAGCTCCGGGATGATCCGCTCCAGCGCGCCCAGCTCCCCCAGCAGCTCCAGGCCGACCATGGGGCGGCGGGCGGTGAGGACGGCGGCCAGCCCCGCCCGCGCCGCCGGATGCAGCTCGCGGGTCAGCGCCACCGGCGTGGCGCGCAGTTCCTCCAGCAGGGCCGGGTCGGGTTCGAGGGGCTCGTCCGCCGCCAGCGCCGCGGCGGCCAGCAGCCGCTCCAGCCGCGCGGCGGGTTGCGGGCCGGGCGGGGCGAGCGCCCGGAGGACGCCGCGGCGGACGTCGTCGCGGCAGCCCAGCGGGTCGAGATAGCGGTCGCGGACCGGATCGAAGAGCAGCCCGTGGACGGTGAACCACGCCTGTCCCGCCACGCGGCGCGGGTCCGGGATGGCGGTTGCGCTCCGGCGGCGGACACCGGCGGCCAGCGGGTCGCACGCCAGCAGCAGCCGGGTGGCGCCGAGCGCCGCCGCGGCGCTCCAGCGCCCCTCGCCGGAGGGCGTCACGTCATCGAGAGCGCGGGCGAGGTAGATGACGTCGGCGTCGGTCCAGAGGCGGATCTCCGCCGTTTCGCGCCGGCGGTATAGCCGTCGGGCGGTCTCCTCGATTACGTAGAGACGGTAGCCGTCACGCTGGAAGCGCCGCGCCAGTTCACCCAGTTGCTGCCGGACCGCCGTTTCGGTCATGCTCTCATTTGTATCGCATCCGGGGCGGAAATGGAATCGGGGAGTCGGTGAATCGGGAGACGGGAGACGGGAGACGGCAGACAGTAGACGGTTCAGTCATCAATGATCAACCATCGACCATCAACCATCAACCATCAACCATCAACGATCAACTATCTGCGAACCTTCCAACCTTCCAACCTTCAAACACTGTTGACGTGCTCACATCATGGGGTCGGGAACGAGCCTCGAGTCTCGAGCCTCGAGCCCCGTCGGATCAGAGAAACCGCCGGCAGCGTTCGGCGGCCT
>CALAMB010000037.1 GCA_937925645.1 uncultured Acidobacteriota bacterium
TCAGGCGGTTGCCGGCGTTGCCGACGATGCCGCCGGCGATCATGGCCAGACCGAGCCCGTAGCCCCACGGCAGTGACTTTTCCGTGGCCACGGTCCAGCAGATGTATCCCAGCGCCAGCGCCGCCGTCAGGGTCAGGAGCACGGTCTTGATCGGGCTGTCCACGTCGGCCAGCATGCTGAACGCGATCCCCCGGTTGGTGGTGAGGGTCAGGCTGAAAAACCCCGGAACGACAGTCCGCTCCAGGTGCGGCGCCAGCAGCCGGACCGCGGCCAGTTTGGAGATAATGTCCGCCAGCAGGAAGGCGCCGGCGGCGATGAACCAGGCGGATTTTTTCATTCGGATCAAAACGGCCGCCGGAAACGGTCCGGCGGCCGGATGTTCGCTGCGGTTATTCGGCCACCTTCGGCACCGACAGGTAACCGTTGACCTTGTCGTCCAGCACCTGGGTGACCACCAGTTCGTACGGCTTCTTGTAGCCCATCTTCAGGAAATAGATGGGCTCGTTGGCGGCCACCTTGTTTTTGGACATCTTTTTGTCATCGTAGAAAATCTCGGTGTCGTACCGCTGGTCCTTCTTGCGCGTCTTCTTCAGGCGCAGGCCCACGTCCTTGACCCGGATGATGCCGGATTTCTTGTGCAACTGGAACACGAAGTAGTCGCGATCCAGCGAAGTTTTCAGGTTGAAGAGGGATTCCCGGGTGGAATCCAGAATTTCCCGGGTGGCGTTGATGTTGTGGATGCTCTGCTCCAGCAGCTTGCGCTGCTCCTCGATGGTCTTGGCCTGCTCATCCACCCGCTTGTCCAGCTCGACAACCCGCGTGTCCACCTGCTTCACGCTGGTGTCGACGGCGCTGACGTTCTGCTTGATCTCGCCCACGTCGCTCTGGATGCTCTGGGCCTTTCGGTCGACGGAAGCCAGGGCGTCCTTGTCGGCCTTTTGAGTGACGGCGGCCTTGATGTTCCGCACCTCGCTCTCCTGCTGGGCCTGGACAGAAGAAAGTTCCTTCGACGTGGCATCGATCTGCTGCACCAGCTTGTTTTCGGTCTTGTACAGTTCTTCCTCGAGCTGGCTGATGCGGTTTTCCGAGTTGTCCAGGTCGCGGTTCAGCAATTCGGTGGTTTCCTGCACATTGCCGAGCTTGACCGTCAAAAAGATGCAATAACCGAGCAGCAGGGCGATGCAGACGAACAGGATGGTGGGCAATACCCACCCGCTGCCGCTCTGTTTGGCATTGCGCACCGCCTTCTCCAACGGCCCGGTCTTGTCGAGACTCCGAAACATAGGGTCATTCGGCGGCGGTGGCATGGGGGGTCTGGGTTGGTCACTCATGGTCGATCATTCCTCCGTATGTGATCGAATTGCAGACGCGCAGAATTTCTCACTATACATTCCGTGGGTAAAATTGTCAAAAATGAGTTGAAATTAATGAAAACGGAAACAATTTTATTTTAAAATACAGCTTCATTTCAATATTTGTTTGAAGGCGCAGGGGGACCATGACGAGACGCAAGAGCGACAGCTCGGCTTCCGTATCACCCGGCTTGTTGGAGATGCTCCTGGTGGAACTGGTGGGAGAGCCCATGGCGATCTTCGACGCGGACGGGCGCGCCACCAAGGCCAACGGGGCATTCAGCGAATGCTTCGCCGGTTGCCGGTCATTGCCGGATGTGCTCGGACAACTGGAGCCGCCGGTGGCCCAGAAAATACTTGAGAAATTCCGCCGGGGGCCGCATGTAAACGGACCAGCCAAGGGGAATCTGAAGCACCAGGGCGGAGAATGCGCGTTCGAAGCCGACTTCCTGCCGGGGGCGCACCCGCTGTTCTACGTTCGTTTGATCGCTGAAGCCGGCCAATCGGAGCGTGTCCGGCGGGAGTTCGAGCGGGAGAAGCGACAGTCCCTGACTACCCTGGCGGCGGGCATCATCCACAACTTCAACAACATTCTGGCTGGAATCAAGGGATATGCCGAACTCATCGGCCGGTATCCAAATCCTGAGGCGGCCACGATCCGCGCCTACGCCGAGGGCATCACCCATCTGGCCGATCGGGGCGCCGGCCTGAACCAGAAACTGTTCGCTTTTGCCGTTCCCGCGCGGCGGAGCAACACGCCGATCCCCGTGAACGAATTCCTGCGGGAACTCGTGGCCAAATCGTCGGCGTTGACCGACCCCGAGCGCTGTCGCGTCAGTCTGAAACCCCTGTCCGGTGACCGGTGGATCATCGGTGATCCCTTCCAACTCACGGATGCGTTCATGAACATCCTGGCCAACGCCATCGAGGCCATTGAAAACGAGCCGGGCGGCGTGGTCATCAAGGCGGTGCATGCCCGAAGGCGCCGCCGCCAGCCCTCGGAGGATGCTCCGCGCCCGGACCAGCGGTGGATCGAAGTGTGCATCGCCGACTCGGGCCGCGGCATGACGCGTGATGAACTGGCCCGGGCCTTCGATCCGTTCTTTACGACCAAGACGCAGAACGAGGCGCTGGGCATGGGCTTGGCGATGGCCATGGGCATCATCCGGAACCATGGCGGCGAGATTCGTCTGGCCAGCACGCTGGGGCGGGGGACCACGGCTCGGATCCAACTGCCGGTTTATGAGGTCTCGGTCGCTGCGACTGCCGAGACATCGACACTACATGGCCGGAAGGCCGCCCACGGCGGGTTGACCGCCCTGGTCGTGGATGACGA
>CALAMB010000038.1 GCA_937925645.1 uncultured Acidobacteriota bacterium
TCGCAAGCTCCTCGGAATGACAATGGCTGTTTTCGGCTTTTTTACGACGTTATCATGCTCTGACAACTATTAAAAAATTTAATACCCTGAAATTCGTTTTATAGCGTGACAGCCCTTCTCGGGCATTCTCAAACGCCCATCGCCTGCACCCTGACGGCCTCGAATCGGCGGCTGGATCCCGGCTAAATTATTTTTATCCATTATCAAAGCAATATGTTAACGTTGCCGAAAGACTTTCCTGTGTCTTACGGCCAGTATCCGACCGCTATTATGGCACGCTTCTTGTTTCTAATTTCCCGCAACTGGTTCAACCCGTCACCCCGGAGATTCGATCATGCGCCGACAATCCGGATTCACCCTGATGGAGCTGATGATCATTATCGCCATCATCGGTGTATTAATTGGCATCGCGGTCCCCAATTTTCTCGGATGGCTACCCAAGTATCGGCTTCGATCCGCAGCGGATGAACTGTTTACCAATTTGAACCTGGCGAAGATGGCGGCGGTACGCAGCGGAGACAACTGCAGGGTCGACTTTGGCGCCAATAGTTACACAATCCAATGCCTTTCCAAGACCGTTGACCTTTTTGATTACGGTAGCGGGGTGACCTTCAAAAAGACTGATGGAAGTCCTGGTTTTCCGGCATTCATTACTTTTAATAGCAGGGGCCTGTCGAACAGTGCCTCCGCTCAACTGACAAATGAGGCCAGAACCGGCTATTTCAGAGTGCTGGTGTTGTCTTCTGGCGTTGTCCAGCTCCAAACTTATAATGGTGTGACATGGCAATGACGGGAAAACGAAGGTCCGGGTGTCGGGCGGCCTTTACTCTGGTAGAACTGCTGATTGCGATGGTGATTTTTGCGGTGGCCTTGACGGCGATTTATACCTCCTACCTGACCCAGCAAAAAGCTTACCTCGCCCAGTCGCAGGTCACGGCCATGCAGCAGAACCTTCGCGCCGGGATGTACCATCTCGAGCGAGAACTGCGTATGACCGGCTTCGACCCCAACCGTACGGCCGGGGCCGGGTTTATCATCGCCGACAATAACGAGCTCCAAATCACCTCTGATCTCAATTCAAACGGAAGAGTTGTTGACAGTGCCGGCGACTCAGGTGAACGGATCCGTTATGTGCTCAGCGGTGGTTCTTTGATTCGTCAGGTTTGGGGGAGCCCCTTACACTTGTCTACTCTGGCCGAGGACATCGAAGTGCTCGACTTCGTTTATCTCGACGAGGACAACAATGCGCTGAACCCGAACCTGGCCGATGTCGCCGCGGCCAATCTTGCCGACATCCGCTCGGTACAAGTGACCATGGTGGCGCGTGTGGATCGCGGTGACGGTGATTATCGCAATAACAACACCTATCGCAACCAGCAGGGGGTGGTCATTTTGCCCGCTCAAAACGATACGGTCCGACGGCGCATCCTGACCAGCACCATCCGCTGCCGCAACATGGGACTCTGATCACTATGGCCATTTGTCACCGCGCATCCGGCGGAGAAACATGCATGAAAGCCAATCGATCGGTGTTGAACAATTCAGGGATTTCCCGTGCGGGGTTTACCCTCATGGAGGTGTTGATCGCGTTGACCATCCTGGCGGTGGGTTTCCTGGCCGTCGCACAGATGCAAATCACCGGATTGAAGGCCAACCAGTTCGCCATGGAGCTCACCGAGGGCGTCACCTGGGCCCAGGACCGGATGGAAGTTCTGATGGGGCTGCCCTTCGACGATCCTTTGCTCGATGATACCGGCGGCACTCCACGGGAGGATGATGATCCGCCGCGCGGCTTTTCCATTTTCTGGACGGTGGATGACGACGCCCCTGTGACGGGGGCCAAACGGGTGGACCTGACCGCTAGCTGGCGCAACGAGTACGGGCGCATGCAGACCGTCAGACTGGTGGGCGTGAAAAACGAACTCTGAAAGCCTGGATGTCCACTTATCGAGAAAGCGCAGGATGATGCAGTTCATCAGCCAAAAACGTCGTCGCCAAAAGGGTTCGATCGTCATCATCGCCCTGGTCCTGCTCATGCTGGTGACCCTGATGGGCCTTTCGATCACCCAGATCACCAGCATCGAAATCCAGGTGGCCGGCAACGAGCGGGATTACAAACAGGTCTTCTACCTGGCCGAGGCGGCCATGATGGAAGCCCTGCAGCGAATGGAAAACGCGGCTGCCGAAGATCTCAAACCGAGCACCACCACCTTTGGCTGGCTTCGTGGGCCGGGCACGAACCTGGAGAACAAATCGGTCATGGCTGATGAAAATATCAGCCGTGAGGCAACCGTCGCCGACACCGCCCGCTTCGCGGCCACGGCACGGGGAATCACCGGCGGCAGCAGCCTGGCCATGACCACCACCAGCCAGCTCTACAGCTTCGAGGTCTACGGATACGCCCAGGATCGCGGCCGGGCCCATGTGGCCAGCGGGTTCAGACGCCGGTTTTGATCTGCCATGCGGCGGACGGTTTTTTCTTTGTCGCACTGGTTGGGTGGCGTTCCAGAAGGGGGGCCGGCCTCCTCTAGAGGCTTCAGCCTAAAGGACAAGAGTCATGAAAAAGCGATTCCAGGCGCAGCGGTCGGCTTTTGGGGCGTGGTTCGCCTTGAGCATCCTGATGTCGTCTCTGATGACCGTGCATGCCTTGGCTGCCTCTCCCACCATCATCAGTCCCGGCTCGTCGACGTACATTGAAGGCCAGCCCGCCCAGATCGTCAACGGCAACATCAGCGTCACCGATCCGGATAGCGGCATTCAAGAGGCGTGGGTCTACATTCTTTCCAATTACCAGGCGAACAAAGATTTTTTGGTGCCGCCGAGCCCGCTCCCCTCGGGAATCACGGTGGACGGCTACTACAACGGCACCGATCGATGGCTTCGCTTTGCCGGACCGGCATCTCCCGAAGCTTTCCAGAGCGTGCTGCGCTCCGTTCGTTTTTACAACACCAGCGATTCTCCGCTAACCGCGAACCGTACGATTCGCTGGTATGTGCGTGATCCGAGCAGCGCGAGCTATGTATCCAGCGACTCGACCATCTCGGTGATTTCCGTCAACGACCAGCCCCAAGGCTACCCCCAAAGCCTTGAAACTCTTGAAGATGTTCAGAAATCCACCACCCTGTCCGGGGACGATGGGGAAACGGATGCCGTTCAGGCCCTGACGTACATCGTCACCGCTCTGCCCGCCAGCGGGGTGCTGCGGGAGACTTCGGGGGGAGGGGCCATAACGGTCGTTCCCCACACGCTCGCGGATCCGGAAGTGTTTTTTACCCCTGCCCTAAACGATATCTCCCCGCAATCTTTTACCTTTCGCGTGAAAGATGACGGCGGAACAGCCAATGGTGGAGTCGATGAAAGCCAGGACGTGGTTGTGAGCATCACCGTGACCCCGGTGAACGATGCTCCGTCTTTCGTCAAGGGGCCGGACCAGACGGTGCTGGAGGATGCCGGCGCCCAGACGGTGGCGAACTGGGCCACGGCCATCAGCGCCGGACCGGCCGACGAGGCGGGCCAGGGGCTGGCCTTTGCCGTGGTCAATGACAACAACGCTCTTTTTGCCGTTCAACCGCAGGTAAATCTGGCCACCGGGACCCTGAGCTACACCCCGGCGCCGGAGGCCCACGGCACGGCCCGGGTGACCGTTACCCTGAAGGACGACGGGGGGACGGCCGACGGCGGGGTGGACACGTTCAGCGATACCTTCACGA
>CALAMB010000039.1 GCA_937925645.1 uncultured Acidobacteriota bacterium
GCCGGCGGAGATCCAGGGGCACGGCAGTCTGGCCCCGACGCGCACCGACAACTACGTCCACAATCCGTATCCCTGCTTCTCCAGCGCCTCCCACTACGAGATCATCGTGGGCGGGCGGAAAATCATCGGCAGCGCGCAGAAGCGTCTCCGCGCCGCCTTCCTCCAGCACGGCTCCATCCCGTACGCCTATGACTGGCGGCTGCAGGCGGGCGCCATGGGGGTCGAAGCCGCCCCGCTGCAGGCGGTTATGGCCGCGATCGGCGAGTTTGTCACGCCGACGCCGCCTTATGCCGACCTCGCGGCTGCCTTCGCCCGGGGTTTCGCCGAGGAATTCCGGCTCGCCGACGCCGTCTCGCGGGGCGCGTTCACCCCGGCGGAACTCGACCGCGCCCGGGCCCTGGCGGACCAGTTCGCCGTGCCGCACTGAATCGGGGATTCCTAGTAGAGCGTGAAGCTGACTTCGATGGTGACGTAACAGTCCACCGGCCGGCCGTCCTTCATCGCCGGGCGGAACTTCCACTTGGTGGCCACCGTGGTGAGCGCCTCCTCGTCCAGGCCGTAGCCGAGGCTGCGGATGACCTTGAGGCTGTCCACGCGGCCGTCCTTGCGGATGATTCCATAGAGCAACACGATGCCGGAGATGCGGTTGCGGATGGCGTCGTCGGTGAACTTGGGCGACGGTTTGATCACCGCCTCGGGGGGGATGATGCCCGCGCCGACCGAGTAGACTCCGTCCCCTTCGCCGGGTCCGATGCCGGTGCCGGTGCCGCCGCCGTAACCGCCGCCGGTGCCGCCGCCCGTGGTGCCGCCGCCCGGGGCGTAGATCTCGCCCAGACTGAGATCGTTGACGATCTCGCCTTCGAACGTGGGCAGGGTGATCTTCTCCGGTTCGTAGGTGGGTTCGGGCTGGTCGGGCGTCAGATCGGGCACCGGGACGAAGATCGGATCCGGCTTGGGAATGGTGGTGGCCTGCTGGGGCGTCTCGGGACTCGGCTTGGTGACGCCGCGGCCGCCGCCGGCGTTCTGGGGCGGCGCCAGCGACTGGATGTTGACCAGACGGTAGACGGTGGGCTCGAGCACCCGGGACGCCAGGTCGGGGAATTGGATGAAGAAGATGACGATGTGGAAGATGATCGCGGCGATGATGGCGGGGCGCAGCGGCCGCTTCTCCTCGCGGAAGAGGAGATCGGATAGCGCTTCGTGCTTGATGCTCTGGCTGTTCTCGGTCATGTCCCGCCCGTCAGTCGCTCGCCGAACCGACGTATTCTACCCGCCGCCGGGCTCCAAGTCAACGCTCCCCGCGGATGGGCGATCGGTCAGAGCGCGCGCCGCAGGAGGTTAGATACCTTCTACGGGCGGAAAGTTTAAAAGTTGCCGGCGGGACGGTACTGAATGTTGGCAGACGATTGTGGCATCGGTTGATGCGGATGGTGCCGCGCCATCATCTGCCGCTGCTCGTTCCGCTACGACATGAGGCCGAACCAGACGGTCGGATCCGCCGAAAACGGGCTCCGTTCATTCCTATGTGGCTCCCGTGCCCCGACCTGCCCGGGGAATGCCCCGCAGATATCGGCAGATCCGTTTGATGGCCGGCGCGTTGGCGGCATAGTCGGATTGGGGGTCATACCCGTACTTCCGTCCCGTGACCGCCTTCAGCATCTGCACGCATTCTTCGCGATACAATAACGCCATGTCGTCATCGGCCAGCGCGATCACCAGACACTCCAGCCCCCATCGTGGATCAGCCGCCAGCTTGGTCCGGATGAACTCGATCCGCTCTTCCGGTCCGGCCAGGTCGAGATATTCGGCGATCCGGCCGACTTCCACACACTGGCCGACCCGATCCGACAGCACTTGGTGTTGGCTATGCCGTGCCTCATCTTCTCGTTCTGTGGTCATGGAGCGATCCCGGCCGAGATCCGTCTCAACCTGTCGGACCTCCTCACTCACCGCGATGGTTGAGGACGCGATCCAGGTGCCGATAGACCACAGGACCGCGCCGACGAACAGCATTACGACGATCCCCGTAGCGAACAAACGCCAGGCCCGCTTGCGATCCTCAGCCCGGACCAGGAAGATGACGGCTCCGGCCAGAATCAAGGCCACGCCGTAAAAGGCGATCACAGCCGGACCGCTGGGAAGGTCGAGTACCCATGACAGATACAGACCGACGGTGGTGACGACGGTGCCCGTTCCCCAGCCGATGAGCAACTGGGTGGTCATGCGTTTTGTGATGGAAAAGGCCAGAATCGCCGGCGCCACCAGAAACACGAACACGAGCAGCACGCCGGCGACGCGCGTCGACAGACTGATCACGATCCCGAAGGTGAGATAGAAAACGAAATCCCAAACACCCACATGAAGCCCCATCAGGCGGGCCTTTTCCGGATCGTCGGAGATCATCAGGAATTTATTTCGCAAGAAGAAGTGGATGCCGCCGACCGCGAGATAGACCACCGCTGCCAACGCGACATCGGACCAGGTGACCCACAACAGGTTGCCGACAAGAATGTCCTTCAGATGCTCGGCACCCCGGGTTTTTTCAATCACCAGGATGGCCACGGCGCATGAAACGGCATAGGTCAGACCGATGATCGCCTCCTGCGGAACCCGCTCGTGCCGAAAGCGGGTCACGGCGAATACCGCCGCCCCGATGAAGGTGAAGGCCATTGAAAACAACAGGGCGCCGGTGGTGTCCGGCATGATTCCAAACAGGAATCCGACAGTCGTGCCCAGGGCGGCGATCTGGGCCAGCGCCAGGTCCACGAAAATGACCCGGCGCTTCAACACATGGATGCCCAGGTACGTGTGGATTGCGACCAGCACCAGGCATTCGACGAAGGGGGCAGCCATCAGTTCCAGGATGTTCATGACACTCCTTGATTTCAGTGACTGGACGGGCCGGGCCGGTCGGTCTCCTGCGCGGCGTTCCTGAGTTCGCGGATCCAGATGTCAAACATGTCGAAAAATGTCCGCATCTCCGGTTGACCGCCAGGTGCCAGAGCCACGATCACGGGCCGGGCACCGACCCGGTCGGACACTTTCCTGACTTGTCCGATGTCGAAATAGTTTTCAGCCCACAAGATGTGAATATGCTGGCTGCGCATCTTGTCGATGACCGCCGAGATGTGTCCTGGCGTGGGCGGTATGCCCGGTTTCGGTTCCAGATAATCGACGATCTCGATGTCGAACAGCTCCGCGAAGTAACTGATGTTCTTGTGATAGGCGACGATTTTCAAGCCGCGCAGCGACTCGGCGGCCTTCATCCAGCCGCCGAGGTGGGCCGACAACGGCTGGCCGCGGTACTGCTTGTTTTCGAGGAAAGGGATCAATTTCCCCTTTTGAGCCAGACTGGTCATCAACTTGCCGCCCAGCAGCCGGACCAGCTCGTCACCGAACGTCCGCCGGTCGACTTCCTCAATGAAGCGTTGGAGATTTTGGTCAAAGTACTCGGCGTGCTCGGGCGCGTTCCGCTTCAAGCCGACGCAGATGTTCTCGGCGATGGTTTTGCCATTGAGCGGACTGGTGTGGATATGGGGATTGCCATAAACATGCACATCACCTTCCGCGCGGGAAACCGTGACCGGTTTCTCGAGCAGAGGCAACCCGGCGCTGGCGGAGACGTAGCCCTTCTGGCCGCTGCGGATATTGGGATTGCCGGACATGTCCACCAGTGCCGGTGACCACATCTCCAGGTCCATGCCGGTGGCCACATAGACGTCCGCCGATTTGAGTAGCACGGCCAGACTGGGTTTGGGGCGGACGATGTGCGGGTCCTGGTCGCCTTCAACGATGTGCGACACCACGACCTTGTCCCCACCGACGTACTCCGCGATGGAGTGGTAGGCCGAGTAGGTCACCACCACCCGCAACTTGCCGTCCGCCGTCCGTGCGGCGGCCGAGCCCCAACACAAGACGCTCAATATCAGGGCGATCCACAACACTCGGTTTTTCATGGAGTGACTCCTGTCAGTATTTTTCATGTTTGTGCGGCCCCGCGGCGAAGTTGAGCTGAAGCAACAGCCGGTTGTCGGTGCGGGGCATGAAGCCGTCGGTTTCCGACCAGGCCGGGATGTTCCGGCCGTATTGATACTCCAGCCGGAGATAGACGAATTCGCTCTGCCAGAAAGTGAGGTAGGGGACGATGTCCCACGCCACAACGTCGCGCTGGCGGAGGGTCGGGCGGGCGACATCGCCCCGGATGCCCGCAAACCAGCGCGCCGACAGCTGGTCCTGGATGTACGAATACAATCCCCAGGATTTCGAAAAGGCCGGTTCGCTCGTGGCCGGCAGTTCCTTGTCCACGTAATAGAACTCGGTCCGCCAGGTGAACTGGTCGTACTTGGCGCGAGACGGCGGTGACCAGAAGAGGGTCAGGTCCATGCCGGCGGCGAGGGTGCGCCGCCAGGGCTCGTCGATCAGCTCGCCCGCTGCGTTCGACCAGCCGCGCCGGTTGTTGCCGCCGAGCATGCCGGTCAGACCCAATTCCAGATAAGTGCTGGCGCTGAGATCGTAGTAGTTCTTCAGATGGACCAATGTGCTGGGCACGCTGAAGTGCTGACCGGAGAAGAGGGTTTCGTCGTCGCCGTCGACCACCTCCAGCGTGAGTTCGTTGGCATGCGCCCACAGCGGCGGCATCAGCCATTTGACCATGACCCCGTTGCCGACCAGCCCCTCCTCACCCAGCACCAGGCGGAGTGCGGCCGGATAGCCGGTCTGGTCCAGATCGTGATCGTGCCATCGGTTGAGGATGCCGAAATTCTGCCGAAACCGCCCCGCCGTGAATGAAATGGCGGGAATGACTCCGGACCAGTTGATATAGACTTCTTCGATGTCGACGCCGTGCTCGGGTGAAAAATGAAAAGCGCTCTTAAAACTCGAGTAGGGATCCAACTGATGCTGAAAATGCAGGCCGACCGACCGCGTTTGAAAGCCGCTGCGGTCGGTTTCGCCGGCATAAAACTTGCCGTCGTCGATGATCACTGTGCCGAGAAAATCGGCGCAGAAAGTGATTTCGGGATTCAACTTCTGCAGCGCCAGGCCTCCCTCGAGAAACTCCCGCTGTTCCGGCTTGGATTCCTCATCGGTCTGGATGGCCGCGGCTTGCGCTTCCTGGATCATCTGGCGCTGCTCGTCGAGATCCAGCCGCTCCATCAAGACGCCCAGTTTCTGTTCCAACTCCCGCACCCGGTTCTCGAGTTGGCGGATTCGTTCGTCCCGGGTGTCAACCGGAACGGTGGCGGCCGCGACCGCCGGCGACGGCTTCGGTGGCGCCGGGTCATCAGCGGCAGCAATCTGACAACTCACCGGGATAATCAAAATGATTGAGATGATGATGGGCAAAACCCTTGGCTTCATGCTCATGCCTTGCATTCTCCTGAATAAGCGCATCGATGTTTGGAATCCACCGGTCGGTTTCCAAACTCGTTGGTTCTGACGTTCGGTGAAAGTTGCGGTTTCGGGGACTACCGGCAGAACGCCTGGGGCGGGGAATGCTTGGGGGAGAGCAGGACCAAGGGGCATGACCCGACGAAATCAGCGGCCAGGTCCGACGACGCCACTCGGGTAGCATCCGGTTGACGGACTCCGTTTGCCCGGAGTGCGCTGACCGATTTCGATTCGAAGCACAAGTTCAGGATGTCGCAGCCGTGATGGCTCTGATTCCGGTCACGCGAGGCGGCGCCGGGCGGTTGCACGGTTTCATTGGCCGGGTCTTCGGTTCCTATGACGATCGGGTTGTGCTCGTCTGCCGGATAAACGTCTTCGATCTGGTAGTGGACCCGGCAGTATCGGTGGCTGTGGTCGGCAAAAACCAGATGCAGGATCTGGTGGAACGGGAACAGGCCGAAGGTCACCATCACCAGCAGGGCAAGGAACGCCTTGCCTGTGGGTCGGGACCGCCAGGCCCGGTCTCGTGGTTGCCAAAGGTGAGTACGCGTCAGCATCGCCATCGAATCCTGTTCTGCTCGTTTTCAGCCGGAAGCAAATGAAGCCGACTCGTCATTTGAATCCTGAAAATATAGCATGCTTCTCGTTCAGGGCAACGCGAATGTTTACGCCGCATCGGTGCCCATTGTTGCATGGAGTTCGGAGACGGAAGCGTGGCCGAACCGCCGCAGCCGGTTGAGGCGGTTGGGCTTGCCGGCGTCATTCGCCACAACGCGTTCCCGTTGATTTTGTGTGCGCGCCGAGAGATTGAACAGTGGGTCGCCGCACCCGGACAGACAGTGTCCTCGGGGGCTGACAGGCCGGCTACCGGCTAGGTCGGTAGTTGGGATCGTTGCGGTTGATCACGTCGAGGACCCGCCACTCGGGATTGGCGCGGGTCGGATTCTGACTGGGATCGTCGCTCAGAAAGTAGTTGCCGCGGCCGTCGGTGTGGGCGAAACGGTACGCCGGCAGCCAGGTTTCCCGGCCGGTCTGGGGGTCGCGGGTCTCGATCTGGCCCGTGATGGCCTTGTCGAACTCCTCCTGGATGTCCGACCGGGTCTGGCTGCGGTGCTCGGTGATCTGCCGGTCGGTCTCGTTCAGGCGGTGCCGCGTGTCACCGTTGTGTTTGGAATTCGGTGTGACAGTGCCGCCGGCGGCGGTTGAGGGGAGCGCGGCACCACGCAACAGCGTCCGTTGCGGATCCCTGCTGTAGGGGCGCCTGGTTGTCGCCGGGCACAACAGCCCACCCCGCGCGTCTCGGCCGTTGCGACAGTCGGGCGCAGACTGAACGTGCGGCCGCTAATTAATCACTAACTGATCAGAGTTTGGGTCTGTTAGCCCCGGCTCTGGACGCAGGATGCGATCATCGCCGCCGACCGGAAAACCCTTTCCCTGGACAACCAGTGTACACTACGGCCATGCGGATCGGCTATCCCTGCATCAACCGATCGATTCCCCCCGCCCGGATCCGGACGTTCCGGCTGGCCTCCTACTCTGCCGCCCGTCTGGCGGAGACCGTGGCAGCCAACCTGGATTTCCTGGCGGCGATGGTGCGCTACAACGTGGAACACGGCCTGGGGTTCCTGCGGATCAGTTCCGACCTGGTGCCCTTCGCCTCCCACCCGGTGTGCGTCGACGACTGGGGTGGCGCGTTCCGGGAGCGGTTCGCCGCAATCGGGCGGCTGGTCCGGGACGGCCGGCTGCGCATCTCCATGCATCCCGACCAGTTCACCCTGATCAATGCCCGGGATCCGGAAATCGTCCGGCGCAGCATCCGCGAGCTCGAGTACCACGTCCGGGTGCTGGAGCTGCTGGAACTCGACGCCGCGGCCAAGGTGCAGATCCACGTCGGCGGCGTGTACGGCGACCGGGCGGAGAGCCTGGCGCGGTTCGCGCGGAACTGGGTTCGGCTGCCGGCGGCGGTTCGGCGGCGGCTGGTGGTGGAAAACGACGACCGCAACTATCCGCTGGGCGACTGCCTGGAGCTGCACGCCCGCTGCGGCATCCCGGTGCTGTTCGACGC
>CALAMB010000040.1 GCA_937925645.1 uncultured Acidobacteriota bacterium
TCGGTGAATCGGTGAGTCGGTGAATCGGTGAGTCGGTGAATCGGTGAATCGGTGAGTCGGTGAGTCGGTGAGTCGGGATACGGGAGACGGGAGACGGGAGAAGGGAGACGGGATACGGCTCTCGGTTAAAGTCCAGAACAAAAAACGCTGCTGTGTCCTCTGCGTCCTCTGTGGTGAATCCGGGCTGCCCGAAGTCCGATGTCCGATGTCCGTCTGACGGGAGCGAGTCCCGAGCCCCGAGCCCCGAGCCCCGAGTCCCGAGCCCCGAACCCCGAGCCCCTCGATTCCCGCCGGGGAAATTCTCCTGCCCTCCATTGGACGATTGCGCTACAATTGAACCAGTCGTTGCCATGAAAGATGGAACCATCGGATCGCTGCCGTCCGCCAGCCGCCTGACTTTCGCCGAGGCGTCTGAATCACAGTGCGCCACGTGCCCCGACACGCCGTGCTGCGCCTACCTGCCCCTGGGCAAGGTCCGGCTGGAAACGCTGACCGAGGTGGACCACGCCCGCTTCCTCCTGAACTTCGAGCGGATCGAGCTGGGTCTCTTCCGCACCGGGCGCTGGGAGCTGTTCTACCGGGCGCCGTGCCGGTTCCTCGATCCCTCCGCGGGCGCCTGCCGGATCCACGACCGGCCGGAGCAGCCGCGCGTCTGTCGCCACTACAACCCGTACCGGTGCTGGTACAAGGCGTCGCTGGCCGGCGCCGAGCCTGACGGATTCTACCGCCTGGACCGGCGGCGGCTGGAGGCGCTCCTCCCGCTGCTGACATTCGACGGCAAGGGCCGGCTGGTGGACGTGCCCGACTGGCCGGCATTGAGCGCCGCCTTCCGTCCGCTGCCGATTCCGGGCTGGCCCGTCGATGGGGACGTCCCCGGCGCCGACCCTATGGATCGGGCCTGGCGGGAGGAGGTGATCCGTGGCGAGACCGCGGCGCCCGAGCCGCCGCGCACGTACGCGGAACTCAGGGACCCGTGCGCCGGCTGCGAGACCTGGTGCTGCCGGGCCCTGTTGATCTCCCACGGCACGCCGGCCACGGCGACAAACCTGGATTACCTGCAATTTGTCCTGGGCTATCCCGGTGTGTCGGTGGGCGTGGCCGACGACGGCTGGCAGCTCATCGTCCGGACCGTCTGCCGCCATCTCGCCGGCGGCCGGTGCGCCGTGTTCGGCCGGCCGGAGCGGCCCCTGGAGTGCCGATACCTCGACGCCTGGCGATGCGTCCCGCGGGCGCGCCTCGGCCGGCCGCGTCCGGCGGGCTACCTGCGCCTGAGCCTGGAGCACTTCGACGCGCTGACGGCCCTGACCGCCTTCGACGCCGAAGGCCGGATCACGGCGCTGCCCGGTGCGGCCACGCTGCGTGACCGCATCGAGGCGGACTGGCGAGCCGCGGCGCCGCCCCGCGGCCCGGGCGGCCGGGAAAAGCGCGCAACGCGGCGGAGAAAGAGCCGATAAGTAAGCAACGAGCGATGTTTTCATAAAGGGAGGAGGTGTTATGTCCATCAATCGAATCGGATCGCAGCCGCCGGACATGGGCGACGACGGCGCGCTCGACAAGCTCGCCGAGCCGCTCGCCGGGAAGCTCCAGGAGCCCCTGGCGATCAAGGGCGAGGCGATGATGAAGGAACTCGCCGAGACGGCGCCTGCCGCCTTGCCGCCCAAGATGGACCTGGCGGAGGGCGAGCTCATCGGGGATCACAAGCTGCAGGGGATGCTGGTGCGCGACAAGCTCCAGCTCGGCGACGAGAAGGCGCAAATGCAGCTGGCGGAACGGCTACCCAAGGGAGGCGGCGACCTCCAGATCAAGAACGAGCTCGTGCTCGGCAACGAAAAAGTGTCCATGATCGGTCATAAGTTGCCCGGTGACCTCCAGATCAAGCACAAACTGGAAAGTGCCGACGAGAGGATGGCCGTCATCGGCGGTGCCCCCGAGGAAAAGAGCGTCTGGGCGGCCAAACTGAAGGGTTTGGGGAACGATGCCGTCCGGTTTGACGACGAAGAGGAAGGCGGCGATCCGCTCCTCGCCAAGGGCCTGATGTCGGGTGCACGGACCGTGGCCGCCAAGATCGACGGCGTGAAAGGGGACAAGGATTTCTTGCTCCACAAAAATGTGGGTCTGGCCGAAAAATCCTGGGCGGGCGTCGGCGCGGGGCCGTCGGACGAAGCCGTTGTCGACCACAAGCACTGGAAAGTGGCCGAGGACCTGGGCCTGTCCCCGTCGTCGAATATCTGGGGCGATCAATCCGTCGACCGGTCACAGGCGCAGGTGCGGGAGAAGTGGGACCAGGCTGACGTCAAGCTCGTCGACGACAAGTCATCTGATATCAAACCTGACTGATTGCGGACGCCGCCGCGGGCACCCGGATGCGCATTGCGTTAGTTTCGATGCCTTGGCTCGACGGCCACGTGCCGTCGGCGGCGCTGGCGGCCCTGAAGGCGTGGGTGGCCGCGCGGGTCCCCGGCTGCGCGGCCGCCGTCTGGCCGGAACACGTGGAGGTGGCCCGGCGCCTGGGCCGGACGGCCTACCGGGCCATCCAGGAAGACCCGCTGGCCGGCGAGGCGCTCTACGCCGGTCTCGTCTACCCGGAGCGCCGCGGCGGCCTGCCCGGCCTGCTGCGCGCGGCCTTCGCCGCGGAGGCGGCGAAGGGCATGATGCTGCCCCCGCCCGACGCAGACCCGGCGGGAATTCTCGACGCCATCGACGCGCACGCCGCCGAGCTGGCCGGACGCCTGGCCGCGGCGACCGACGTGGTGGGCCTGACCGCCACCTTCCATCAGCTTTTCGCCAACGTCCTGCTCGGACGGCGGATCAAGGCCGCCAATCCCGGGGTGTTCATCGTCTGGGGCGGCAGCCTGCTGCGGAGCGCGGCGGGCCCTTCGTTCATGCGCGAGTATCCGGAGATCGACGCCGTCGTCCAGGGGGAGGGCGAGCGCCCCCTGGAGTCCCTTTTGGAGCGGCTGGCGGCGGGGCAGGCGCCGCCGGACGACGTGCCGGGGCTCCTCACCCGCGGCAATCTGGACCGGTTCCCCGCCGGCGCGCCCGTCTGGGAGGCGGACGACGTCGCCGCCCTGCCGCTCCCCGACTTCGACGACTATGCCGCCGCGGCGGATCCCCTGAGCATCGAGTGGCGGATCTGGCTCCAGACCGCCCGGGGCTGCTGGTGGGACCGTGCCGGATCTACCGGGGACGCGAAGCGCCGTTGCCTGTTCTGCAACATGAACGAGCGGCGGCGGTACCGGGCCAAGCCGGCCCGCCAGGTCGCCGCCGAGGTCGAGGCGCTGGTGGCCCGGCACGCCAACCCCCGCGTGGTGCTGGGCGACCTCTGCATGCGCCCCACCGGCCTGGCCGAGCTGGGCCGGCGCCTGGCGGCCTCCGGCCGGCAGATCCAGCTCCAGATCGAACTGCGCGCGGGCGCCCGGCCGCGGGATGTGCTGGCGCTGTGGGCGGCCGGCCTGACTGTGGCGCACACGGGCGTCGAGGGTTTCTCCACCGCGTACCTGCGTCGGATGAACAAGGGCACTACGGCCATCCAGAATCTGGAGCTGCTCAAGACCTGCGCCGAGCTCGAGATCGGGAACCCGTTCGGTCTGGTGATGGGATTCCCCGGCTCCACCGCCGCTGAGGTGGCCGAGTCGGTGGCCACCATCGACCGCTACGCAACCGCGTATCCCCCGCCGGGGTTCCTCCATGAGTTCGACCTGACAACCGGTAGCGCGGTGGACGTACTCCGCGCCGACTTCGGCATCGAGGACGTTCGCAACCACCCGCGCTACGCCGAGTTCCTGCCCGCCGAGGTGCGCGCCCGGCTGGTTCTGCCGCACCGGGCCTGGACCTACACGCCGGCCGGCCGGCCGGCGGACTGGACGCCCGTGCGTGAGGCCTGCCGCCGGTGGCGGGAAACGCACGAAGAGATCCGCGCCGCCGCGCTCCGCGAGGGGCGCACCCCGCCCAAGGCGCTCGTCTACCTCGACGGTGGCGATTTTCTGGAAATCACCGATCACCGGGGCGGGTCGCGGCGGTTCACCCTGTCCGGGCTGTGGCAGGACGTGTACCGGGAATGTCTCGAGATCCGTGCCTTTGAGGACCTCGAGTCACGCTTCGCCGGCGCCGCCGACGCGGCGCGTCTCCGCGAGATTCTTGACCGTCTGGTGGCCGAGAGGGTCATGTATGCCGAGGAGAACCGGT
>CALAMB010000041.1 GCA_937925645.1 uncultured Acidobacteriota bacterium
GCTGGCACCCAAGCGTTCCGCGGTTGCTGTCACTTGGCCCGTAATCGTAATCGTGATCGTAAGCCGGCGCAGCCGGAACCAAGCATTCGGCGTGGCAGTGGATGGGCTCGTCGTTTCGCCCGCACCGTGCGCACCGCGGTCTTGGACAGCCGATGGGATCCCTCCGGCGACCCGCGCCACGCGGGTCGAACATGGGTAGCCCCGGGTGAAACCCGGGGTCCACCACGCCCGGTCCGGATCGGGGACGACCCGCGCAGCGGGTCGAACATGATTCTCTGGATCAGCGGATCAGGGTGGGAGTGGACGCCCCGCCTGTGCGCGGTCGTTTGATCGTACCGTTGAGCTGCCCGCACATTCGACCCGCGTTCCGCGGGTCGTTCTTGAGGCGCCCAATCACTCGTGATCATGATCGTTATCGTGCTCCCAACTCGGCAGATCCGGAACCCAAGGGACATGATCGTTCACTCCAGCTCGGTGCCGCGATGCAGGGTCTTCGGCAAGCCCTTCCAGTTGCAAAGACAATAGCCAGGCGCTGCCCCGCATTCGCGGGGCTGCGCCTGGCTATTTTCGTCGTGAATGCAGAGACGGTGCGGTCGATGATGGGGTGGGCGACCCGTCCGATGGCGCGGTAAAAATCCTGTAAAAATTGGCAGAAAATCGGGAGTAACTGAGTAATCGTCATCCTAATCGGACATCGGATTGCGGAAATCGGGCCGCGAAAAACCGCTCTCGCCCCTTCTCCCCTATTGGTGTTCCCCATTCACCGTTCACCGTTCACCGTTCACCGTTCACTCCTATCTCCTATCTCCCAACTCCTATTCTTCCTCCGCGCCACGCGTTGATGAAGCTCACCGCGGCGTCCACCCAGGCCTGGCACTCCCTGGCGCCGCGCGCGGCGGTGGCCGCCTTCGGATCGCTGAACGACCAGACGCCCGTGCTGGACAGCTCCCGGCTGGTGCCGCCCTTGCCCGTCGCGGCCGGCACGCCGAGCCGCCCCGAGAGCACCGCCTCAAGGCGCGGGTCCGTTTTCGCCTTCTCCACAAGAGCCGCTGTCTCGGGGGTGAAATGGAGCACGGGCTTCTCGGCGCGATCCATCCGCACCAGCTCGGGGCGGAGGTGGAGCATGATGGACGTCTCGCCCACGCCGGCGTGCCAGTCGAGGAATTCCTCCTCGGCTTCCACCTTCAGCGATCCGCCCACGCCGATGGCGACGGCGACGGCCGGCGTCCCGTGGTTGATCCGGTGGATGACCAGCGTCTGGGCGGTGCTGTTGCCGCCGTGGTAGTTGAAGAAGAGGATCCGCCGGAAGCCCTGGCGGACCAACCCCTCGCAGCACTCGAACAGGAACTGGGCCAGGGTTTCGGTACTCACGCTGACGGTGCCGGGGTAGCCGTTGTGGTATTCGCTGTAGCCCACCCACGCCAGCGGCGCCACGACAATTCCGGTCCGGCGGGAGATCTCCGTGGCCAGGGCCAGCGCCTCGTAGCTGTCGGTGCCCAGGGGTAGGTGGGTGCCGTGCTGCTCGATGGAGCCGAGGGGGACGAGCAGCATGTCGCTGGTCTTGAGGTACGCCTGGATCTCCGGGTGGCTCATCTCGGGGAGCAGCAGCGGACGGGACTCGGCCTGGGCGGCCGCGGCGGCGGCCAGCAAGGCGATGAACAATCCAACGATCAGCGGACGAATGACGAGATAACGCATGGTGATCCTCGCTTGATGGAGTCGGCGACGGGACAGGAAACGCCGCCCGATTCTACGGGATCGAGGCGCGCGTGTCTCTGGCAAAACGAACCGGCGGGCTCACACCTGCCGGGCGTCCACCAGGCGGGCGAAGTGCTCGAAGGAGCGGTCGAAGGTTCCTTCGGCCGCCGGCGGGAAGCAGCAGCCGGGCAGCTCGCGGTTCCGCAGGTGGTACGCCAGGCAGTCGCAGCACAGCCCCTTGCGGGAGCATGGATCGTAGGTGCAATTGCAGCGCGGCAGGTTGCGGGCTTTTTGGCATTCCATGCTGATGTGCCTCGAAAGGAAAATGGGCGGCCCGCTGTCGGATGGTCCGGCCGGCGGCTCATTCGGGCGCGGCGCCGGGTTCAGTCGCCGGGTCGGTACCGGCGCCGGCGGCAAGATCCAGCAGGTGCTGGAGCTGGTAGCCCGACGCCTCGATGGCCTTTTGGAGCCGCTGCCGGACGGGCCAGTACCGGCGCAGCGCGTCCGCCGTGGCGGCAGAGTCGCCGGGCCGGGCCGCGGCGGCGGCGACCACGGCCACCGCCAGCAGGTGGTCCTCCAACTCCTCGAAACACTCCCGGTTGAACCAGAGGACGTCCTGCCAGCGGTTCACCTGGATGAACGCGGGCAGGTCCGGATCGCTCACCAGCTCGGCCAGGGTGCGGCCGGCGCCGGGGGCGGCGGCGGCGCGCTCCATCCAGCCGGCGTGGCTGAGCAGGATCCGCACCAGGGCCAGGCGTCGCCGGACGTCCTCTTCGGACAGCGACAGCGCCTTGCCGGCGCGGTGGACCAGCCGGGCGAAACGCAGCTCGTGGAGCAGGCTGCGGCTCAGCTCGGGATCATGGGCGCCCAGCGCGTCGCCGAGGCGGCGGAGCACGCTCCAGAGCACCAGGTCGAGACCGGTCATCCACGTCGATTCGCAGATCGCCCGCAGGTGGCGGGCGCCGCCGGCCACCGCCGGGTCGTCCAGCCGGGCGAGGCGGGCGAGGTGCTCGGGCAGGCCGAACACCGCGGCCAGGTCGGCGCGCACCGCCGCGGCGGCCGCGGCCGGATCGCCCGCGCCGCGCTTGAAGGCGCGGATCTCCGCCAGCAATGCGGCGGTGTCGGCGGCGAAGGCGTCGAGCGCCGCGTCGCCGGCCGCCCAGGTCCCGGCCAACGCATCCGGCAGGCACGCGCGCAGGCGCCCCGGCTCCAGCAGCCGCTCGAACGCCTGCTGGATGGGCTGGAGGAACAGCTCCTGCAGCGCCGCGTCGATGCCGGGCACGCCGCGCCCGTCGAGGAAGGCGGCCAGGCGGGCGTAGTGGCCGTGCGCCGAGTCGTCCACCTCGCGGAAGTCGAGGAAGACCTGGTACTGGTAGGCGTGCAGGTCCACGAACAGCCCCTGCCTGTGGATGTCGCGGCTGGCGCGGATGAACTCGAGCCCGGTGACGTGGTCGCGGAAGATCGCGAAGTGGCGGTCGGAATCGGTCAGGCCCAACCCCTCGCCCAGGGACTTGCGGACGAGCCGCCGCTCCGCCCCGCCGCCGCCGTCAAGGTAGGCGGCCGACTCGCGGATCCAGCCGGCGGTGGAGGCGTATTTGTTGTGGAACACCACCAGCGCCCGCTCGTCGCCGTGGCGGTTGCTGTAGGCGATCACGTTCTCGTCCACGGCGCCGGCGGCGGTGTACAGGTCGTAGAGGAGGAAGTGGCGCACCTCGGCGAAGACGTGGCGCCGGCGCATCAGGGGGAAGATCAGGCGCTCGTGCGCCTGGACCAGGCCCTCGTCGGGGTGCTCGTCCCAGTAGGCCCGCGGGTACTCCATGCCGTACTTCTCGCTGAAGCCCTCGATCTGGCCGTGCCCGAACATGGGCAGCCCCGGCATGGTGACCATGAGCAGGGTGACGCCCAGGTACTTGTCCCCCTTGCCGAACTGGGCCACGGCGGTCTCCTCGTCGGGGTTGTTCAGGAAGTTGACGAACCGCTTGAGGATCTCTGGGTTGAACTCCAGGACGTTGCGCACCGAGAGCCGGAACTTGTCGTTGTCCTCGTTCTTGAGGAAGTTCATGAAGGCGCTGTTGTACACCCGGTGCATCCCGAGGGTGCGGACGAAGTAGCCCTCCATGAGCCAGAACGCCTCGGCCAGGAGCAGGGTGTCGGGGGCCTCGGCGGCCAGGCGGTCCACCACCTCGCGCCAGAACTCGTTGGGCATGGCGCGGTCGAAGTCGGCCTTGGTCAGGCCGCGCCCGGCCCGCGACGGGATGTCGCCGCCGGCGCCCGGTTCCGGGTACCAGAGACGGTGGTAGTGGCGCTTGGTCAGGGTCATGGCCGCGTCGAAGCGGATCACCGGGAAGCGCCGCGCCACGCTCAGGATGGCCTGGATCGCCGCCTCGCGCACCTCGGGGAGGAGGTAGTTGAGCTGGGCGGTGTCGTTCCACGGCATGTTGGTGCCGTCGTTGCCGTGGTAGATGTAGCGGGTGGCGCCGGTGTGG
>CALAMB010000042.1 GCA_937925645.1 uncultured Acidobacteriota bacterium
ACGAATCTCGATTACGATTACGAATCACGAGCACGAGCCATCAACTCTCAATGAGCGGAAACGAGCCTCTAGCCTCGAGCCTCTAGCCTCGATTACGATCACGATTACGAATCTCGATTACGATTACGAATCACGAGCACGAGCCATCAACGATCAACCATCAACGATCAACAGTTGGCGAGCTTTCCAACCCCGGGCGCAGGCACTCAGAGCAAATTCCGCGTCGAGCCCATCCGCATTTCGCTCAGGTTTTTCATCAGCGTGGAGAGCAGGTTGAACAATTGATTTGCCTTCTGGTCGAAATTCTCGACCGCGGTGGCGACCGTCTGGCGTTCGTTGCGGGCCTGCTCCATCTGGGATTCCGCACCCCGGATCGCGTCCGACAATCCCCCCGATTCCGAATGCGCCGAGTCGGCGGCCGCCTGACCCGCGGCCCCGTGAAGGTGTTCCCGCACCGATTCGAAGGTGCCCCGCAGGAGGCCGTGGGTGCCGTCCAGCAGCTCGCGGCTCAGGCCCGAATCGGGCAGCCGGCCCAGGTGGTCGAAGAAGGAATCAAGCAAGCCGCCCACGGAGTCGGGCAGGGCCGTTTCTCGGCCGCTCCCTCCGGTGAGCGCCACGAGCTGCTGCAGCTCGGCGGTGCGGTCCTGCCAGAAGGCGGTTTCATGGCCGGTGGCCCGCAGCGTGGCGGGCAGGGCGGTCTGGAAGCCGGAAAGGGCTTCGGCGAAATCCGGTGGCAGGCCGGCGACGGCGTGGGTGGTAGCAAGCGGCGACGGGGCGGACGATTTCGCGGCGGAGAGAATATCCTGGATGATGCCGGGCGCGCCCGTCCCGGCGGGGGCGATGGCGTCAGCGAGTCCGGCCTGGTCCAGCGGCGGCGCGGAAGAGGCGGACTCGGGCGGTCGGGCCCCCTGGGCGGCGGTATTCTGAAGCGGGTCCGGCGGCTCGTTGGCGGGGGACGAAAACCCGTCGTCCGAGATCTTGATCATGGTGGTCACCTCACGCGCGTATTTGCTGCTTTATCGGCGGTGCGGCCGAAATGTTGCCTGCCCTGAGCCCTGTATCCCGATATCCGGCGAGTCACCACAAAGGCACGAAGGACACAAAGAATGTAGAGGGTCGAGAGTTTAGAGTTGAGGGTTGGGAACGAGCCTCAATGCCCGAACCGCGAACCCCGAGACCCGATCACGATTACGAGCACGATGACGATTACGAGCATGAGCACGGGGACGGGAACGAGCCTCTAGTCTCGAGCCTCTAGCCTCGATTACGATCACGATTACGAATTACGAGCACGAACCATCAACCATCAACTATCAACCATCAACTATCAACCCTCAACTCTTAACGAGTGGGATCGAATCCCGCGATCCGACCCCCGATGATGCCGTCACTTCCCCGGGCAGGCGCCCACCACCGAGGCCGGCAGGTTCTTCTTGCCGAACGCCTTGTCGAAGTGCCTGGCGAACTCCTCGGCCAGCTTGCGGGCGCGCTGGTCGAAGGCGTCCTTGTCCTGCCAGGTGTTGCGGGGGTTGAGCACTTCGCTGGGCACGCCGGGGCACGACTGGGGAATCTGGATGTGGAACAGCGGGTCGGTGGCGACCGCCGCCTGGTCCAGCGTCCCGTTGAGCACCGCGGTGATGATGGCGCGGGTCAGGTTGATGTCCATCCGCTTGCCCACGCCGTAGGCGCCGCCGCTCCAGCCCGTGTTCACCAGGTAGACGCGGGTGCCGTGCCGGCGCATCTTCTCGCCGAGCAGCGAGGTGTAGGCGTCGGGGTTGCGCGGCATGAACGGCGCGCCGAAGAACCGGGAGAACGTGGACACCGGCTCGGTGATGCCGGTCTCGGTGCCGGCCAGCTTGCTCGTGTAGCCCATCAGGAACCAGAGCATGGCCTGGTCCTGGTTCAGCTTGGCCACCGGCGGCAGCACGCCGTTGGCGTCGGCCGTGAGGAAGACGATGGTCTTGGGATGCGCGCCCACGGGCGGCTCCTTGATCCCCGGGAGGAACGACAGCGGATACGAGCCGCGGGAGTTCTCCGTCAGCCGCGCGTCGTGGAAGTCGAAGTCGCCGCTCGGGAACATCATGGCGTTTTCCACGATGGCGCCGTGCTCGAGGTACGGCGCCGCGTGCATGATGGCGTTGTGGATCTGCGGCTCCTTGGCCGGGTTCAGGTTGATGAGCTTGGCGTAGCAGCCGAATTCGAAGTTGGCGATGCCGTGGTCGTTCCAGCCGTGCTCGTCGTCGCCGAGCAGGGCGCGGTCGGGATCGGCCGACAGGGTGGTCTTTCCCGTGCCGGAGAGCCCCAAAAACAGGGCGGTGGCGCCGTCGGCGCCCTCGTTGGCCGACGCGTGCAGCGGCAGGATCCCGGCGCCGGGGAGCAGGTAGTTCATCACCGTGAAGATCAGCTTCTTGCAGCTCCCCATGTAGGACGAGCCGACAATGACGCCCAACCGGTTCACGAAGTCGATGGCCACGATCAGGTCCGACGCGGTGCCGTCGGGCAGCGTGCGCACCCGGCCGGCGTAGCGCGCCTTGTCCAGCCGGTCCGCGGGGAGGGCGACGAGGGTGAAGGGCCGGGCGGCGAAGATGCTGCGCAGGATGTCGGGCGGGACCGGCCGGAACATGGTCTCACAGAACAGGACGGACAGCGCGCAGTCGGACACGGTCCGCACGGGCAGGGCGTAGGCGCTGTCGGCGCCCACCACGCGGTCCAGCACGTACATCTGGTCTTTTTGCCGGATGAACGCCAGGGCGTCGGCGAGGATCATGTCGAAGGTTTCCGGCTCCAGGGGGATGTTGTTGGGCGAGTCCCAGTCGATGTCCGCCACGATCTCGGGGCGGCGGACGATCACCGTGTCCTTGGGGCTGCGCCCCGTGGAATCCACCGGCGTCCAGGTGGCCAGGGCGCCGTTCCGGCTGACGATCGCCTCGCGGTGGGCCACGGCGTGCTCGATGAGCAGCCGCCGCGACGGGCTGACATGCACGTTGGGGTGCGCCTGCAGGGCCTGGTCCAGACGGGTGAAGAATTCCACGGTGAACTCCTTCCGGAAAAATA
>CALAMB010000043.1 GCA_937925645.1 uncultured Acidobacteriota bacterium
TGAGAACCTTCCAAATCTGGCCCGAATCCCCTGTCCCCGTTAATTTAACAAAATATTCACGGAATTGTGATGCAGGTCATACTTTGACCCGGTAATGCGCATATGATAAGGTCGCGTGATATAGGAAAGGGTGGTTATCATGTTAGACCTGACTCGGCTGACCTATTGCGTGGAACAGGCCCGGATGGAGATCCTGCAGGGCCGCGTCCTGTCCGGGATCGACCAGATCCACCACCTGAAAAAGAACGGCCACCAGGTGGACATCTCCATCATCGAGGACATCGTCGACCTCGGCTCCCTGATGAAGTACCTGTACGACGAGACGTTCCTCGGCGACGCCATCACCGCCACCCGCTGCCTGGCGGCGCTCAAGGACCTCGACTACCCGGTGGACCGGCAGAAAATCAACTACATCCGCTACAAGAAACTGTCCATGATGGGCCTGCGGCTCAACACCTACTACGACAACGCCCGGCCCGCCTTCGCCTCGCTGCTGCGCACGCTGCGATCGTTTTTCTCCGAGATCGGCGACTACCGGGAGTGCATGCTCCACAAGACCGACGCGCGGATCACCTTCGAGGAGGACGTGATCGTCCGCTTCGCCAACGAGTCGTTCCGCGACCTGTTCCTCCAGATCGCGTTCCAGCAGGCCATCGAGTTCGGCCTGAGCTTCCACTGGGAGAACCACCATTCCATCCTGAACCAGGAGCTCACCGGCCGCCTGAGCTGGTCGCTGATCCAGTCCCAGACCAACCTGCCCAAGGAGTGGTACCACGACATCAAGGGGAAGTTCGACGAGTTCATCCGCTCGCTCATCGCCAAGCTGGAGACCCTCGACATGCCGCGCTACTTCCCCTCCAGCGGCAAGGTCAGCGACCTGGTCTGGGTGATCTTCTCCCGCGACTACACCGTGGGGCAGCGGATCAGCTCCACCATGCGCAACTACGCCACCCTCCAGATCCAGGACCTGGACCTGCTCGAGGGCTATCTCGGCCAGGACGAGGGGGGCGTGGGCGCCTTCATATGCTACGTCTCCTTCAACGATTTCGACGCCATCACGGCCATCGTCCGCCACAAGCTGACCCGGGCCAACATGGGCGCGCCGGTGATCATCTTCGCCGAGCCGCTCTTCTTCAAGGTGGTCAAGGACCGCAGCCTCCTCTTCCCGGGGTGCGAGTTCGTCCAGCCCATCAGCCCGGAGAACATCCAGAACCTGGAGTACACCCTGGCCAAGGTGCAGGGCTTCCGCCGCCGTTTTGTCCGCCTGCCGCTGAACATGGAGTGCGAGGCGGCTCTGCGGCAGGGTGTCGAGCACACCCGGGCGACGCCGGTCAGCCCCGGCGGCACCTTTATCAAGACCCACAAGTCGGTGCCGGTGTTCACCCGCGCCGAGGTGACGCTGCGCGATCCGCTGGCCGGTTTCGAGGACACCTTCAGCGGTCGGGTCATTTACAACGCCGCCGGCGGCACGGCGGTGGAGTTCGACAACCTCATCCCCTTCGACAAGTTCCAGCGGCTGCGCGACCTGTCGCTGGACCGCCACCGGAAGGTGCTGGACACCCTCAAACGGTCGCGGGTCTGAGCCCGCCGGTTCCCCTTCCAACGAATCCCGAGCCGTCGCCGCCGCATCCATCGCGGACCGGGCGGCGGTGCGGCCGCGCGCGCCGGCGGGCCCCGTTTTTCTGGTGGCCATCCGCCGGGTGAAGGATTACAATACCCGGCTTGACCGGCAGCGGAGGCGAACCAGCATGATCGACGTGCAACGGATGCGCGACAACCGCAACCTCGACATCAAGAAGGTCGGGGTCAAGGGGGTGACCTACCCCATCATCGTCCTGGACCGCGCCCGGGAGACCCAGTCGACCGTGGCCGCCATCAGCATGTACGTGGATCTGCCCCACCACTTCAAGGGCACCCACATGTCGCGGTTCATCGAGATCCTCAACGAGTACCGCGGCGAGATGACCGTGCACAAGATGCCCGAGCTGCTGCAGGCGATGCGCGACCGCCTCGAGGCCGAGACCGCCCACATCGAAATCGAGTTTCCCTACTTCATCGAGAAGGAGGCGCCGGCCAGCCGGGCCCGCTCGCTGATGGATTACGAGTGTTTCTTTCTTGGCACGCTGGGCGCCGAGCTGGATTTCATCCTGGGCGTGCGGGTGCCCCTGACCAGCCTGTGCCCCTGCTCCAAGGAGATCAGCCGCTACGGCGCTCACAACCAGCGCTCGCTGGTCACCGTGCAGGTGAGGAGCCGCGATTTCATCTGGCTGGAGGAGCTGATCGGGCTCGTGGAATCCTGCGGCAGCTCCGAGCTCTACGCCCTGCTCAAGCGCGAGGACGAAAAGCACGTCACCGAGCGCGCCTACGACAACCCGGTGTTCGTCGAGGACCTGGTCCGCAACGTCGCCCTGAAACTGCGCGAGGACCCGCGGATCACCTGGTTCTCGGTGGCAGCCGAAAACTTCGAGAGCATTCACAACCATTCCGCGTACGCCTTCATCGAGATGGACAAAGAGCACGACGGTGACATCGCCCTTTAAGCACGCGATCACGATCTACACCGACGGCGCCTGCAGCGGCAATCCCGGCCCGGGCGGCTGGGCGGCCGTGCTCCTGTCCGGCGACCACCGCAAGGAGATCAGCGGCGCCGCGCGCCACACCACGAACAACATCATGGAGTTGACCGCCGCCATCCAGGCGCTTCGGCAGCTCCGCTCCGCCTGCCGGGTCACGCTGTTCTCCGACAGCCGCTACCTCGTTCAGGGCATGACCGAATGGCTGCCCAACTGGATCCGGAAAGGGTGGCGCCGGCCGGGCGGCACGGTGGCCAACCGCACGCTCTGGGAGGAGCTGCACCGGCTGGCCGGCCGCCACGCGGTGACGTGGCGCTGGATCCCGGCCCACCACGACGACCCGGTCGCCTCCCACCCGGAGAACGCCCGCTGCGACGAACTGGCCCGCGCCGCCATCGCGGCGGCGGCCGGGGACGACTGAAGCGGCGCGGCGGGGACGCCGGCCGATTCGGCCGACCCTCTGACCATCAGTCGGCGGACACGGGGGAAGACCGGCGGACGCGCCACCAGCGCAGGAACTTGTCCTTGGCCACCACCAGCAGCACCAGCGACAGAAACATGGGCACGAAGACGGCGAACGCCTGCGGGACGCTGAGCGAGCGCCCGAAGTGGCGGACCAGCCCGACGTTCCAGGACGAGCCGTAGATGATGAGCAGGTGCAGCCAGTAGATCGTCAGCGTCTCCGAACCCACCAGCCGGATGATCCAGGGGACCGACCGGACCTTCCGCGCCAGCGCCGAGATGCCGGTAAAGATGAGCACGACGCAGCCCAGCCGGAGCCACAGGCTATAGGCGGCCAGGCTTCTGAAGATCAGCTCGGACGGCAGCTTCGGGTACAACCAGTAGAACGGCAGGCCGACAGCCAGCACGACCAGCCCGGCCAGGAAGAACGGGCCGTGCCAGTTTTCGCGGTCCTTGAGGCGGGTCTGGTGCCAGTGGGCGGCCAGGATGCCGCCGTACATGAACGCCACCCACGGCACCAGGGGGAAGTACGAGTTGAAATTGCCGCCCAGGTAGAAATTCCACAGTTGCGGGGATTCTGTTTGCCCGTTGAGGTACCAGATCAACGGGCTGAGAATGAAGATGAGGGGCATGGCGATGCCGATGTATGCCAGAAACCGCCGGCGGGTGCGGAGCAGGGCGATGAGGATGTGCAGCAGCAGCAGGTTGACGGCGACGCACTGGAGGATGTCCACGTTCATCCAGGAGAGCCACTGCGTGGCGGTCAGCGGCGTGGTGAAGAGCTGCAGCGGATTGCTCAGCGGCAGATGCAGCATGTAGCCGATGAACAGGAGCAGTGCCACTCGCCGGAGGCGCCGCCACAGGCGCGGCGACAGGCGCAGGTACTCGTCCCAGTAGCGAGTGGTGGCCACGTAGAAGGCGAAACCGCTGACGAACAGGAAGGTCGGGGCGGTCAGGCCGCGGAAGTGCTGCCACTCGGCGAACAGGACGGTCTGGCGGATGCTCTCATTCAGGAGGTCGTTGAAGGTGTGGCCGAACACCATCATGACGCAGGCGTAGGCCCGGACGATGTCCACGAAGAGCAAGCGCTGGCCGGCGGAGCTCGGGGCGTTGGCGGATGTCACGGACGCCTGCCTGGAGGATTCCCCTGCCGGGCCGTTGGATTCGGGAGCGGGGCGGCGCCGCGCAGGTTGGCGGGTCGGACGTCTCGAGCGAATCGAGACCGCCGGATCCGCATCCAAAGTGTACCATAGGTGCCGTCGGGCTCCGCAAACGTTTTAGCCCGTGGGCGCGGCCGACGGCTCTGTTATAATAAGTTCATTTGATCGACCTGCATCCGTGACCGGTATTTGATAACGCGTGACCCATCATACCTGGTGACTTCATATTTATTCGGAGGAATCATCCCATGGACATCTGGTTCATCCGCGTCATTTTTTGCTGTCTGCTCGTCTATGCCTCCTACGCCCTCCGGCCTTTCGGGTCCAACCTGGCCGCCAACCTCGTCGCGGGCGGCGTGCTGGCGCTGGCCATCATCCTGTTCGAGATCCGGATCCGCCGGCTGAGTCTCAAAACGCTGATCGGCGCGCTGATCGGCTCCATTACCGGCATCATCGGCGCGACCCTCATCTCGCTGGTGTTGAGCCGCATGACGGCCATCCCCCCCGCGGCCGGCACCTTCCTCCAGGTGCTCATCATCATGCTCATGGCCTACGTGGGGCTCATCGTGGGCGCCGACAAGGGCAACCTGCTGAACATGAAAGTGTTCGAGGGGCTGTTCACCACCGACCGCCCGGCGCTGGGCTGCCCCAAGATCATCGACACCTCGGTGATCATCGACGGCCGCGTCGCCGACATCTGCGAGACCGGCTTCCTCGACGGGGTGCTGGTGCTGCCGCAGTTCGTCCTGCACGAGCTGCAGATGATCGCCGACTCGTCGGACTCCATCAAGCGCAACCGCGGCCGCCGCGGGCTGGACATCCTGCAGCGCATCCAGAAGACGGTGGGCGTCAACGTGCAGATCGTCGAGAAGGA
>CALAMB010000044.1 GCA_937925645.1 uncultured Acidobacteriota bacterium
TGCCGGATTCCGCCTACAAGCACCGGGCCTGGTGGTCCAACGGCAAGAAAGGCGGTTCCAAGTTCTGGTTGCGCGTGAACTGGCTCGTGGATGCCGTCAAGCTGGGTGAGTCCGTGTCTTTCCGCCGCGGCGAGGAGAAAGCCAGGCCGCGCAAGAAGGCCAAGGAGACCGTGGAAGTCGGCGACCTGTTCGAGATCATGATGTCGCTGGATATCGCCGACATCCCAGGGATCATCAAGGATCTGCAGGCCCTGATGGTGGAAGGGCTCATCACCGCGGACGAGTTCGAAGAGAAGCGAATCCGGTTGCTGGCCCTGCTCTAGTCGGAGCGGCGGATTCCGGACCCATTCTGCACCCAGGCCATCCCCAGGACCGGTCCGTTCGGCCGGTCCCTTTTTTCATTTTCAATCAGTCTCGCCCTTTGGTAACATGACCATTTATTTATCCGTCGGGTGAGGCTCCCCATGTTCGAACTCGAGTTGAAGCGCCTCCATGATGCCGTGCAGTCGGCGGGCCGGATCCTGATCACGGCCACCGAGCGGGAGGACGGCGATTCCGTCGCCGCCGAGCTCGCCGTCAAGTACATCCTGGAGCAGGCGTTTCCGGGTAGCGGCAAGATCATCCACGTCGTCAACGAGCGCCCCTGTCCGGCCCGTTTCCTGTTTCTGCACGGTGCGCCGGATATCCTGCCGGTGGACCAGGCCGAGGCGGCCGGCGCGCGCTACGACCTGGGGATCGTGGTGGACTGCGGCGCCGATCGCTCCGGCCGGGTCCGGCCGCTGTTCCTGGACTGCCCGGTGCGGGTGAAGATCGACCACCACTCGTTCGGGAACGCCGGCACGTACGACATCGAGATCTGCACCAACCAGGTCGCTTCTACGACGGAGGTCCTGTTCGCCTTCGTCGACGATCCCACGTGGCGCACTCCCCTGGACGTCCGGCTGGCCAACCTCATCTACGTGGGCATCCTGTGCGATACCGGCTCGTTCCAATACGATCTGACCCGGCCCTCGTCCCACCGGGTGGCGGCCCGACTGCTCGAGACCGGTTTCAATTTTCCCGACACGGCCGAGCGGGTCCACCTGGTGCGCAGTTACGGGATGAAAAAGTTGCTGGGGCTGGTGCTGAACCGGATGGAACGCGAGCCGCGCGGGCGCTATGTCTGGTCGGTGATGGACCTGGAGATGGTCCGCCGGTCGGGCGCCGCCAGCGAGGACACCGGCGACATCATCGACGAGATCTGCTTCATCCACGGCGTTGAGGTGAGCCTGCTCTTTGTGGAGCAGCCGGGCGGCTCCGTCCGCATCTCATTCCGCTCCCGGGGCGCCGTGAACGTGGGCGAATTCGCCCGCAGCCTGACGCCGCTGGGGGGCGGGCATCCCCGCGCGTCCGGCTGCATGCTGCCGGGCTCCGTGGAGACGGTCATTACCGAGGTTCGGGCCCGGCTGGACGAGCTGCTGCAACGGCAGGGGCTCACCGGCTGACCGGAGCCGCGGGCGGAGCGGCGCATCCGGACGCGGGACAAATCATCGAACCCGACACAGGAGGTTCGGCATGACGCAGCGGCTGGCGGGCAAGCGAGCCATCGTCACCGGGGGCAGCAGCGGGATCGGCCGGGAGATCTGCCGGCTGTTTGTCGCCGAGGGGGCGGCCGTCGAGATCGTCGGGCGCGACCGCGCCCGCCTCGAGGAAACCCGGGCCGGCAGCGTGGAGCCGGGCCGGGTGCGGATTCACACTGTCGACCTGGCGGATTCCGAATCGGCGCGGAAATGGGTGGACGGGCGGACCGCCGCCGGCGACGCCGTTCACATCCTGGTCAACAACGCCGGCTTTTACCGCAGCGCGCAGCCGGGGCCCGATCCGCTGGCGGACTACGAGCGGATCATGAAGATCAATCTGGAGGCGGTGTTCATCCTCACCCTCGGGGTGATCCCGCTGATGACGGCCGCCGGCGGCGGGTCGATCGTCAACATCGCCTCGACCCTCGGCTACATGCCGGTGCCGGGGTGCAGCGCCTACTCGGCGGCGAAAGCGGGGGTGCTGATGTTCACCCGGAGCGTGGCGCTGGAGCAAGCCGGGCGCGGCATCCGGTGCAACGCCATCTCGCCGGGAGTGGTGCGCACGCCCATCTTCGAGGCGACGATGTCGCCCGAGCAGGTCCGCGAGCACCTGGCGCGGATGGCGCCCGCCCATCCCCTGGGGCGGGTGGGCGAGCCGGCGGACATCGCCCGCGCCGCCGTGTTTCTGGCGTCCGACGACGCGGCCTGGATCACCGGCGTGAACCTGCCCGTGGACGGCGGGATCTCGCTTACGTGACCGCGGCCGCGGGCCCGGCCGCGGTGCCGCCGCGCCGGCAAAGGAGGAAGGGATGATCGTCATCACCAAGACCGTGAGCTTCTGCGCCGCCCACCGCTACTGGCAGACGGCGTGGGACGAGGCGAAAAACCGGGCCGTATTCGGCCCGTGCGCCAACCCGCACGGTCACGGGCACAACTATCGCCTGGAGCTGTCACTGGCGGGCGAGCCGGACCCCGAATCCGGCATGATCATCGACCTGAAGGATGTCAAGGCCATTCTTGAACAGACGGTGCTGGATCATCTGGACCACCGGTTCCTCAACCTGGACATCCCCTATTTCCAGACGGTCATCCCCACCACCGAGAACCTGGTGCTGTACATCCGCGATCTCCTGCAGCCGACCTTTCGGGGCGTTCGGATCCACCGCATCCGGCTGTGGGAGAGCGACGACCTGGGCGTGGAGTGGACCGAGGAGCCGGGATGCTCAGCCTGATGCGGCGATACACCTTTTCGGCAGGCCACCGCCTGAGCCGGGCCCATTGGGAACCGGAGCGGAACCGCCGGATCTACGGCCGCTGCGCCAATCCCCATGGCCACGGTCACAACTACACGCTCCATGTGGTGGTCACCGGCGAGGTGGACCCGGCCAGCGGGATGATCGCGGACCTGGCCGAGCTGGACCGGGTGGTGCGCCGCCTGGTCGTGGACCGGTTGGATCACCGCTTCATCAACGACGAGATCCCCGATTTCCGCGACCGGGTGCCCACGTCGGAAAACCTGTGCCGGTGGATCTGGTCGGCCCTGCAGCTCGAAGTGCCGGGGCGCCTCGTGAGGATCACGCTCAAGGAGACCGACACCAACAGCTTCGAGTATTCCGGATTGTGAATGGTTCCCGACGCCTGGCCGGACATCCGATCCCCGCAGCGGCAATCATCCGAACAGCGCGTGCTTGATGCGGGCGGCGCACCGATACCCCCACCGCAGGGGAGGGTACGCGGCGCGAATCCAGCGGGCGCGGGGGCGGAAGCGGATCCAGCCGACGCGGACCCGCTCGATGCGGCCGAGAATGGCGCCGGCCGAAACAGGTCCCTCGATGTCATCCCGGTTGTCTCCACGGACATAGAACAGCCGTCCCCGCTCGGGATCGTCCGCGCGCCGCACCAACCGGTGCGCCACGAGGCGGGCGCCGTCGTGGAAAAGCAGCACGTCGCCGGGCCGCAGGTTTTCCGCCGGAACCGGCCGGACCTCCAGGTCGGCGCCGGGGAAGATCAGCGGTTTCATGCTGGAGCCGGAGGCGCGGAAGCGCACCGGCCGGCCGGCGCGCAGTTCCAGCTCGGCCACGTGCTCAGCCGGCGGTATCGGTGGGGGCATGGTCTTCATCCGCCGCTTCGGGTGTCTCCGCACCGGACTCGGCGGCGGCCGTCGCTTCGGCTTCCTCGGCCCTGGCCCGGGCCTTCTGCAGGACGCGCGTGAACGGGACGTGCTTCCGCTCGCGGATGGCGTCGGCGATCCGTTCGTACATCCGCTGCATGTCCTGCAGCTCGGCGACGGCCTCGGGATCCTGCGTCTTGTTGAAGCCCACCGCCTCGATGGCGCCGTAGATCCGTTCATCTTCGTCCGGCATGGCATCCTCCGGGATCGAGTCGGGAAACCGGTCCGGTTGCCACCTGCGCCGCCGCACCGGCGGCGAGCTGTCCGCAGGCCGCCCGGATCTCGCGACCGCGCGACTTGCGGATCATGGCGGCGAACCGGGCGTCGAGAAGCACCTGCTTAAAGGCGAGAACGGCCGGTTCCGCGGGCGCGACGAAAGGGAGTCCGGGAATCTCGTTGTACGGGATCAGGTTGATCTTGCAGCGGACGGGCTTCAGCAGGCGCGCCAGCCGCCGGGCATCCGCCGGCGTGTCGTTCACGCCGTCGATCAGGATGTACTCGAAGGTGATGCGCTCGCCCGGCGCCAGCGGAAACGTGTGGCAGGCACCGAGGAGTTCCGCCAGCGGGTGGCGACGGTTCACCGGCATCAGCCGGTCGCGGACCTCGTCGGTCGTGGCGTTGAGGGAGACGGCCAGCTTCGGGCGGACCGGCTCGGCGCCCAGGCGGCGGATCCCGTCCGCCAGGCCGCAGGTGGACAGGGTGATGCCGCGCCGCGACAGGCCGATGCCGGCCGGATCGACGAACAGCCGGAAGGCGTCCATCACCGCGTCGTAGTTGAGCAGCGGCTCGCCCATGCCCATGAACACGATGTTGGCCGGCCGGCCCTGGAGGCCGCAGTCGGCGGCGATCCGGTAGTACTGACCCAGGATCTCGCCGGCGGCGAGGTTCCGGTGAGGAGTCATGCCGGCGGTGGCGCAGAAGACGCAGCCCATGGGGCAGCCCGCCTGGGTGGAGAGACAGAGGGTGACGCGGTCCGGCTCCGGGATGTAGACGGATTCGACGTGGCAGCCGTCGGCCAAACGGAACAGGTATTTGCGGCAGCCGTCGGCGGATTCGGTCCGGGCGGCGGTTTCGGGCAGGGTGATGCGGCAGCACGCGGCGAGGTTTTGGCGGAGCGGCCGGGCCAGGTTGGTCATGGCCTCCAGATCCACGCATTGGCGCCGGTAGAGCTGGTGGTAGAGCTGCCGCGCCCGGAATGCCGGCTGATCCCAGCGCGCCAGCACCGCCGTCAGCTCCGCCAAGGACATGCCCAACAGGTTATCCGGCTCCATGGTCCGGTACTATAGCACCGGGGTGGGGAAAAATCAAAAAACGGGCCGGGCAGCGGGGCCCCGTTTCGCCAACGTTAAGGAGGCCGTTCGGGATCAGCGGACCAGCACTCGGAGCCCGCCCAGGATGGTGACGCCGGGCATGGGGTAACCGGGGCGGTATTCATAGTCGGTGTCCATCAGGTTTTCCACGGTCCCGAACAGCGTCACCCGCTCCCGCCAGCTCTCGGGGGCGACGTGGAGGTCGAGC
>CALAMB010000045.1 GCA_937925645.1 uncultured Acidobacteriota bacterium
TCGGGGAAATCGGTTTTGATCTTCTTGCCTTTTTCCCAGGTCTCGGTGCGCGACAGCGAGCCGTCGATCCACCACTCGGGGAACTGGCCGTCGGGGAAGCCGTCCGTGTAGTTCCCCGAGCCGGCGAGGCCGCCCGACTCGTGGTAGACCTTGAACGGGCCGTTCAGCTTGCCGTACTTGAACACGGCCTCGCAGCAGACCCGGCCGTTGGTGTACTTCATCAGGTACGGCCCGTGGATCACCTTGTTGGCGTGGTTGCCGCCGTTGGCTTCCACCACCCAGCGCCAGGTGACGGCGCTCCCCATCCAGACGTTGGGGTGGCCCGGCGGGAAGAAGCCGCGCACCCACGACTTCGGGGTCTTCGACGTCACCGGGTAGTAGGTGAACTTTTCGTAGGTGCGGTCGCCGCCCAGCAATGACATCCGCCCCTCGTAGGTCTTGAGCTCGGCGCCGAAGGCGTCCAGGACCAGCACCGCCGGGTCGCTGTACGGGCCCACGATCTTCGGCTGGGCCGCCAGCACCTCGGCCTGGCTGATGCGGAGTTCGATGGAATCCTCGGGGACGTCGAACGCCGCGGGAGGGAGCAGTTCGCCCCAGGGGATTTCGATCCGGTCCCGCTTCGGCGGCACGTCGCGGAACACCTCGCCGCGGCTCCCCTTGAGGCGGAGCTCGATCTTGAGCCGGTAGCCGGCGAACTCGTCGCAGCGGTCCAGCTTGGAGCGCGCCCAGCGGACCTCCAGCTTGCCGTCGGGCTTGAGGTCGAACAGGTCCAGCTTCGCCCCGCCGGGGAGCGACGGCGGCTGCTGGGGCGGGATGAGGACGACGATGGCGAGCGACGCCTTGTTCTGGACGGTGTAGTCGCGGTGGACGAAACCGCCGATCACCTGGACGGGGCACTGGCCCGCGCGGCCCGCGGCGGCGGAGAAGGCGAAGCGCTGCGTGTCCACCGGCGCGGCCAGCTCGCGCCAGCGCGGCCCGCTGGGGGCGCGCACCTGGACGGTGATCCCGGAGGCCTTCAGGTCCTTCTGGAAGAAGACCACGGCGCTCTCCTTGGCGCGGGTCAGGGTGTCGGGCACGGTGACGGTGTAGCACGGCGTGCTCAGGGGGTGGACGTCCACCGCCCGCAGGAGGTGGCGGGGCTTGGCCGCGGCGTCGAGCACCGTGGCGTTCTTGCCGGTGTCGGGATCCGCCATAGACCAGATGGCGTCGGCGTTGGCGGCGGAAAAGTCGGTGTAGAGGCGGCCCAGCCGGCCGCTGGAGACGGCCATCTTCACCAGCGCCTCGGCGCCGCCGCCGGTGCGCTCCAGGGCGGTCATGTAGCCGGGGAGGAAGGCGTCGGCGCCGCCGGCGGAGTGGCGCTTCACGTCCTCGAGGAAGAACGAGGCGCCGTAGCCGTGTTGCTGGAGCATCTCCACGCCCCGGATCAGCCCCACCACGGTGCCGCCCACGTCCAGCGGCCGCCGGTAGATGGGCCAGAGGGTGTCGCGCTTGGTCAGGAGCGGCGTGAGCGAGATGCCCGCGCTGGAGCGCGCCTCGTAGAGGGTCTTGATCTCCTGCTCCAGGACCACGGCGGCCGCCTCGACGCACCAGAGGGTGTCGTTGCCCGTGACGTAGCCGGACTGGATGCCGTGGAACAGCTCGTGGAGGATGGTCACCTGCAGGTTCACGCCGTCGGCGGTGGCGCCGAGGTCGGTGGTCCGGGTGAGCGTGCCGGCCTTGTCCAGGTTGATGCTGAGCCAGGCGCGACGGGTGAGTGCCCCCTCGAACAGGCCCAGGGCGCCCGCCTGCTTCTTCCAGGGCTTGCGCAGGTAGACGTTGATCCGCTGGTCCAGGGGCTTGAAGCCGCGGGTGGTGGTGAGGTAGGTGTAGGCGTACTCCAGCTCGTCCTCGACGCAGAGCGCCCCGGGCCAGGCCCACTCGTCGCGGAGCCACCCGCCCTTGAACTCGCGCTCGATGCCCTGGATCTCCTCGATGAGGCGCTGCTGGTTGGCGTACGGCCCCGGCACGCCCGGCGCCGGGCCCGGCGGCAGGGTGCCGGCCATGCGGTGGCGCCACAGCTCTTCGAGCTGCCGGAACGCCTCGCGGGTGCGGTCGTTGCCGTTGTAGAGGGATTTGGGCCAGAGGATGTTGAACTTGCCCGAGCGGCTGATGATGCCGTTCCACTCGAGCCCCTCGGTCTCCTCGGCCGACTCGGCGTCCGCCTTGAGGTAGAGGGCGCCGGAGATCAGCGTGGCGCCCACCACCAGGAGCCCCACCAGGTTGTGGTGGGTGCGGAAGCTGAGCGTGCCGCCCCGCCGCTCCACCGGCACCTCGCGGAGCGTCCCGTCGTCGCCGGCCAGTTGCACGCCCGTCCAGCCCCAGAGGTCCGGGTCCACGCCGAGGCGCGCCAGGTCGAATTCGACGGTGAGGGGCCGGCGGAGCCGGTCGTCGGAGCCCATCCCGCCGTCGAGGCGGATGCCCGCCACCACCTGGGTGGCCCGCGCGTCGAGGCGCTGGCGGAAGGGGCGGAGGTCCGACGGCGCCAGCCGCTCGGCGCGGAAGGTGCGCGGCTGGTCCAGCGCGCCGGCCGGCGCGGTGAGGCGGACGCCGGCCACCGGCTCGGCGTCGATGGGGGGCGAGTCGTAGCCGGCGTGAGGATTGGCCTTGGGCGGTGGGGGGAACTTGTCGGGCGGGATGAGGGTGTCCGCCGGATCCAGGGGCGTGACGTCGGGGGGCGGGGCGCTGGTGCTGCCCGCGCCGCCGCCGTCGCCGCCGAACAGGTCGTCCCAGTAGTACCAGAGGGCGATGCCGCCGCCGATGACCAGCACCATCAGGGCGAGCGCCAGCAGGACGAGGAAGGTGTTTCGGCAGCCGTGGCCGGACGTGGGCGGCGCGGCCGGGGGCTGCTGCCGGGCGTAGGCGGGCGGCTGCGGGGGGTAGGCCGGCGGCTGTTGGGCGTACGCCGGGGATTGTTGAGCGTAAGCCGGCGGCTGCTGGGCGTAGGCCGGCTGTTGCTGGGCATAGGTCGGCTGTTGCTGGGCGTAGGCAGGGGGCTGCTGGGTGGACGGTGCGGGCGCGGGGGCCGGCTGGGGCCGCTGCCGGGCGGCGCAGGCGGCGCAGATGGAGTAGCCGGCGGGGAGCGCCGCGCCGCAGCCGGTGCAGAAGGCGCCGGGCCGGGGGGCGGGCGCGGGCGCCGGTTGCTGGTGCTGCCGGGCGGCGCAAGCGGCGCAGATGGTGTAGCCGGCGGGGAGCGCCGCGCGGCAATATTGGCACGCCGAGGCCGGCGGGGCCTGCGGTTGCATCCGGGCGGCGCAGTTGGCGCAGATGGTGTAGCCGGCGGGGAGCGGCGCGCGGCAATACTGGCACGCCGAGGCCGGCGCGGCGGGCGGCGGCGGGGCGGCGGGCGCCAGCGCCTGGCCGCAGCGGCTGCAGAAGGGCTGGTTGGGGACGAACGGGGTGTTACAACGGGGACAATGCGCCATTCGGTGACCTCGATGCGAAGTGAGTTTCAATGTACCATCGAACGGGGGGAAATCAAAGCGCGGGGGGAGATCACCACAGAGATACTCCGTTAGAAGTCAAAAAGATTTTTCAGTATGATGAAAAATCGGGCGC
>CALAMB010000046.1 GCA_937925645.1 uncultured Acidobacteriota bacterium
ACTCGCTGGACAGGCTCCCGTCCGGTTGCCGCTCGGGGGAAAAGTCCCACGGCGTACGGCCAATGATGGCCTCGCGGGAGCACCCGTAAATCCGGAGCATGCTGGCATTGCATTCGGCGAACCGGCTGCCGCGCAGGAGCAGAATGCCGTCGGTGGCCGACTCGATAAGCGTGCGGTAGCGCGCCTCGCTGCGGCGCAGGCGCTCTTCCGCCGCATGTTGGATGAACGTGTAGCCGAAGGCCATCAGCAGGACGGGCACCAGCACTTCCAGGTAGTCTTCAAACGGTTCGAGGGTGCCGGTGATGCCCGACCATTCCAGAAAATTGCTGATGTACATGATCAGACTCACCAACAGGTAACCCAGCAGCATGATCCGGGTATCCGGCCGAAAGATCCGCCGCCAGGCCAGCCCGACGCATACCACCGCAACCAGCATGCCAAGGACGGAGAGGATGTCGGCGAAATTGACCGTCGTCATGCCGACCGCCCGTGGCGCAGCAGCAAGACGCACCAGACCGCCATCAAGACGGCGTTGGCGGCGTAACAGAGATGCTCCAACAGATTACACAGGTCGCCCCAGGCCACGGCCTCCAAGTTGGTGAGGAACCAGCCGGCGAGGATGGCCGTGAAAGCCAGGAACAGGATCGGCCAGTGCGGGATGCGCTTCAGCAGCCGCCGGTTGTTGATGACGAACAGCATCAGGCCGGTGCCCAGCAGCAGCACGATGACCTCGCTGCTCCGGATCATGTCCATCGATTCCTCCGCCAGGTGGTCCGGCTATGCGTCCGTTGATCGATCGGTCCCAATCCGCCGTGTGGGCGACGCGTGAACGACCGTTTTCGAAATGGTGGTTCAATGATAGCATGGGATTCCCGTCGGCTCAATCGCCGAACGACAACCTCCGGTCCCGGCCGCTCCAGCCGGCCCGAGATGCACCGTTTCCTCAGGACTGTGACGACTTGCGGAAGCAGTGGACGTCCAGAGCCGCCAGGTGGTAGTAATCCTCCACCTCGACGAACGACGCGAAGTCCCCGGGTGTCAGCCGGCGCTCTTCCCCCCAGAACACACCGCCCGGCCGCAGGAGCCGGACGATCTCGGCCACGAACGCCCGCCGGTCTTCCCCGTCGGCGAATTGCGGATTGTTCAGGGTCAGATGCGCCGAGACCACCAGCGCCGCGCACTCCGAGCGGAACGGTGCCGCCGCCGCATCCGCCAGCACCTTCCGCCCGGCGTACCGCAGGTCCAGCCGGACGAAGGCCGGAAAGCAGTCCACGGCCGCGATCCGGCAACCGGGGCCCGCCAGCAACTGCACCAGCCGCGAGCCCCGCCCCGCGCCGAGATCGAGGATCCAGCGCGGCTCCGGCGCCGCCAGCGCGGCCAGCAGGTCCCCGGCGGCGATCACCCGCTGGTACAGCTCCTCGAGCCGGGCCGCGGCGCCGAGGTCCACGGCCGCGGCGTCAGGCCCCGTCCACAGAATCTCGTAACTGCGGCGCACGCGGCGGAAGGCCTTTCGGCGCGATTCGTCGTGCATGATGCCGATTGTGCCAGATCCGTACCCGGGCGCAACCCCTTTTTCTTTCACCGCCCCCCTCGCCGGCGCCCGCGCGGTTTCGGCTTGATCAGCGACAGGGGATATGGTCTAATCCCGCGTTCGCACGCTCAGTCAAGCGGCCATGAGAATTTTCCAATACCGGGACGTCGTTCCCCAAATTTTCAACCTGCTCGTCCGGAGACGGTTCCGTTTCCAGTTCGAACTGATTCCGTACGAAGCGACCGGGCTGTCGGGCCGCAAGATCGCCAACCTGTTTCTCGCCGGTCTCAACCAGTACCTCCTGCCCCGCCGCCCCCTGGGCCGGCCGGCCTTCGCCCAGGTGGAACCGGCCAACTTCTGCAACCTGAGTTGCCCCCTGTGCCTCACCACCTCGGTCACTCCGTCCCGGCGGGCCATGACGCTGTCCTTCGAAACGTTCCAAACCTTCATCGACGAGCTGGGCGGCTACCTGCTGCTGATCATTCTCTGGAACTGGGGCGAGCCGTTTCTGAATCCCGACCTGTGCCGGATGATCGCCTACGCCCGCGCGCGGGGCATCCTCACCCACTGCAGCACCAACGCGAACATGCGGCTCGATGACGCGCGGGCCCGCGAACTGGTCGAGTCCGGACTGGACACCCTCATCGTCGGGGTGGACGGCGCCAGCGAGGCGACTTATCAGAAATACCGCGAGGGCGGCACGCTGGCGGCGGCCACGGACACCATCCGGCTGATCCTGGACACCCGGAAACGACTGGGCACCGACCGGCCGCGGATCAACCTCCGTTTCGTGGTCATGCAGCACAACGAGCACGAGCTGCCCCAGGTCGAGGCCATGGCCCGTGAGCTGGGCGTCGATTTTCTCACCCTGAAAACCGTGGATATGCCCGCGGTCCACGGGCCGGAAGTGGATACCCGCTGGGCGCCCGGCGACGCCCGCTTCCAGCGGTACGAGTACGAGACCGGCACCCGGCGACGCCGCGCCCGCGCGTTCCGTTGCGTCCGTCCCTGGAAGCGCGTCACCCTGCAGGCCGGCGGCGAGATCGTTGCGTGCGAGTACGACTACCGGAACGACGCCGCCTTCGGGACCCTCTCCCCGGGCGGCTCCGTCATGGAGATCTGGAAGGGCGCGGCCGCCGCCCGCTTCCGCGGCGCGTTCCACCACGGCGACAACGAGTCGTCGTTCTGCCGGGACTGCACGCTGCGCGACCGCGTGGCCGAGGACTGCACGGTCGCCCGGATCTTCTGAGCCGGCGGCGGCCACCGGCGGGGAGTTGGGTCCATGCGACATCGATTGGTGATGGCGCTGCTGCTCACGACCATCTGTTCGGCCGGCTTCTCCGCGCGGGGCGCCAGCCAGAAGGTGGTGGTGGCGGAGAAATTCACCGCCACCTGGTGCCAGTACTGTCCGGGCGCCGCCCGCGGTTTCGCCCAGCTCGACGCCGAGCACGGAGCCACCCTGGTGATGATCGCCTACCACCAGTCGGACGATCCCTTCACGCTGCCCGAATTCTCAAGCCGTCGCACCTATTACGGCGTCGGCGGGTATCCCACCGCCATCTTCGACGGCGTGCTCCGCCAGTCGGGCGGATCGTACGATGGGACCATGTACCCGTCCTACCTGCCCCTCTACAACCAGCGCGCCGCCCTCGCCAGCCCGGTGGACATCACCCTCGACATGGTGACGCTCAATTCCGTCGAAATCACCGTGCAAAACCACTCGGCGAACACGGTCTCCGGCACGCTGCAGGTCGTCCTGGTGGAGCGGCACATCCCGTATGCCTGGCAGAACATGACCGAGCTGGACTTCGTCGCCCGCGACATGCTGCCCGGCGCCAGCGGAGAAAACGTGACCATCGGTCCCGGCCAGAGCCTGACCACGAGCCGCTCGTTCACGCTCCACCCCGCCTGGGTGCGCCGCAACTGCCGCCTGGTCGCCTTCATCCAGTCCGCCAACCGGGAGATCGTGCAGGGCGCCGAACGGGTCTTGCCCGAGGCCTTGCCGACACTGAGCCTGCTCTCGCCCAACGGCGGCGAGATCTTCAACGTGGGTGACGCCGTGGCAATCCAGTGGACCTGGACCCTCCAGGTGAGTGATGTCCGGATCGATTACTCCCGCGACGGCGGACAGAGCTGGGAACCTGTGGCCGCCGCCGCCTCCAACACCGGCATCTACCTGTGGCAGATTCCGGAAGGCCCCGTGACGGAGGGACGCATTCGGGTCCAGGAAACCGATGGCCGTCCCGTCGATTCGAGCGACCGCTCGTTCGCGGTCCTCAACTTCGGCGAACTGACCGGTGACGGACACCAGGACGCCGACGATCTCCTCGTCCTGGCCCACTGCCTGGCCGGTAACCTGCCGGCGCCGCTCGCCGCCGACCTGGACGGCAACGGCGCGTGGGATATCCTGGATCTGCTGTGGCTGCGATATCTCGTGATCCGTTGAGACCGCCCGCGCGGCCACGGCAACGTTGAAACGGCACGCGCCGCCGACGTTCAGAACCGGACGTATTTCTCCTGCCGGGCCTGGCACAACGGACACTGGTCCGGCGGCTCCGCCCCCTCCACCGTGTGGCCGCACACCTCGCAGACCCAGACCGGACCGATCTCGGCGTCACTGCCCGCCTCCACCGCCTGCTTCGCGCGGCTGTAAAGCTGGTGGTGGACGACCTCCGCTTCCATGGCGCGGTGAAACGCGGTCTTCGCCGATTTCTCCGCCTGGGCGTCGGCGGCGGCGATGTACGCCGGATACATCTCCTCCACCTCGAACGCCTCGCCGGCCATGGCGGCGCCCAGATTGTCGGCGGTGCCGCCGATCCCCTTGAGCACGCGCAGGTGGGCCGTGGCGTGCACCTGTTCGGCGAAAGAGGCCGCCGCGAACAGCCGGGCCACGTTGGGCTTGCCTTCCGACTGCGCTTTCTGGGAAAACGCCAGATACTTCAGGTGGGCCTGGCTCTCGCCGGCGAAGGCGGCCTTGAGGTTTTCTTCGGTCATTTTCTTCATGCATGCCTCCAATAGTGAGTGCGACGATCAAAAAAAATGAGTATACGGGAGCCGATGACGCCGGTCAATGGGACCGGCGCCGGACGCCGGCCGCGCGGCGGGCGGCAATCGGCACCCGCGCGGTTCACCGGTCAGCGACTGTCGGGGAGAGCCGGGCGGACGCCCGGTCAGATTGGGTCTTTATCGGCCGCCAGCGCCGCGTACTGCTTCCGCAGGTCGTTGTAGCGGCCGATGACCTCCTTTTCGTGACGAACCTCGTCCGCGTACAGGCCTTCGATGGCCTGGCGGACCATGGGATCCTCGCAGAGCGCCAGCGCCTCCTGATACATTTTCTGGGCCTTGCGCTCGTCCTCCACCGCCGCCTTGAAAATCCGGTACAGCTTGAAGGTGTTCTCCGGCACCTCGTGCATCAACGCACCCCCTGGAATTGATCCCGCTCGCCGGGCTGATGCCTGAAACTGATACTGGCTTCCGGATCGCCCGTCGCATTCGTCTGCTTGCAAGTTCATCATAGCACACGCGGCCGCGCAACCGAAACCCAGCCCATCGCGGCCAAGTTCCACCGGACCACAACGCTGGTGACAAATTGCATCACCCGGTGATGGATTTTGTGACTTTTTAATGACATCAACCCGATCGCCGGGATCCGTCCGCCCCTGTTCCACACGCCGAAATTTCCATCAATATCCTTTGAATCAACAGATTATAAATGCTACTCGTTGCTGGGCGGATCCCACAAGAATCCGCAACAATAACGTGACAATTTGGCATTAACATTGCTATAAAATTTTCTCACCCAAATTCACATGGAGTGGATGCACATGTTGACACGTTTCCTTTGGATATGCCTGTTGGTCGGATGTCTGGCGGCCTCGTGCCCGGGACAGGGCATGGTGATCGGCCACCGGAATACCGACCTGGCGCAGATTCCGGACGCATGGATCGACCTGGCCAGGTCGAACCTCCACATCGCCTATCAGCACACCTCGCACGGCAGCCAGTTGATCACCGGAATGAGCAGTTTGCGCGCTTACCCTCCCTTCGCGACCAAATACAACTGGGACGATTCGGGCGCCACGCCGGGCGCCCTGGACTTGGATGATTACGGTATCCCGGGTTGCGCCGACCTCAGCCAGGGGGATTGGGTGGACGCGAACGGCGACACCCCCTGGGTCGTGGCCACCCGGACGCTGCTGGACAACCCGTCCAACAGTCACATCAACGTGGTGATCTGGTCCTGGTGCAGCATCAACGGGCACAACGCGCCCCGCTACGTCACCAACATGGAGAAGCTGGTCAGCGAGTACCCGGGTGTCACCTTCGTATTCATGACCGGGCACGCGGAAGGCGAAGGGGAATATGCCTACCAGAACCCGGAGACAGGCAACGGCAACGTCAGTTTCAACAACCAGTACATCCGCCAGCACTGCCAGAATCACGGCCGGGTGCTGTTCGACTTCGCCGACATCGAGGCGTATGACCCGGACGGGAATTATTACTGGGATCTGGAAATGTACGACAACCTGGATTACAGCGGCGGCAACTGGGCCGCCCAGTGGATCGCCGCGAATCCGGCGTCCGAACTGGCGCTGCTGACCACCGGGAACGGCGTTCCCGGCTACAGCGGGTGCAGCGGCTGCGCCCATTCGGACAATCCCGCCGCGGCCAATCTCAACTGCGTTCTCAAGGGCCGGGCGGCCTGGTGGCTCTTCGCCCGGCTGGCCGGCTGGGACGGCGACGAGTGCCTGCCCGCCCCGTCCGGACTCCAGGCCACGCCCGACCAGTTCCATCACCGGGTGCATTTGACCTGGACCGACAACTCCAGCGACCCGGAGGAAACCGGCTTCCGGATCCAGCGCTCATACGACGGCGGCGCCTGGGACAACAACTACGCCGAAGTGGGCACCGACGTCACCGTCTACACGGACGATAACCACGGGAGCGGGCCATTGCCGGACGGCACGTACGCGTACCGGGTGACGGCCTATACTGCCGAGTGCGTCTCCGCCCCGTCCCCGGTCGACACCGCGGTGCTCGCGACGATGCCGCCGCCAGCCCCGAGCGGCCTGGGCGCAACGCTCAGCGGCACCCACGTGATCCTCAACTGGACCGACAACTCCACCATCGAGGATCACTTTGTGGTGGAGCGGGCCATCGACGAGGGCGCGTTTGAAATCCTCGTCGACAACTTGCCGGCCGACACCGTCGCCTACCAGGACGTCGGCCCGGCGGTGTTGCACACCTACCACTACCGGGTGAAAGCCCGGAACGGTTTCGGCGATTCGGCCTACAGCAACGAGGCCGCCGTCTACGTGCCCAACGAAAGCCACACCATCCGGCTTGAGGACACCACCGAGGTTGAGGACGCCTTCCTGGACCCGACCCAACCGAACACGAACTTCGGCAACACGGCCTACACCCGCTTGTACCATTTCATCATCCGGTTCGCGCTGCCGGCCGAGCTGCAGGGCAAGCAGATCATAGCCGCGGCGGTCGGTTTCTATGGCTGGGGGCAAAGCAACTGGCAGCCGGGCCAATACATGGATCTGTACCGGGTCACCCGCGATTGGTCGGAGTCTCAAGCCACCTGGAACTACGCCCGGTCCGGGCAGAGCTGGGCCCAGCCCGGCGGCGACTACGGCGAGTGGCTGGGCCAGTCGGAGATCACCCAGGGCTGCGACCACTGCTTCTACCCGTCTGTTGACGTGACCGCGCAGGTCCAGCGATGGGTGGATGGCGTCGAGGACAACTTCGGCTTCCTGCTGGTCAACGACTCGGTCACCATCACCCAGCTCAAGGCCAGCGAATACAGCGCGGGCAGCCGTTCGTTTCTGGAAATCACCTACTCCGACTGGACGACGGAATTTCCGGGCGACGCGAATCTCGACGGGACCGTGAGCATTCTGGACGCCCTGGCGTGCCTGTGCCACTTCACCGGACAGGCCTACCTGACCAGCCAGGGATGCGTGAATATGGACCTGGACGACGATCTAGCCGTGACGGCGCAGGACTTGATGATCCTCTGCGGCTGCCTCAGCGGCGACCTGACGCTCTGAAACCGGCTGCGGCCGTCGATGATCGGATCGGCCGTCTCCCTCCAGGCGGGACGATTGAATTGAGGGACTGCCGCAAACGGTCCAGGCGACGATTGGTTGATGCGGCAGTGAGCGGGCATTACTCAGTTACTCCCGATATTCTGCCATTTTTTGGCAGGATGTTGGCACCGTGATCGGCCGGGTCACCCATCCCACCATCGACCGGCACTGTCCGCGTATTCACGACGAAAGTAGCCAGGCGCTGCCCCGCATTGCGCGGGGCTGCGCCTGGCCATTCTCGTGGCGATCCGAACAGCGTGCCGACTCACACCCAAGGGTGTACCGAGTGGGAGTTCACGATGTTCAGCGATGGGTTCCGGCGCCGCCGGCTTAGAGATCGTCACCCGGCGGGCAGCCACGGCATGCCCGCCCCATGGCCGCCACGCGTTCGGGAGCGCCGATCACGTACAAAACGTCCCCTTCCTGCAGCCGCAAATCGGCCGCGGCGGCATCGAGGGTCTCGGCGCCGCGCTGGACGGACGCCACGGTCACGCCAAACCGGTTGCGCAACCGTCCCTCCGCCAGGGTCCGGCCCACCAGGTCGGACTCGGCGTCCAACCGCACGGCGGCGATGTTGATATCGGCGAGCGCGGGCGGCGCCGCCGTTCCCGCCGAGAGGCTGCGGAACATCGCGTAACCGGACGCGCGGATCGCCGCCACGTGTTCCTCGATGGCGTCGCGCGGAACGAGGTAATGGGCCAGCACCCGGGTGAAGATCTCCACCGAGGTCTCGAACTCCTCCGGAATGATCTCGCTCACGCCCAGAGCGGCCAACGCCGGGACTTCCTGGAGATAGCGCGTCCGGACGATCAGGTGAACGGCGGGCTGCAACCGCCGGACCGCCGCGGCCACCGCCCGGGTGGCCGCCGGATCGTTGATGGCCACCACCACCACCCGCGCCGCCTGAACCTGGGCATGCTCCAGGACCAGCTCCTGGCTGGCGTCGCCGAAAATGATGGGTTCCCCGGCGGCCTGTTCCCGGCGCACCGTGTCCGGATTGAGTTCCGTCACGATGTAGGGGATCCCCGCCCGCTTCGCCGCCGCGGCGACGTTGTGTCCGTTGATGCCGAAGCCGACGATGACGAGGTGGTCCCGCAACGGATCGGGCGAGGTGGGGTGACCCGACCCCCGGCCGCGCCGGGCGCGCTCCGGCAGCGGTAACCGGTCCAGCAGGACGGCGACGCGTCCCGACGCGGCCAGCGTCAGGGGCGTGGCGGCCATACTGGCCACGGCAGTGGCCAGAAACAGCGGGAACACCCAGTCCGCCAGGAGCCCGTTTGACTGCCCGACCCGCGCCAGGATAAACGAGAACTCGCCGACCTGGGCCAGGGCCAGGCCGGACAGCACCGCCACCCGCAGCGTGCCGCCCGACAGCCAGGCCGCGACGCCCGCCAGCGCGCCCTTGAGCAGGATGACCAGCGTCACCGCCAACGCCACCTGAACCGGATGCCGGATGAGAAAGCCGGTGTCCAGCAGCATCCCCACCGAGACAAAAAAGAAGCTGGTGAAAATGTCGCGCAGCGGAATGATGTTGCCGAGCGCCTGAAGCCCGTACTCCGATTCAGAAATGATGAGTCCGGCCAGGAACGCTCCCAGGGCCAGCGACAAGCCCGCCGCTGCCGTGAGGCAGGCGACGCCGAGGCAGATGGCGATGACCGCCAGGAGAAACACCTCGCGGCTCCGGGTGCGCGCCACCAGGTGGAGCAGCCGGGGCACCAGCCACCGGGCCGCCAGCGCGGCGGCGACAACGATCCCGGTCCCCTTGGCCAGCATCAGCGCGATGGCGCCGCCGCTGCCGGTCCCGCCGGTGGCCAGAAGCGGCGTCACCAGCATCATGGGAACGGCGATGACGTCCTGAAAAATCAGGATGCCGAGGATCACCCGGCCCTGGGGGGTGTCCATCTCGGCCCGTTCCTGGAGGAGTTTCAGCACCACGGCCGTGGAACTCAGCGACACCAACCAGCCAATGAACACCGCCGTGCCCCACGGTTGCCCCAGGCCGACGCTCAAAGCGGCGACCGCGGCGGCGGTCAACCCCACCTGGAGCGCGCCGCCGACCAGGACATAGCGGCGGATGGCCAGCAACTGGGTCAGGGAAAACTCGACCCCGATGGTGAACAGCAGCAGGATGATGCCCAGTTCGGCGATGTGGTCCACCTCGGCGGTGGTGGGCACCAGGGCCAGGCCGCTGGGGCCGGCCAGCACGCCGGTCAGAAGAAAACCAACCACTGCCGGTATGCGCAGGCGGTGGCAGATAACCGCCACGGCGATTGCCAGTCCCAGGACGATCAGACCATCGGCCAACACGCTCATCCACCGAACTCCGAAGCGGGCAGCTCCAACCTGCCCGCAGAATGTCCCCTCAGCATATATTCAAAACAGTGATCCGTCAGCACGAATTTCGTGCGGGCCCGCAGATCCGATCCCGGGACCGCCGCCGGGCCCGGAAGCGCTGCAGGCGGGAGTAAACGCGTCTGTCCAGGGCATCCAGTTGAAGCCTCTGCAGCCAAAGGCGCATCCGGGCGGTCCGGGCGGCGGGTGGTCGCAGGGGGACGTAGACGTGATGGTTCATGGGGCACAGGTGACATCGCGGATGCAGTTCCTGCCGGTATTGCCGCCACCGCTCCCCGCCCCAGATCTCCTGAAAAGACGCCGCCAGCACGTTGCCCATCACCGGCTCATGGGCATATTCCACGATGTTGCACGGATGGACGTCGCCGTTGGCCAGCACGATGGTCAACCGGCTCGGAATTCCGCACGGCGGCCGGCCGGGGCGGTAGATTCCGGCCGCCCACTGTTCCGCGGGGAGAATCTCCTCATGGAACAGCCGGCTGAGGCGCCGTCGCGCCACCCGGCGCACCAGGGGGTGAAGATCGTCGCAAACGGCCAAGGCCCGGGGCAGCACCACCTCCCGAAAGTGCCTGACCGCCGCCGCCGTCAACAGGTGCCGCTGCTCGAAATCCCCCTCCAGATAGGACAGGAGCACTCCGCCCGAACCGAGCCGAAGATGGAGGTGAAACAGATCGGCAAAGTCATCCAGGTTCTCGCGGCAGAGGATGGTCTGGGTGATCACCTCGAAACCGGAGTTCTCGTCGCGCAACTCCGCCAGGAACCCGATGGCCGCGGTCGCCCGGGCCCACAACCCTCGCACGCCCCGCATGGCGTCATGGATCTCGGGCGTTGAGCCGTAGAGCGAGATGTCGGCGATGTCCAGGCCGGCCTGAATAAGCGTTTGGGCGAACGGACGGCCGGACAGGCTGCCATTGGAGTTGAGCCGCACTTGCCAGCCGTACCCACGGCCGATCCGGATCAGTTCCACCAGGTGCGGGAACAGGGTAGGTTCGCCGCCGCTGATAGTCAGTTCCCAGACGCCCAGTTCCCGGGCCTCGGCCAGCACGCGCCGCCAGTCCGCCAGGGTCAGTTCCCGCTCCCGCCGGGCCTGCCGGTGAAGTTCCCGCCGGCTCGCGCAGGTGGGGCATCTCGCCGTGCACGCCAGCGTCGGCTTGATGACCAGGTGTTCGAGCCTAGGGCTTGCCATCGCCATTGCCTCTGGGACGCCAAAGCGGCCGGAGCCAGCGGGCGAACCGGTGCACCCGCGCGTTGTTCACGGCCTGGCAGCAATAATCGCAGCAGAAGGTGTCCTGCATGGATGCGATGCCGCCCGGAGCCATGGCCAGGCGGCGAAACTCCCGGTAGGCCGGCCCGTTCCAGATCTCGGAGAACGTCTGCCGCCGCAGGTCGCCCATGGGCTTCGTGCCCCGCTGGCACACCATGACCTGACCGTCGGTATTGACGTAAGCGTAGTACCAGGGGGCGTAACACGGCATCGTTTCCCAGCAGCGGGCGCCCTGCTGGAGGCGGAACCGCACGGCCGGGATGTTGTGAGGGATGCTCAGATCATCCAGCCGGCGGCGGAGACCGGCCAGTTCCGCGTCGAGACGGGAGACCTCCTCCTCGGACAAGCTGAGCCTCGCGATCTCCGCCTGCCGGAGATCCACCACCACGGAAAACCCCAACCGTTCCACCAGCCCTTCCCGAACCCAGCGGATCGCCTCGTCCAGCCGGCCGAGATCCTCCCGGAGGATGGGGTGGGTCAGCTCCACCGCCGGGCGCTGGGCGGACCTCGCGGCTCTGATCCTGACCAGCCGCCGGAGCCCGTTGATGACCTGTTCGCTCCGGGCTTCCCCGCTCTCCGGCGGCTCGGGATTGCCGCCCTCGTCGCCCGGTGTAGCGAACGCACCGCCCAGATCGTGCAGAAGGCTCACCCGCAGCACGTCCAGTCCCGACGACACGAGGCGTTCGCAGCGCTCTTCCTGCAGCAGCGTCCCGTTCGAATACAGGATCAGCTCAAATCCCCGGTGCTTGGCGGCGGCGATCATCTCGAAAATTCGCGGATGAAGCAGCGGCTCGCCGGCGCCCACGAACAGCATGGTCCGGGTGCCCATGGCGGCCAGCGACTCGCAGAGCGAATCGAACAGTTCGAGGCAAAAATCCTTGCTCGCCGACGGATCGAGCAGGGTCTGCTCCAGTTCCGACGAGTGCCACCGGCACATCGGGCAGCGCAGGTTGCAGCGGTGGGTGACGTCGATGTTCACGTAGTTCGGTCCCGCCCAGGCCCGATCGCCCCGAATCAATCCCCGAAATAGCTTGAGCTTGTCCCCGATATCTCTCATCGCTTGCCTTTAATGAACTGTTTCCGGTTCAAGTATCCACCGATTCACCGTCTTCGCCCGATCGCCGCCAGCCGCCGGCACTGCGCCTCGCCCCGGCCGTAGAGGCACCGCTTCAAATAGTGTCGGAAAAACAAGCTGTTCAAGCCCGGATGCGCCACAACGAAATAGCGGCCCGCGCCGCCCAGCAGCCGGGCCCACACCCGGAGCGCCGACGAGAGGTGGTCGAAGGGCGTGATCCGGACGTCGGCCAGCACGCCGCCGAGGAGCTGTTCAAGGGACGCGGCGTCGAAGTGCTGATAGTGCTCCGGCGTCACGGGCTCGTTCCGGTGGGGCGTGGTCAGGACCACCCAGCCGCCGGGCCGCGCGGCGGCGGCCGCGGCCCGGAGGAACACCTCCAGCGACGGCGGCAGCACATGCTCGATCACCTCGAGGAGCGTCACCACGTCGAACGCGCCGGGCTCCGGGTCCTCCAGGATGTCCCGGACGGCGAATTCCAGCTCCGGGTTCAACCCCCGCGCCAGCGCCACGGCCCTGGCGGAGATGTCGATCCCCATCAGCCGCCGGTCGTCGTACCGAGCCGCCGCCTCGCGGAGGAACCGGCCATCGCCGCAACCCACGTCGAGCAGGGAATCGAACTCGAGGCCGTCCAGCAGGTCGAACACCACCTGCAGCCGGCCGAGATAGCGGTAGCCCCACGACCAGTGGCGGAGCTGCGAGAACCGCCCCTCCCGCATCTCGGGGATGTAGTGATAGGGGAACTCGTACCGGTCTTCCTGGGATTGACGTTGCGGATCCATCAGCTGTTTTAGTATCACACCCGCCCCGGTATTTCCAGCCATTCGTCCGCCGTCGGATGTTCGGAACACGGCGAAGAGCGGAGGAAGGCCGTCGCCCCCCGAGTTGTCCGGGCGCACCGCCAGGCCCCGGAGGCGCCCGCCCAGGATCTATGGATGGGCCTCGGGATTGAGGAGCGTGCTCTCGATGGAACAGGATGTGGAGTCGCGGTCACGGTACGGACAGTTCCGGCAAAAACTCTGCTCGTCCATCCGGTCGCGGATCCGCTCCCGGACGGCGGCGGCGGTCCGGCTTCGCCAGACCTGGCCGAAGGTGACCCCTTCGCCCAGCCGGCCCATGGGCAACTGGGCGTTGTAGTCCTCCTCGCAACCCACCACCGTCCCGTCGGCTAGCACGCAGGGGAACCAGAACGGTTGCTGGCAGATAAATCCGGATCGCCGCCGCCTCTGTCCCGCTTCGTACGCGTAGGCGCGCAGCCGGTCTTCCGGCGGAATGAACTGCCGGTGGCGCTCCTCGGGCGTGTCGAAGATGGAAAGGGTCCGGACGGAAAACAGGTCGGCGCCGTGTCGCCGGGCGAAATCGAGGGCGTCGGGCAGCTCGTGGCGGTTGTGCTCCATCACGATCATGCGCAGGTGCAGGATGGGAAACCGCTGGCGACGGATCCGTTTCAGCTCCGTAAGGCGGCCGAGCCCCGCCAGAACGTTGTCCAGATCAACGCCGACCCGGTACCGGGCGTTGGTCTCCCGGGTGAGTCCGTCCAGGGCCACAATCAGGTAGGTGGGCGGATGGGCCAGCAGGGCGTCGGTCACCGTCTCGTCGGCCAGCCGTTCTCCGTTGGTGGCCAGGAACGAGATCAGGTTGTGCCGCCGGGTCAGTTGCAGGATCTCGGCCAGCCGGGGATTGAGCAGCGGCTCGCCCCACGCCCACATGGAGACGGTGATCAGGTACCGGCCCACCTCGTCGAGCAACCGCCCGTACAGCTCTGGGGACATGGCCTGGGCGGCGCGTTCCAGCGTCCCGGCCCCGATGGGGCAGACCGGACAGCGGGCGTTGCAGAAACTCGCCAGCTCCACGTGCATGTGCAGCGGGTAACTCCAGGGCTGCAAACGCCGGTACAGCAGGTTCCCGCCCGCCCGGACCAGGTTCCAGCGCTTGGCCGCGGACAGATGCCGGAGTTCCATGTCCACCCGGTCGTAATCGAACCGGTACCGGCCGCGGACCAGGATGTCCCAGAGCAAGCCGGGGGTCCGCCACAAACTCTGTTCCTGTTCGAATCTTCGCATTCTACCCGCCGGATGGCTCGGTGGTCATGGGATAGCCCCATTGCTCGAAACAGTCGGCGCACTCCGTGTTGATCCGGTCGCGCAACCGGTCGGGGATCGGGGGATGCCGCGTGGTTTGATAATCCCGCAGGGTCGCCAGGTAATCCCGGTACGTCTCCCGCACGCCGCCGAAGTCGGGCAGGGACAACTCGTCGTACACCCTTTCCAGATGGTTCAACGGGTCACGGATGAAATCCTCGTAGCGGATCTCCGCCAGGTGGCCCGGCGGGATCAGATCCCGGTCGCGGAGGTAGTTCCGGGTGAGCCGACGGTAGCGGGCGACGACCATCGACTCCAGGTCCTGATCGGTGAAAGGCTCGCGGTCATTCCGCAAGGGGGCAAGGTTCCGGACCATCCCGTAGGTGCGGATCGTGGACTGGACCACCGGGTACGGGTGGCGGCAGATGTGAACGTAACGCGCCGACGGGAACAGCCGCGTGAGGATGCGCAACCGGCCCATGTCGAACGGCGACTTGACGACGAGCGGGCGCCGGTGGTGCCAGGAGAGTTTCCGGTAGAAATGGAGCAAGGCCTCTTCCCATTGCCGGAGTTCCGCCTCGCCGGCCTCTTCGAAGGTGGCATAACGTCCATAATGCCCCTCCCGGCCATGAAAATACCAGGCCATGTCGACGGCCCGCACCGACAGGAGGGCGGTGGCGCGTTCCGTTTCGTCGGGCGTGTCCATGGTAAGTGAGACATTGTCCTGCATGCGTTTTCCGGACAGCAGCGGCGCCAGCAAACGGGACAGAATCCGCTCCGTCAGCAGGAACGTCGAGGGATTGTACACGTTAAAGAAATTGG
>CALAMB010000047.1 GCA_937925645.1 uncultured Acidobacteriota bacterium
TGAACAGCGTGCCGCCCTCGCCGCCGCCGTAGCTTCCCACCAGGTTGTAGCGGGAAATGAGGATGCCGGGCACGCGGCGCACGCCGGTGAGGACATCGTGGGCCATCAAGTCATCCAGCTGCGTCCGCGAGACGCGGGAAAACGTGATCCCGTCGGCGGCGAGATGGTTGCCCTCCACGATCGGGGCGTCGGCCCGGACCTCGATCTCGGTGCGCAGCGGCGGCACCGGCGTATCCGGTTCGCGGTCCGCCGATGAATCGACGGCCAGACATGGGAGGGCGGCCAGAACGATCCAGTAAAAAATCAAGGCGATTCGTTGAAACATGGACAAGGCACTCCGTGTTACGTATAATAAAATGGTAACACTATAGAAGGCGGGGGCGAAGGGGTCAAGCGATTTGTGTCACGTTCAGCAAAAACATAACACGATGTCAGGCAGCCGATTGTTTGTCCCGATAATGGCTTGGGTCGCGCTCCCATTCATCCTACTTGCCTCCGGGATGACGAGTTGCGGCGGCTCCATCGCCTCGCCGGCACCGAAGCCGCCGCGGCCCCAGGTGGTAGTCGCATCCTCCCTTTTGTACGCGATGGTGCACAGTCTGGCCGGAGCGGAGACGGAACTGTATCTGCTGGTGCCGCCCGGTTCCTGTCCGGGCCATTACGACCTGGCCCCGGCTGATGCCCTGGCCATCCAGCGCTGCGACCTGGCCCTCAGCCACGCCTTTCAGAAGGATCTCCGCACCCGCTGGTCCGGGCTGGCCCTGCCGGGAAGTTTGGATGTGCTGCCCGATCGGGGCACCGCGCTCATTCCCGGCAACTACCGGGCGGCGCTGGCCGACACGGCCGAACTGTTGGTCCGCCGTTTCCCCCGGTTGGCGCCGGTGGTCCGCGCCCGCCACGCGGCGGTCGACGATTCCGTGCGCCGGCACACCGAGCCGTCGCTGGCCGAACTGCGACGGCTGGGCCGCGGAGTGGGAATCGTCTGCGACAGCCGCCAGGAGGAATTCCTCCGGTTCCTGGGTCTCGAGGTGCGCGGCACCTGGCTCGCCGGCGCCGACCCGTCGCCGGAGCTCATCCGGCGGCCCGCCGGGACCGTGGCCCTTCTGGTGGGCAACCGGCAGTCGGACCAGGCGGGCATCACCGCGCGCCTGGCGGAGCAGTGGGGTCGGCCGCACGTGGTGCTCAGCAATTTCCCGACAGATCCTGCGGACCAGTACGATTACCTGAACTACTTCCGGTCGCAGGCGCACGTCCTCAGGGAAGCCCTCGAACATGTCCAACCCGCTGCTCGTTGAGCTGACCGAAGTGAGCGTGGATCGCGGCGGCCGCGTCCTCCTGCGGGACTTGAGCCTGCGGGTGGCGCCCGGCGAGTTCATTCTCCTGCGGGGCCCCAACGGCGCCGGCAAGACCACGTTGTTCGAGACGATCACCGGTTTCGCGGCGCCCGCCGGCGGCCAGGTCCGCATCGCCGGGCAGCGCATGGACTGGTCGAACCGGCCGGTGCTGCGGCGCCGGATCGGCTATCTGCCCCAACAGGCCTGGTTCGACACCCGCCTGCCGATCCGGGCGGGCGAGTTCGCCGCGCTGGCCCAGTTCGGGGGCTGGGGAACGTGGCGCGGCAGCCGCCGGGCGCGCGCCGCCCGCCTGGCGGAAACCGCCGCCTACATCGGCATCACCGAGTTGTTGGACCGCCCCCTGACGGCGCTTTCGGGCGGCGAACTGCAGAAGGTGGCCATCGCCCGGATCCTGCTCCAGGAACCGCAGCTGATCCTCATGGACGAACCGATGAACCATCTGGACCGCGCCGCCCGGGAGCAGCTCGCCCGGCTGCTGGCGCGGGTGAACCGGGAGCAGGGGCTGGCGGTGGTGCTGGTCAGCCACCAGGCGGACGAACCGCCCGCAGCGGCCACGCGTCTGTTGCAGCTGGAGGGCGGACGCGTGACGGATGATCGACCGTTGGCGGCCGCCGGCGCGCCGCCGGGAGACTCGCCATGAACCTGACTGACTGGCTGCATCTCCCGCTGATGCAACGCGCCTTGTGGGCAGCCTTGGCCGGCGGAGCCGGTTGCGGATTGCTTGGCGTGCTCATCGTGGGCCTGCGCATTCCGTTTATCGGCGTGGCGGCCGCTCACGGCGCCATGGCGGGGGCGGTGGCCGGCCACCTGCTGGGCGTGTCGCCCGTGGCCGGAGCCTTCGCCGGTTCCTGCCTGGCGGTCTGGCTCATCGGTCCCCTCATCGAAACGTCCCGCCAGGAGCACGAGCTGGCGGTGGGCATCGTCTTCTCCACCATGCTGGGCCTGACCTTTCTTGGAATGTCCCTGGCGGGCGGCGAGATCAACCGCCTGCTGGCCCTGCTGTGGGGCAGCATCCTGCTTCTGCCGCCGGACCGGCTGGTGTGGATGTCGGGTGCGACGGTCCTCGTCATCGCGCTGATCGTCGGGTTCTACCCCGGCCTCCGGGCGCTGCTGGTGAGCCGGAAGCTGGCGGCCGCCTCCGGGCTCCGGGACGCGTTCCTGATGGGTCTGGTGCTGACGGTGGTGGGCTTGTCGGTGGCAGTCTACCTGGAGGCGCTGGGCGGCCTGCTGATTTTCGCGGTGCTCATCGCGCCGGCGGCCACCGCGCGGCTGTTCGCCCGCAGCCTGCCGGCGCTGTTCGTCGCCAGCGCCGCGCTGGGCGCGGGCGGCTGCCTCGCGGGCGTGCTGCTGTCGGCCTGGTGGAACGTGGGCACGGGCGCCATGGTGATCGTCGTGCTCTGTGCCGCGTTCTTCGTCGTCCTGATCTTCCGGCGTCGGGAGGCGACCCGCTATGACTGATCCGCACGCCGACAAACGGGCCTTTTTCGACCACCACGCCGCCGGCTGGGACGCCGACTACCAGGATCCCGATGAGTTGCCGCGCCTGCGGACGGTGCTGGCGGAAGCCGGGCTGCGTCCCGGGCAGCGGATCCTGGAGCCCGGCTGCGGCACCGGGCGGATCACGCCGGTGATCATGGACCTCGTGGGGCCGGGCGGAAGGGTGGTGGGCATGGACTTCTCGCTGCCCATGCTGCGCCAGGCCCGCGGCCGGGCGGCGGCGTCCGCCGCCGGCTGGGTGCTCGCCGACGCCCACCGGCCGTGCTTCATTCCGGGCGCCTTCGACGCGGTGCTGCTCTATAATTTTTTTCCCCACCTGAGCCGCAAGGCCGAGGCCCTGGCTGTCCTGGCCCGGCTGCTGCGGCCGGCGGGCCGGCTGGTCATCTGTCACCTGACCGGCCGCGACAAGCTCAACGCCTTTCACGCCGGGGTGGGATCGGCGGTGGCCCACGACATGATCCCGCCGCGGGAGGTCGTGGCCCGGATGCTGGCGGACGCCCGCCTCGGCCCGGTTATCTGGCGCGAGGCGGACGATCTGTACCTGGTTGTGGGGGCGGCGCAGGCATGACGGCCGCCGCGGAAGCCCGCGGCGGCCGCCGGCGTGTCACTTGGAAATTCGGCTGATGGCGGCATGCAGGCCGCCGAACTCGTTGACCAGGGTCACGAAGCGGTTGGGCACCGGCGCGATGAGCACCGTGCCCGAGCCGCGGAACACGTTCACGAACCCCTCGCCGGAAGCCCAGGAGCTGAACAGCTTCTTGGTGGCCTTCTCGACGCGGAAGTCCAGATTGCCGGTGCGGGCCACGGCGAAGCTGCCGTCCACGGTCAGGACTTCGTTGTTGAGCTGCAGCGTCTCCACCGGCCCCGGGGCGTTGTACATCACCTTGCCGTGCCCGGACACGCTGGTCTGGAAGAAGCCCTCGCCGCCGAAAAGGCCGGAGATCGCCTTGTTGGTATACATGTCGACGGTGATGGAGCGGTCGCAGGCCAGGAAGGCGCCGCGGTCCAGGATCCAGGTCTCGCCCCGCAGCTCCAAAACGTTCACCTCGCCGAAGGTGGGTTCGAGGAAAATTGTGCCGGAGCCCCGGTAGATGGGCTTGACCGCCCGTTCGCCGGTGAGCTTCGACTTGATGAAGCCGCCGGCCGAGGGCGTCTGGACCTCGATCTCGATGTTGCCGATCATGTAATGGAGCGCCCCCGCCTCCAATACCACCTCGGCCTGCTGGAGGGTGATCTTGGGCATCTTGTAGTACTCGGTTTTCAGCACCTCGAATTGAGTGGCTCCCTGATAAGCAGCGGCCGGCGCGGCCGGCACCGGCGCGGGCGCCGGCGCCGCCGGGAACAGATCCGGCAGCACCGCCCGCAGGGGCTGCCAGTTGGGCATCCCGTCGCCCCAGCATAACGTCTCGCCGTTGACCCGGCCGGCCTGGGCCATGGCCCCGACGTCCTGCGCCGACAGCGGACCCACCTGCTGATTGTTTTCCAGAATGAACAGTGTCTGGCTCATGCTTTTCCTCCTCCATGCGTTAAAAAAAACACCGGACGCGGAGGTCCGGTGTGTGGTTGGCCGGTGTTCCGCGAACGGGGGTCAGCGTTTGCGCAGACGCTCGATGGCGGACTTCAAGCTGATGCGCATGCGGTC
>CALAMB010000048.1 GCA_937925645.1 uncultured Acidobacteriota bacterium
GCGGGCCGCCAGGATGCGGTCCACGGTGGCCGCGTTCAGGTCGCGCACCTGGGTCAGGCCCACCCGCACGGCGCGGCCCTCGGCGGCGTAGTCGCGGCCGCTCCGGTTGATGTGGGGGAGCCGCACGGGGATGCCCCACCGGCGCGCCTCCAGCACGTAGGCGGCCGGAGCGTAGAAGCCGCCCCCGTTGGCCAGCACGGCGGCGAAGAACTCCGCCGGGTGGTGGGCCTTCAGGTAGGCGGCCTGCCAGGAGATGGCGGCGTAGGAGGCGCTGTGGGCCTTGCAGAAGGCGTAGCCGGAGAACGTCTCCATCTGGCGCCAGATCTCGGCCGCCGTCTCCGGCGCCGTGCCCCGGGCGACGGCCTTCTCCAGGAAGGCGTCGCGCAGCGCCTGCATCGCCTCGGCCGACCGCTTGCTGGACATGGCCCGCCGCAGCTTGTCCGCCTCGCCCGGCGTGATGCCGGCCACGGCCTCGGCCACCCGCAGGATGTCCTCCTGGTACACCATCACCCCCAGCGTGGTGCCGAGGATCGGCTCCAGCGCCGGGTGGAGGTAGGCGACCGCGCGACGGCCGTGGTAGCGGGCGATGAATTCGCGCAGCATCCCGGCGTCGGCCGGTCCCGGGCGGATGACGGAGCTGGCGGCGATGATGGTCTCCATGTCCCGCGGCACCAGCTTGAGGAGCAGCGACCGCATGCCGGGCGACTCGATCTGGAAGCAGCCCATGGTCCGGCCCGTCTGGATGATCCGCCAGGTGGCCGGGTCGGCCGGCGGCGCCTGGCTGAAGTCGAGGCGCCGGCCGGTGCGCCGGGTCACGGCGTCCAGCGCGTCGGCGATCACGCTGAGCGACCGCTGGCCCAGGATGTCGATCTTGAGCAACCCCACGTCCTCGGCCGCGCGCATGTCGAACTGGGTGGCGGCGAAGCCCGCGGCGGTCATCTGCAGCGGCACCACCTCGTGCAGCGGCACGCGGCTCAGCACGATCCCGCACGGGTGCAGCCCCAGGTGGCGCGGGTGGCCGGCGATGGTCTTGGCCAGCCGGATCACCGTGGCGTACGGCTCCAGGTGGAACGGGATGTTCCGGCACTCGGGGATCTCGCGGAGCACCGTGTCGATGTGCTCGGCGCGGTGGTGGGGGATGGGCCGGGTGAAGCGGCTGATCTCGCGCTCCGGCATGCCGATGGCCCGGGCCGACTCCCGCAGCGCCCCCCGCCCGGCCATGGTGACGAAGGTGGCCAGCATGGCCGCGTTGTCCTGGCCGTACTTCTGGTACAGGTAGCGGATCACCTCGTGCCGCCGCCGCCAGCAGAAGTCCAGGTCGATGTCCGGCGGGTCGGTCCGGTGCAGATTCAGGAAGCGCTCGAACGACAGGTTCAGCGCCAGCGGATCCACGTGGGTGGCGCCCAGGGCGTAGGCGGTGAGACTGCCGGCGGCCGAGCCGCGCCCCACGGTGGGGATGCCCGACGTTTCGGCGAACTCGACGAGGTCCCGCACGATGAGGAAGTACTCGGCGTAGCCCATCTGCCGGATCACCTCGAGCTCCCGCTCCAGCCGGGCGATCACCGCCGGGGTCAGCGGCCGGTAGCGCCGCGCCGCCCCGGCGAACGCCCGCTTCCACAGGAGCGAGAAGGCGCTCTCCCCCGCCGGCAGGGGGAAGGGCGGGTGGAGGGTGGCGCCGGAGGTGAAGCGGAACTCGCACGATTCGGCGATGCGCTCGGTGGCGGCCAGCGCCTCCGGCAGTTCGCGGAACCGCGCCGCCATCTGGGCGGGGGCCTTGAGCCAGGCGTCGGGGGCGGCGGTGTCGGCGGGGCCCAGCTTGCCCAGGGTGCTCCGGAGGCGGATGGCGGTCAGCAGCCGGTGGGTCTCCCAGTCGCCGGGCGCGGCGAACCCGACGGCGTTGGTGGCGGCCGCCGGCATCTCGTGACGCCGCGCCAGCTCGGCCAGGGCGCGGTTGCGGGCGCGGTCCGCCGGGCGGCCGTGGTCCACCAGCTCGGCGACGAGGTGCGGCGAGCGGAAGCGCCGGAGCGCCTCCGTCAGGCCGTGCGGCTCGGCGAAGAGGAGCCAATTGTCCTCGGCCAGCGTTTCCAGCGCCGCCCACGGTTCGAAGGCCGGATCCAGGTGGAGGCGGGTGAGCGCCCGGCACAGCGCGGCGTAGCCCGCCGCCGACCGGGGCAGGGCCACCACGCCGCCGGCGCCCTCCAGGGGCAGCTCGGCGCCGACGATGGGCCGGATCCCCATCGCCTCGGCCCGGCGGGCGAACGCCACCGCGCCGTAGAGCCCCGCGCGGTCGGTGAGCGCCAGTTGTTTCAGTCCCAGCCGCGCCGCCTGCTCCAGCAGCGCCTCGGGCGCGCTGGCCCCCCGCAAAAAGGAGTAGTAACTGTGGCAGTGCAGATGGATGAACATGTTCAAAGCCTGGTGAATGGGTGAATGGGTGAATAGGTGAATGGGGTGGTGCCGGTCATGGATTGGTTCTGGCTTTGATGAGCCGGGTCAGCATGGTGCCGATGTGGGTGCAATCGGCCAGAAAACCGGCACGGGCTGCGTCGGGGATATAACCGATTTCGGCCGCGATGGCCAGGTGGGTGCGCAGCTCGCTGAGCGAACCCTTGGCCACGAACAGGAAGCGGACGAAGTCCTTGTCGCTGCCCCGGTCATATCCTTCGGCGATGTTGGCCGCAATGGAAACCGCCGCTCGCCGCATCTGGTCGCGCATCCCAAAATCTCGGGCCAGCTGACCTTCCGTGGTGGTCTTGTAAACCTGCACGGCCAACTTCTTCGCCGCCTGCCACACCCTCAACTCCTCAAAACTCTGATATCCCATGGTTCATCCTCCCCATTCACCTATTCACCCATTCACCTATTTACCCAATGCCTCATATTCTCGACGCTGCCGAAATCGCTGCAAAGCCGTACCGGTCCCGGACGGTATCGACGCCGGCGTAGAGCCGCCGGCGCCGGCGCTCCGCCGGTTCGTCGAACAGCGACGGCTGGTGCACCATGGGCCGGAGGCGGGAGGCCGTCACCCCCACCAGGCGCACGCCCAGCCGCCGCGTGTCCAGCTGGCGGAACAGCTCCCAGGCGGCGGGGATGGCCACCGAGTCGTAGTGGGTGGGGTGGGGCAGGGTGCGGGCGCGGGAGCAGGTGTGGAAGTCGCTGTAGCGCAGCTTGACCGTGAAGGTCCGGGCGCCGATCCCGTCCTGGCGCAGCCGTCGGCAAACCTTCTCGGCCAGCGTGGCCAGCGCGGCCTCCACGGCGGCGCGGTCCACCAGGTCCTGGTCGAAGGTGGTCTCCTTGCCCATGGATTTGGCGGGCTCGTCGGCGTGGAGGCCCGCCGTGTCCTGGCCCAGGGCCCGGCGGCGGAGCAGCGGGCCGTACACGCCGAACACCCGCTCCAGCAGCGCCTCGTCGATGCGGGTCAGGTCGCCCAGGGTGCGCACGCCCAGCGCCGTGAGCTTCGCCTCCAGCACCGGGCCGATGCCGGGCATGCGGCCCACCGGCAGCGGCGCCAGCAGCTCCGCCTCATGGCCCGGCAGCACCATCAGGATGCCGGCGGGCTTGGCCAGCTCCGAGGCGATCTTGGCCACGCAGCGGCCCGACGCCACGCCCACCGAGGCCGACAGCCCCAGCCGCGCCGCGATCCGCGCCCGGACGGCCTTGGCGATGGCCAGCGGCGGGCCGAACAGCCGCTCGCACCCGGTCACGTCCAGGTAGGCCTCGTCCACCGAGGCCGTCTCGACGTCGGGGGTGAACTGCTCCAGGATGCGGAAGACCATCCGGGAGGTCTCGCCGTACCGGGCGCCGTCGCACGGGAGGAACACGCCCTGCGGGCAGAGCTTGCGGGCCCACGCCATGGGCATGGCCGAGCGGACGCCAAAGACGCGGGCCTCGTAGGAGGCCGACGAGACCACGCTGCGGCCGTTGGGGTCGCCGCCCACGATGACGGGCCGTCCCCGCAGCTCGGGACGGTGGAGCTGCTCCACCGCCGCGAAGAACGCATCCATGTCCACGTGCAGGATCGTGCGCATCGTTATTCCTCGGTGAATCGGTGAATCGGTGAGTCGGTGAATCGTCAGAAGCGATCAAGTCGACGCGCGGCAATGGATCAGCTTGGTCAGCATGGCGCCGATGTGCAAGCAGCGGTCTTCCATTTCGGCCAGAGCTGTTTCACTCAGTGAACCGATCCCCGCCGCGATTTCGATGCAGGTGCGGAGCTCGCTGAGAGAACCCTTGGCGATCAGCAAAAAACGGATGAAGTCCTTGCTGCTGTTGCGTTCGTATCCTTCAGCGATATTGGCCGCAACGGAAACGGCGGCCCGCCGCATCTGGTCCCGCAATCCCCGGTCGTAAACAAAAGGTTCGGAGCGGGATATCTTGTAGATGTCGATCGCCAGATTTTTCGCCACCTGCCATACTTTCAATTCTTTAAAACTTTGATAACCCATGTCTCCACCACCTTTCCGCCGATTCACCGATTCACCGACTCACCGATTCACCGA
>CALAMB010000049.1 GCA_937925645.1 uncultured Acidobacteriota bacterium
GCTCCCGCTCGAACACGTGGGCGGCCGGCACCTCCCGGGTGATGGCCGGGTAGGCAACGCCAGGCGCCGCGACCGCGCCGGCGATCCAGAGCCGGGCGGCGGAATCGTCGGCCAGAATGGCGTATACGGTCAGGCGGCCGTCCGTGGGAACCCCGAACAGCGCCGCCAGGCGCAGCCCCTCCTGGCAGCGCCGGATGATTTCGGCGGCCAGATCCGGCAGCGTCCAGGCCGGAATGTCGGCGCGCGCCTCGCTGCGGTTGTTCCGGGTGGCAAGCCAGCCGTTCACGCTCACCTCCCCCCGCCCAGGCTGACGGCGGCCCGCTGCACCAGGTCGTACACCGGCGCGGGCATGGCCAACCCCACCACCACCAGGATCGCGAGGAAGAGCACTTGCGGCACGTAGTTGACCAGCGGCGTCCGCTGGCGGCGCACGGAGGGGTTGGGATCGCCAAACGCCATCTGCATGATCGAGTGGCCCATCCCGAACAGGATGACGGTCAGCAGCAGGAAGAACGGCACCAGCATCCAGGCGAACCCGCCGTCCAGGATGGCGCCGGCCATGAGGAACTCGCTCAGGAACGCGGGGAACGGCGGGAACGCGGCCAGGGCCAGGAAGCCGAAGATCCACAGCCAGCCGGTTGTCCGGTCCACCCGCAGCAGGCCGCGCACGCCGGCCACCTCCTTGGTGCCGTAATGCCCCAGGATGTTGCCCGCGGTCAGGAACAGGGACGCCTTGCCCAGCGAGTGGGCCACCAAGTGGAGCATGGCGGCGAAGATCCCGACGCCGCCGAGGCCCGTGCCGATCGCGATGAGCCCCATGTTCTCGATCGACGAGTACGCCAGCATCCGCTTGTAGTTGCGATTCTTGAGCACGAAGACGGCGCACACAAACAGCGACAGGAAGCCCATGGCCACCAGCAGGATCCGGGCCTGCGCGGCCTGGCCCGCCAGGTCCATGACGCGGTACACCCGCAGGATGCCCAGCAGCGCGGTGTTGAGCAGCGTGCCGGAGAGCACCGCCGAAATGGGCGCCGGCGACTCGGCGTGGGCGTCGGGCAGCCAGGCGTGCACCGGGGCCAGCCCCATCTTGGTCCCGAAACCCATCAGGATGAACGGGAAGGCCAGCCGCAGCCAGAACGGCGACAGCTTGTCGGCGTTGGCGCCGAGGTCGTCGAAAAAGAGCGACACGGTGTCCCCGGCGCTCATGGACAGCAGGATGATCCCGACGAACGCCAGCGCGATGCCCACCGAGCAGATGAACACATACTTCCAGGTCGCCTCGAGGGCGGCCTTGTTCCCTTCGTAGTAGATGAACGGGGCGCTGGCCAGGGTGGTCCCCTCGACGAAGACCCACAACAGGCCGAGATGCGTGGACAGGATCACGCCGGTCATGCAGCAGTTGAACAGCAGCAGGCAGATGGCGTACCACGTGTGCCACCGCGGGCTCAGGCCGGATTGCTTCAGGAAGTCGCCGTGGTAGAAGGCCACTCCCAGGTACAGCACCGACAGGACCAGCAGGAACAGGATGTTCAGGTTGTCCACCCGGAAGAACGGCAGCAGCGACGACGGCTGCCGCCACAGCCAAACGGAGATCACCAGGTGCAGGACCGCGTACAGGTAGATGGTCGCCACGTTGGCCGCCTTCGACTTGAGCCCCAGCAGCAGCACGCCGGCCACGAGGGGGAACAGGATGAGAATGGCGATCAGCATGGCGTCAATCCCTGAGATGCGTCAAGGCGTCGATTTTCGATTCGTCGAAGGTGGACTTGATTTTCGTGGCGAACAGCCCCAGCAGGAAGATCCCCAGGAAAATATCCAGCAGCACGCCCAGGTTCACGAGGAGCGGCATCTCCCGGGCCATGGAGAGCGACAGCAGGAAGATGCCGTTCTCCAGCATCATGTAACCGGCGACGTGGGTGACCAGCATCTTCCGGGTGGTGATCACCAGCAGCCCCGTCAGCATGGTGGACACGGAGACGCCGAAGTACAGCGGCTTGATGTCCCGGGCAAAATCCAGCGAGCCGTACGCCAGCAGGAAACCGAAGGCGAAGATCAGGCTGGCGATGACCACCGAGAAGAAGTTGGGGATGTACGGCTCGAGTTCCCGGTAGACACCGTTGCGGCGGACCACCCGGCGCAGGAACCACGGGATGATGATCGCCTTGAACCCGAGGGTCTCCACCGCCAGGAACAGCAGGTTCAGCAGGTGGAAGCTCTGCCAGTCTGCGGCCACCAGCAGGAACAGCACGAGGCCCTGCGCCACCAGCATCCGGACGTACGCCTCGATGCGGCTGGTGGCCGCCACGTAAAGCATGGTCACGCCGAACAGGACGATCAGGAAGTTGATCACCGCAGCCCCCCGAATTTGAACAGCAGCACCACCGCCAGGACGATCAGCCCGTTGGACGTCATCAGGAACACGAACTGCGACACGTGGGTCATGCGCAGTCGCGCCGTGACCGATTCCACCAGGCCGGTGGCCACAGCCACCGCGGCCAGCACCAGTAGGATCATCGCGGCCGACACGCCAAGCGGCATCGCCGCCGGTAGCACCAGCGCGGCGATCAGCGCCCCCACGATGACCATCTTCAGGGCGGCGGCGTACTGGAGGAAGGCCAGGTCGGGCCCCGCGTGGTCCAGCACCATGACCTCGTGGATCATGGTGAGTTCGAGGTGCGTGTTGGGATCGTCCACGGGCACCCGGCACCCCTCCACCAGCAGCATGATGAAAAACGAGATCACGCCGAGCACCAGGGCCACCTGAAGCAGCCCGCCGGAGCGCTGCAACGCCGGCAGGGCGTCGGCGAGCGACGTCTGACCGGCGATCGCCATGCAGCCCGCCATCAGGAGAAAGAACGCCGGCTCCACCAGGCCGGAGAACAGCACCTCGCGGCTGGCGCCCATCCCCTCGAAGCTGCTGCCGGTGTCCAT
>CALAMB010000050.1 GCA_937925645.1 uncultured Acidobacteriota bacterium
TCGACGACCACATGCACATCTCCGTCTGGGCCAAGAAGCTGCCGGCGCCCGGCGAACGCTTCGGGTACTTTGCCGACGTGTCCGACCCGGCGTTCTACGTGGACCCGTCGGACTGGGAGCGGGTATGCGAACGCGACACCATGTGGCGGATTGTCACCGCCGCCAACGACTACCTGGCCGACGAAGGCAAGGACAGCGTGGTGCTCCACGGCTACTGGAGCAACAGCGTGGAATCGATCGCCGCGGACCCGTCCGACCAGAACTACCTGTTCGCCCGAACCGCCGACTGCGCGGCGGTCGAGATCAATCCCGATTTTCTTTTGAACCGCATCGGCGTCGGCGCCGGCGCCCCGACGGAGCCGCCCGCCGATCCCTGCGAATCGGATCCGGGCACCTGGCCGCCGCTGACCTACCCCACCGCCCCGGCGGTCATGGTGCAGACCAGCGGCCAGTCCTGCTGGTACAACGCCCCCATCATCGATCGCTTCAACGAGCTGCAGGAACAAACCCTCGGCACTCGCTTCGGCCCCATCCCCGCCGGAACCGTGACGCCCCCTGCGGACAGCGGCGCCGATTGGGACATCGCGGTGCCCGGCGCCTCCCCCGACATCGACGCGCTGTTCAGCCTGCCCATCCCCAGCTTCATCGACCTGGTGGTGGAACCCGCGGCCGGAGGGGGCGCCCTGACCGTCCCGTTCAGCGTCGTCGGCCGGGACACCGATGGCGGGCACCTGTTCGCCCAGCCGATTCTGGCCGAGGTGGCCGACGCCGCCTTCGCCGGACCGCCGCAGAGCGTCACGGTGATTCCCTATTACCGCTCCATCGTCCGCTGCGTCTCCAAGTCGGTCTGGGACGACGCGCTGGCCTGGTGGGGGGAATCGCCGGGAGACGAGCCGCTGGCCAGCGGCCGCTGGGATCCCCGCCACCCCTACGCCACCAACTGGTACAACGGCGCCCAGGTGGGGCTGCTCCAGTACTTCTACGATGCCGGCGCGCAGGCCTGGCGGCCCACCGGCTACGCCGAACACTACGTCATGCGGGACATGCTCGCGGCGACGATCCTCCCCCCCGAGAGCAACTCCGAATACATGGAAGAGCGGCGGAGCATGGCCGCCTGGTGCCACCGCCACGGGCTCACCGGCGCCAACGACATCATGTACTATCGCCGCCGCTACGCGACTGATGATTTCGACGCCTACAAGGCGCTGTCGTACGACCACCGCTTCTGCGGCGGCGACTCGTTTTTCGATACGGCGGCGATTGATCCGGCCGAACAGACCGGGCACTTCAACCTGCGGGTGGGGCTCTATTACTATCTCGAAAATCCGGCCGACATCGACGAGATCCTGTACCTGGCCCACAACCCGGCGACCGGATCCGACGTGGACCGGCTGAAACCGCCCGACGAGCATCCCGAGTCCCCCGGCTGGGTGCGCTGGCTGGGCTGGAAGCTGCAGCTCGACGGCGGCGTCACCAGCCGCACCCTGTTTTCCAGCGCTCCCTTCATGAAGGCCAGCCAGTTGGACGGCTACGCCACGGTCACCGAGACCGGAACGCCCGTCACGTTCTGGGACCACAGCTTCGGTCTTTTCACCTTCGTCAACGCCCAGGAGCAGGTGTTCACCAGCCGGGAATCGGCGGCGCTCTACTGGCTGGTGCGGGAGACCGAGACGAAGTTCTTCCGCCGGGGAAACGCCTTGTCCACCGACTGGTCCTTCCTCCGGAACGGCGTGGTCGACTGGCTGCACCGGCCCATCGATACCGCCGCGCTGGCGGCGGACCTGGACGGGCTCAGCCACGTGGACTTCGCCGCGCCTGACGGGGCGGCCCGCCTCGCGGACAAGCTCGCCGCCGTGGGCGAGCAGGCCGCCACGGCCTGGGAAACGCTGCTCGAGACGCTGGCCCGGATCTGGTACGCCAAGTGCGCCGCCGACCCGGCGCTGCCCGAGATGCCCTCCCAGGCGGTCTGCCACTGCGCCGGCGACGGGGCGGTGGACCTCTGGGTGAACGCCATCAAGCAGCTCAAGACCGACCTCGGCGAACTGCCGGCCACGTGGGACGAGCTGCCCGCGTGGTGGCAGCGGGCCGTCCCCGTCGACGCGGACCTCGGCGCCGTGGCCCGCACCTTCCGGAACGAACGGTACCGGGTGGAGCACCTGACCAACGTCTCCTACCAGGTGTTCGCGGATGTCATCGGGCCGGGCGGCATCAACGCGGACACCACCCCGGCCTCGCGGAACATCGGCTTCTCTTTCCAGCCGGGCATCTTCGCCCTCGACGGCCAGGGCTCCCGCACGAGCTATGCCCCGCTCCAGGAGCTGTGGGACATCCCCCACGACGGCTACGCCAATTTCTGGCGGGGCCTGCCGGCGGTCCCCCGCTATCACCACCTGGTCGCCACGCCGCTGGTCATGGCCGCCGACATCCCGTTCACGCTCAACACCGACCCGCCGGCGATGCGCGATCCGCGCCCCGCCCTCACCGTCATCGGCGCGGTGGCGCGGACGCCCCTGGAGATCGACCCGTACCACTGGCTGGACCAGGACGGGCCGGAGCCGGAGTTCCGCCCCGCGGACTACCTCGTGGGCCGGGTGTACGGCCCCTTCGGCCTGACCGCCGAAACACCGGACAATCCCATGCACATGACCATCGAGGAAACACTCGGCAGCATGACGTTCTGGGCGGCCTACGTGGCCAAGCAGGAGACGGAGGTCGGCGCCATCGCCGCGCTGCCGCCGGCGGCCGGTTCCCCCGGCTGGTTCGCCGACATCGTGGTCTGGCGGAACAACCCGCTGGCCATCCAGGGGCCGGGCGGCCTGACGCTGGAGATGCTGAGCCAGATGCCCGACGGCATGATGGACGCCGCCCGGGTGGCCGCCGTGAACGCCTTCATCGCCAAGTTCCGGCCGGCCATGACCATGGTGGCGGGACTGCCGGTTTACGTGCACGAGTCGAAGAAGTAACTCGCGACCACCGTCTGTGCTCGCGGTCGCATACTGGCTGGTTCGTGAGGTAACCGCGCCCGAGATTGAGACTCAAGACTCGATCACCCGCGTGGATTTCTGACAACGGACTTCGGTTTTCGCGGCTTGAGCGCCTCGCTCAACCCGACGGAGTCGGAACCAAATCTTCGAGGACAGATTTTCAGACTCCCTACCGATCGGCTTCCTCTCCGGCGCACTGTTCAAACCGCAACGAGAATAGCCAGGCGCCGCCCGGCGAAGCCGGGCAGCGCCTGGCTACTTTCGTCATCAAACTATTGATTTTGCATATCGATGATGAGTTGGGCGACCCGGCACAGTAAGACCAGTGAGAAATACTGCTGAATGCTTGCAGAGATCGGAAGAGCACACGTCTGAACT
>CALAMB010000051.1 GCA_937925645.1 uncultured Acidobacteriota bacterium
GCGGGATCAGCGCCAATCCTGACGTCTCGCCAAGCTGATCGCCGCGTGTTTCCGGTTTGACCAGATATCAAACGGGCCGTTGCCGCAGGCAGGGGACCGTTCTCTCCGGACGGTTCGCCTACGCCATGCGGCCCGGGGCGCCGGATGACCGGACCAGCGTCAGCGGGCCGCCGCAGCGGGCGCACCGGCCCACGCCGTCGTAGGTGGGATCGTCGTCCGGACGGGCGTAGTTGTAATTGAGACCGCCCACCGGAAACGGCGGATGGACCGATTCGTACAGCGCGCCGCAACGCCGGCATACGTACGCGTGAACCGCCGCCGAGTCGGGAGCCTGATCGGATATCGGAACATCCGCGGCTGTTTGACTGGCTGGCTTTTTTTTCGGCATCGGCGATCTCCTCTCCCTCATTTGCATCCTACCAGAATCCGGGCGACCGGCGCGGATGAATTTGCGATTCCCAAAACGGCGGCCGAATCGACGCGAATCGCAGGTGAGGCCGGTCTGCCGCTCGCCGGCCCGCGGCCGTCAGGCGATGCGTTGCAGGAAGATCGCCGAGGGATTATACTGGGAGAACAATTGGATGGGAGGCTGACATGCGTATTCTGTCCGTGTTGTCGCTGCTGGTCGCGCTGACCGTGTCCGCGTCCGCCGCCGGGCCCGCCCTGGAGAAAGACCGCTTCGACACGACGGCCGGTCCGTTGACCATCACCTTCATCGGCCACGGCACGTTGCTGCTGGAGCTGGGCAGCCTGCGGATTCACGTGGATCCCTGGAGCCGGCTGGCCGACTACTCGGCGCTGCCCGACGCCGACCTGATCCTGATCACGCACCACCACGGCGATCACCTGGACCCGGCCGCCGTCGCCGAAATCCGGACGCCCCACACGGCGGTGATCACTTCCGCGCGTTGCGCCGACCGGCTGGAGTGCGTCACCGTCATGGCCAACGGCGACGCGCGCATGGTGAAAGGCGTTCACGTCGAGGCCGTCCCGGCCTACAACATCGCGCACAAGCGGCCGAGCGGCGAACCGTTCCATCCGAAGGGCGAAGGGAACGGCTACGTGCTCACCTTCGGCGACACCCGCGTCTACATCGCCGGCGACACCGAGAACATCCCCGAGATGGATCAACTGACCGACGTGGATATCGCGTTCCTCCCCGTGAACCTGCCGTACACCATGACGCTGGATATGGCGGCCGACGCCGCGCGGCGGATTCGTCCCACAGTGCTGTACCCGTACCATTTCGGGGAAACCGACATCGCGCGACTCCAGACGATGCTCGCCGATGTGCCGGGCATCGAGGTCCGGCTGCGCCGTATGCCTTGACGCCTCATCGGCCCGGCCCACCAGCGGACGCGGATGAACTTCCTGCGGTGCGGTCCATCTAACGGAGTGTGATTGCCCGCCGGCAGACCGGAACCGGCGGCGGAGGTGTCGGCCATGACGCGTGTCCGTCTGCTCCTGCTTTCCCTGATTCTGTCGCTGGGCGCCGGCCTTGCCGGCGGCGCCGCACCCAGCCACCACGTTCTGCTGCAATTCGACATGGCGCCCACCCTGCTCGTCGCCGCCGGCGCCGACCTCCGGCTCCAACTGGTGATCATCAACCTGGACGGTTATGTGGCCTTCCGCGAAACGGCCTCGCTGGCGGCGTCCGGCAGCACTTCGGACGACGTCCTCACTTACGAAAAGCTGGTCCTGCTCCCGCGCGGCGAATACCTCGTGGAAGGTCTGTTTTTCGATCCCGGCCGTAACGGCTGGGCGGTGGTCGCCGCTCCCGTCCGGCTGGACAAGAAAAGCCCCCGCGAGGTGGCCGTGCGCCTCAGCATCGACCATTTGTCCCAGACCGGGTACCGGTCCCGGCGGCGGGTGCTGGAGTTCAACCCTGACCGGCTGGGCCGGCTCTTCTTCGACCACATGCTGTGGGACCGGATCCGTTACGGCTCCATCCGGGAGCCCGAGTCGTGGGGCGACGTGTTCGCCCGGATCAAGATGCTGGCGGCCGATCTCAATTTCTCCCCGTTCGCCCAAAACTGGCAGGAGCAGACCGCCTTCGCGCCGCCCGACTTCCTGCTGCCTTACGTGGTCGCCGACCGTATCTTCGACATGTCCGTGCGGGCGGACAACCTGCGTTTCCTCCACCGCGAGATGGAGCGCTCGGCCTC
>CALAMB010000052.1 GCA_937925645.1 uncultured Acidobacteriota bacterium
TGCCGATGAGAAACGCCAGGTTGTTGCCCATGTGCAGGTAGAGCACGCCCACCGAATAGTACAGCTCGGTCACCGCGATCATGACCACGATGTAGAACGGGTTCGACAGCGCCAGCAGCAGCCCCGTGATGAAATGGCCCTGGTGGGCGTGATCCGGATGATCCCGCGGATCGGGCGGCAGGCCGGCGGCGGCGGGCAGCGGGCACTTCCTCACCCAGATGTAATACACGCCGAGTCCGATGAGGAACAGTCCGCCGAAGGCGCTGAAAACGATCTTGACCAGCTCCAGCAGCTCGGTGGAGAGCTGGTAGATGATGGCCACCAGGCAGTAGAACGAGTCGCCGCACACCGCCCCGGCGGCGAGCCGGAAGGCGGCGCGACGCTGTCCCTTCATGCTTTTTTCGAAGACGGCGAAGTTGATGGGCCCCGGCGGGATGGCCAGCAGACAGCCGGTCAGCACGCCCGCCAGGAGGCTGGTCAGCATGTCCGGACCTCGATCCGGCGCGCGGCGCGGTGATGGAGGCGCCCTTCAGGATGTCGCGGCCGTCTGGATGTACGCGTCTGGTTCATCCGGTTGTCCCGGTCCGGGGCGGCCGCGGTCCGCGCGGGGCGGCGGCTCAGTCCTCGGGCGCGAAGTAGCCCTGCCGGTACTGGAGCTTGAGCCCCTTGCGGAGGCAGGTCACCTTGATGTCGCGGTACGTGCCGTCGCGGGTCTGGTCCTTCGGCTCGTAGGCGATGTTGTACTGGTGGTTGATGTCCTCCATGATGGCGTCGAACGTCTTCTTGAGCGACTCGAAGGACGCCTTGGGGGAGAAAAACAAACCACCCGTCTCCCTGCAGAAGCGCTCCAGGGCCCGGAAATCGGCGCCGTAGTTCATGGAGCGGACGCCCAGGCCGTAGATCAGCACGTCGTTCTTCTGGGCCACCTTGATGGCCGCGTCCATGCTCGTCTTGGAGGCGGTGTCCTCGCCGTCGGACAGGACGACGATGATCTTGCGCCCGGCCTCGTTCTTGAGCTTCTCCTCGCAGGCCAGGTACACGGCGTCGTAGAGGGAGGTGTTGCCGCCGGGCCGGAGCTTGCTCAGCGACTTCTGCATCCGGTCGATGTCGTCGGTGAAGTCCTGCACGAGAATCACGTCGGAGTGAAACTCCATCACCGTCACCATGTCCTTGCCCGGCCGGACGATGTGCTTGCAGAACGCGGAAGCGGTGGCCACCTCGTGGGAGAGCTTGTCGGCCACCGAGCCGCTGGTGTCGATGAGCAGCGCGATGGTGAGGGGCAGGTCGCGGGACTGGCTCAGGTTGTTGAAGTACTTGATCTCCTGGCGGACGCCGTTCTCGTAGATGGCGAAGTCGTCGCGGGTCAGGTCCCGGGCGTAGCTCTTGCCCTTGGCCGCCGTGACGAACAGGTTGACCACGAACACCCGCGAGCGGATCACCGGGCCGCCGGACACGTCCTGCGCCGGCGCCGTCGGGGCCGCCGCGGCCAGGGCCAGCAGCGCGACCAGGATCACCGGAATCGAAGCGGCGAGGGGCGATGGTTTGCTCATGTTACTTTCCTGCGGAAACTCCACGGATCATTATAGAGCCGACAGGACGGACGGACAACGTCAAATCCGCCGACCGTGCCCATGGCCCTGGTGGAATAGAGGCGGATTGAGAAAAAAGGTTTCGGGCAGCGGCCGGCCGGATCAGGCGCCTTCGATGATGGCTTTGATCCGCTGGTAATCCGCCTCGGTGTCGACACCGAGGGCGTTGTCGCGCACCGCGACCACGCGGATGGCGTAGCCGTGCTCGAGGGCGCGGAGCTGCTCCAGCTTCTCCATCCGCTCCAGGCTGGAGGCGGGCAGGTTTACAAAGATTTTCAGGAATTCGGTCTGGTACGCGTAGAGGCCGATGTGCCGGTAGAAATTCTTCAGCAGCAGCGGATGGGCGTCGATGTGCGCCCGGTAGCAGGCGTAATCGAGACCGGACTCCCGGATGAAGGGTATGGGCAGGCGGGAAAAGTAGACGGCGTTGCCGTCAGTGTTGAGGATCACCTTGACGCAGTTGGGATCGAAGAGCTCGTCGGCGCTGCGGATCGAGGTGCAGGCGGTGGACATGCACACGCCCCGGTCCTCCAGCAGCGGCGCCACCGCGGCGGCGATGGTGGCCGGCTCGATGAGGGGCTCGTCGCCCTGGACGTTGACGGCGATCCGGGTGTCGATGCCGGCGAGCGCCTCGGCGATGCGGTCGGTGCCCGAGGTGTGATCCGATGAGGTCATCACCGCCCGGCCGCCGAACGCGGCCACCGCCTCGGCGATGCGCGCGTCGTCGGTGGCCACGATCACCTCGTCCACCACGGGGCAGCGGCGGGCGCGTTCCCAAACGTGCTGGATGACGGGCTTGCCCCCCAGGGGGAGGAGCAGCTTGCCCGGTAGTCGCTGCGAGGCGTAGCGGGCGGGGATGACGGCGGTGCAGTTCATGGTGATTCCAGCTTGAATGAAATATGCGAGAAATGATCCCGGCTAAATTGCAGCATTTCCAAAGCGGTGTCAACAGGAAACGGTGAATGGGTGAATCGGTGAATCGGGAGATTGCCTGTTGTGGCGAATCATGGAC
>CALAMB010000053.1 GCA_937925645.1 uncultured Acidobacteriota bacterium
GCGTCGGTCTCAACACGGTGGCCGAGAAAACCGACATGCACGCGGAGAACACGGTTCTGTCGGCTTTGACCACGATAATCTGAACCGGCCTTCGCTGATGGGACGGTTCGTTGGCGGTAATTCCCAAAGGCACGAAAGTCCGTGGTGCCGGAACCAAATCATTGACTTGAGACCGGTTGCTCTCTACACTGAGCGCATTGGATTCCAATCAACCGCTGGTTTCATCTGATCGTCACCGGTCGACCTGTTTCTGGCCGACCGGATGGTTTATGAGGAGGTTATGATGGCAGACGAGCAATCCCGGCGCTTCCATTTTTTTTCGGGCGCCCTGCCGGCGGAGACATTCACGGTGGTGCGGTTCCGCGGTGAGGAGGGGCTGTCGCGGTGCTACCGGTTCGAGGTGGAAGTGGTGGCCGAGACGGCCGATCTGAACCTGGCGGCGGTGCTGGCGGCGCCAGCGGCGCTGACGGTGAGCCGGCCCGAAGGGGACGTGCCGTTCCAGGGGATCCTGGCGGAGTTCGAACAGCTCCACCAGATGGATAATTACGTCTTTTATCGGGCGGTGATCGTGCCCCGGCTCTGGTGGCTGGGCCTGACGCACCACAACCAGGTGTTCCTGAACCAAACGGTGCCGCAGATCCTGGAGACGTGCCTCAAGGACGGCGGGCTCACGGAGCTGGATTTCGAGCTGCGGCTGCAGCGCGAGTACCCGGAGTGGGAGTACGTCTGCCAGTACGGCGAAAGTCATCTGGCGTTCGTGTCGCGCTGGATGGAGCGGGAGGGGATCTACTACTACTTCGAGCAGGACGTCGGGCGGGACAAGGTGATCCTGACGGACACGAAGGTGGCCCACGGACCGCTCCCCGACGGCGAGACGCTGCACTATTCCACACCGTCGGGGCTGCAGCACTTCCACCGTGAGGAGGTGCTGTTCGAGCTGCGCTGCCGGCAGCGGCTGCTGCCGAAGCGCTTGGTGCTGAAAGACTACAACTACGAGACGCCGTCGCTGGAACTGAGCGGACAGGCGGACGTGGCGCCGCAGGGACGGGGCGAGGTGTACCTGTACGGGGAGCACTTCCGGACGCCGACGGAAGGGGCGGCGCTGGCGGCGGTGCGGGCGGAGGAGCTGCTGTGCCGGGAGCGGGTGTTCGCCGGCAGCAGCACGGTGCCGTACCTGCGGCCGGGATACACGTTCCAGGTGCCCGATCACTACCGCGCCGATTTCAACGGGACGTACCTGACCACGGCCCTGACGCACGAGGGGAGCCAGGCGGCGTACCTGCTGGCGGGGCTGGGCGGGGAGCTGACGGCGGGCGAGCGGGAGCCGTACTACCGGAACACGTTCGAGGCGGTGCCGGCGGGGGTGCAGTACCGGCCGGCGCGGGTGACGGCGAAGGCGCGGCTGTACGGGACGCTGAACGCGAAGGTGGACGGGGCGGGCAGCGGGCAGTACGCGGAGCTGGACGGGCAGGGGCGGTACAAGGTGGTGCTGCCGTTTGACGTGTCGGGGCGGAAAGACGGGAAGGCGTCGGCGTGGGTGCGGATGATGCAGCCGTACGCGGGGGCGGGGCACGGGATGCACTTTCCGCTGCACAAGGGGACGGAGGTGCTGCTGACGTTCATCGACGGGGACCCGGACCGGCCGGTGATCGCCGGGGCGGTGCCGAACGCGGAGACGCCGAGCGTGGTGAAGGACGCGAACCAGACGATGGCGACGATCCAGACGGGGGGGAGCAACAAGATTGCGATCGAGGACCAGGCGGGGAGCGAGCGGATCCTGATGCACGTGCCGAACAAGCAGTCGTTCATCCGGATCGGAGCGCCCAACGACCCGCCGATGGGCGGGGGGCCGCCGGAGCCGCCCACCACGCCGCCGCCCACCACGGCGACCACGCCGCCGCCGCATGACGATGACTACGATGAATTGAGCAAAAAACTGAGCAAGCTGGAAAAAAAGGTGGACGGCATCGACACCGAGACGGAGGGGACCTGGAACTTCAAGTGCCACGACAGCCACGAGACCGTTTCGGGCAACTCGTTCCATATGGTGATCGGGGCGGAGGAGGGCATCTATCTCGGCAACTACACCCATATCAAACTGATCACGGCTATCGACATCACTATTGCGTTGGATCTGGAATTGAAGATGGGCGGCAGCTTTCAATTTACCCCACTGCACCATACTTTCTTCGAGTCAAAAACCGAAATGGGCTTGCTCAAGACGGAGCTGAAGGAATCCACCACTCGCATGGTGGGACAGGTCATGGAGCTGGTGGGCGAGAACACCAAGATGGCCGGACAAAACATGCTCATGATGGGCGAGCACCAAATGATGATCGGTGAGTTGATGAAAATGTCCGGTGGGGAAAACGTGGTGGTGGGAAACCGGATGAAGCTGTTGGGCGAGGATATCAAGATGTCCGGATCAAAAGTCATCGGCTGTGGGGAAGCAACAGAACTCGCTGGCGAGAAGATCGAGATGTCGGGCGGGAAAAGCCGCGTGGTGGCCAACGAAATGGCCGTTGCGGCAACCTTCACACACATGGCTACGGAAACCACCCACATGGCAGCTGAGGCGACGGATTTGAATGTATTGAAGATGATGATCTGAATCCAGGGAGCGGCTTGCTTGTTGAAATGAAAATTATGTTCAGATCGTGAATGACGGGTTGAGTAATCCACGGTCTGGAGTTTTGACCAGACCGAGTGCCCACTCGAACGTGATAGGTGAGGCTCTCCAACCGGTGGCGGTACAAACGAACTCAAAGCGGGATTTTTTGTCCTGACAGTATGGCGATCGTTCATTTCAGACTGGATCATGGTTGCCGTCATCCGGCTGGTAATTGGCAAAACCTTCACCCAGTCATTGACTTGCCCCCCGATCATTCCTACACTGGGCATATTGGATTTGTATCAAAAGTGACCTCCGTTAGACTGTGGGTGTTGACCAGTTCTGTGCGGACCGAAAAGTATAAGAGAAGGCTTACTGGAAGAAATACCCGGAATTTCTGTTTATCCCTGAGTTGCGCAGCCGCAATGATCATTTGAAGATGAGTAGCAAATGAAAGTTTTTAAACCCAACGAACTGTCGCTGTTCATCAAGCCGTTCGGCTTGCGGAACCGGCTGTACATGGCCTACACGCTGATGGTCTATTTCGACCTCACCGCGCCCGACGGCCTCCTGACCGAGCAGGAGCTGTGGAAGACGGTGCCGGCGCAACTCGGCCCCATGCCGGTCGTGGACACGGGCATGGCCAAGCCGCGCGGCGAGTTCCTCGTGGCCGGCTCGTGTTGCGCCCCGCGGGGGCAGCGCTGGCCGGCGGCGCCGGTGAGCGTGCGGGTGGGCGCCGTGAGCAAGACCCTGAACGTCTTTGGCGACCGGTTTTGGGAGCGCGGCGCCGGCAGTTTGGCCACCATCACTGACCCGGAGCCGTTCGCCGAGATGCCTTTGACCTGGGACCGTGCCTTCGGCGGTCCCGGCTTCGACAAGAACCCGGCGGGCAAGGGGATCCGGCCGGTGCGCGGCGCCGACGGCCTGGAGCGGGTGCCGCTCCCCAACGTGGAGATCCCGGGCCGGCTGGTGGGCGCTCCCGCCGACCGGCCCGATCCGGCCGGCTTCGGGCCGCTGGATTTCATGAGCCCGGTGCGCCAGAACAAAACAGGCACCTACGACGACAAGTGGCTGAAGGAGCGGTGGCCCTACTTCCCCGACGACATGAACTACGAGTACTTCAACGCCGCCGCCGAGGACCAGTACCTTCCCGCCTTCTTCTCGGGCGCGGAGGCCATCGAGATCCGCAACATGCATCCCGATTATCCGGTGATCACCTCGCGGCTGCCCCAGTGCCGTGTCCGCTGCTTCGTCACCCGCCAGAAGGACCTGAAATCAAGGGCTGTGGAAGATCTCCTGTTCGAGGAGATCACCACCCGCATCGACACGGTGTGGCTGTTCCCCAACATCCTGCGGGGCCTGGTGCTCCACCGCGGCACCGGCGAGATCCTGGACGAGGAGTACATGGACGTCCAGCGGATCTTCCTGGCGGTGGAAAAGCCGGATGCGCCGGCCAAGACCATCGAGGCGTACCGCGACGAGCAGCTCCGCACCGCCGACCGGGCGGTGACCATCGACATGGCGCCGCTCCAGGCCGCCCAGGTGAAAATCGCCAAGGTGCTCCGCAAGGCCAAGCGGCTGCCCAAGGAGGTGGAGGAGATCAAGAAGCGGGCGACGGGCCGGAGCCCCGTCATGCCCCGTTCGCCGGCGGACATGCAGGGGATGAGCCGCGAGATCATCGCCGGCGGCGAGGCGGTGTTGAATCAGCTCGAGGCGCTGGCTCGGGACATGCATGCCAAGTACGGGCACCTCGTGGCCATCGACCTGGAGCAGTTCGACCGGTGGCGGGAACGGATCAAGGGGATGTCCCAAAAGGTGGACGACTCGGTGGCCAAGCTGGAGAAGGCCCAGCAGGAGGCCGCCGACGCGAAGAAGCAGATGGGCGGGATGCTGCGGGAGCATGTGCCGGCCGAGCATCTGGAGAAAGCCGGCGTCGACCCGGACAACCTGCTGCCGCTGCCTTCAGTGAATCCATGGCACGATCACGGTTTCCCGCTGGTGGTGGCCTGGCGGCGCCGGCTGGAACAGGACCGGCAGGTTCAGAAGGCCTTGGTCGACTTGGGATTCGAGGCGGATACCATCCGGCGGGCATGGCTCGGCGTCAACCCCGACGACGCGTCCGACAAGCCGTCCCTGTGGGGCTTGCAGAAACCGGGCGCCGCCGACGCCCCACCGGTGGCCCTGCCCGCCGGCCTGGTCCTGCCCCGCTTCCAGGACGCGGTGCTGG